>NZ_JAGPYR010000002.1:0-526429 GCF_020312125.1 Pseudomonas sp. P135
GCGAGTTTTGCCTGCTCTGTATATTTACCCATGACGCCTCCAAAGGTTGCATCCAACCTTCGGGGGTCACACCAGAGCGTGAGGAACGATCATCGCAACTATCGTGCGACGCTCTGCGTCGCATGCCGTTCTGGACGCTCCGCGTCCTCATTGACGACGCAGAGCGTCGAGACCTGCATTCCCACGCTGGAGCGTGAGGAACGATAACCTCAACTATCGTGCGACGCTCCGCGTCGCATGCCTTTCCGGACGCTCCGCGTCCTCTTGACGACGCAGAGCGTCGAGACCTGCATTCCCACGCTGGAGCGTGAGGAACGATCATCGCAACTATCGTGCGGTGCTCCGCGTCGCATGCTGTTCCGGACGCTCCGCGTCCTCTTGACGACGCAGAGCGTCGAGACCTGCATTCCCACGCCGGAGCGTGCGGAACGATGATCGTAACTATCGTGCGTCGCATGCCTTCAGCCAATAAAAAGCCCCGCTGAAAAGCGGGGCTCTGTGGTGCGGGCGGTCAGGGCAATCAGCTGCCTTTGACGGCCTTGCCGTTGACGGTGCCGTCCAGCAAGACGATGTTGTATTCCTTGCCGTCGGTTTCGACCTGTTGCAGGCGGACCAGCAGGTAATCCCAATCCTTGGCGAACCACAGCACGGTGGTGCGCTTGCTTTGCGTCGGGTCACGTACGCGCTCGACCTTGATCGCATCGACCTGGCCTGTCTTGGTGGTGACTTTTTCCGAACCCAGCACGCGGAAGTCGTAGGTGTCCACTTCATCACCGTCGACAACCTGATAGCTCATGCTCTTCTTGCCCTCAGCGATGTCATGTTGCAACGCCAGCTGATAGGTGGACTTGTCGAGAATGCCACGGTTGAGCGGCAGCTTGATCGCATCGCCACGGTCGGTGCCGGTGACGAACTTGGTGTTCCAGTCGAACGCCAGATCGACCTTCTTGGATTTGCCCAGGCCGCTGCGCTCGAAGTTGTAGGTCTGTGGCAGCAGGGTGTCCTTGTCGACCTTCAGCGTGCTGACTTCAGTCAGGCTGGCGATCATCATCGAGGCCTTGAAGCTCAGGGTCCAGGTGCCATTTGCGCCGGCTTCCAGGCTGCGTTCAGCCGTGCCGCTCATGGGCAGTTGTTTCCAGTCGGCGGTGTAGCTGGCGGAGAAGGGTTGAAGGTCTGCGGCCTGTACGGCAGGCAATGCGAGCAGAGCGAAAGCGAAGAGCAGAGCGCGACGCATAGTATCTCCTAATGTCGAATCAGATGGCCGCTGGCCGGGAGTAACTGGCTATCGAGTAACGCACCTTGTTCACCAAGGCTCAGTCGGCCTTCGGCAAACCAGCGAATGGCCAGTGGGTAAATACGGTGCTCTTGAACATGGACCCGTTGCGCGAGCGTTGCGGGCGTGTCGTGCAACTGTACCGAAATAACTGCCTGTACGACCAGTGGGCCGCCATCGAGTTCCTCGGTAACGAAATGCACGCTGCAGCCATGCTCGGCGTCGCCGGCCTCCAGCGCACGCTTGTGCGTGTGCAAGCCTTTGTAGCGCGGCAGCAGGGAAGGGTGGATATTCAGCAGACGGCCATGATAGTGGCGAACGAACCCTGCGCTGAGAATGCGCATGAACCCGGCCAGTACCACCAACTGTGGCTGAAAGGCGTCGATCCGTTCGATCAGCGCTGCATCGAAGGCCTCACGGCCGTCGTACGCGGTGTGATCCAGTACGCAGGTTTCGATGCCTGCGTCCTGGGCGCGTTGCAGGCCGAACGCATCTGCGCGGTTGGATATCACCGCGCGGATGCGGACGGGGCTGGCCCCGTCCTTGAAGCTGTCGATCATCGCTTGCAGGTTGCCGCCGGTGCCGGACAGCAGCACCACGACTTCGCAGATGGCTGGCATCAATGCGCCTTGAGGTTTTTCAGCTCTACTTGTGCGGCGCCTTCGGCAGCGCTGGCGATCTGGCCGATCACCCAAGGCTGCTCGCCTGCGTCACGCAGTACTTTCAGGGCCGCTTCGACGTGCTCCTGAGCGACGCAGATGACCATGCCAACGCCGCAGTTCAGCACGCGATGCATCTCGTTTTCCGCAACGTTGCCTTGCTGCTGCAGCCAGTCGAACACAGCCGGACGCTGCCAGCTGGCGACGTCGACCACAGCCTGAGCGCCTTGCGGCAGTACGCGTGGGATGTTGTCAAGCAGGCCGCCACCGGTGATGTGGGCCATGGCCTTGACCGCGCCGGTTTCCTTGATCAGCTTGAGCAGCGGCTTCACGTAGATGCGGGTCGGTGCCATCAGCAGTTCGGTCAGCGGTTTGCCGTCCAGCTGGATGTTTTCGATATCGGCACCTGCCACCTCGATGATCTTGCGGATCAGCGAGTAGCCGTTGGAGTGCGGGCCGGACGATGGCAGGGCGAGCAGGGCATCACCGGCAGCGACTTTCGAGCCGTCGATGATCTCGGCCTTTTCCACCACGCCGACGCAGAAGCCTGCCAGGTCGTAGTCTTCGCCTTCGTACATGCCCGGCATTTCAGCGGTTTCACCACCCACCAGCGAGCAACCGGCCAGTTCGCAGCCGGCGCCGATGCCGGTGACGACCTGAGCAGCGGTGTCGACGTTGAGCTTGCCGGTGGCGTAGTAATCGAGGAAGAAC
Source organism: Pseudomonas sp. P135 (assembly GCF_020312125.1). Taxonomy (NCBI): domain Bacteria; kingdom Pseudomonadati; phylum Pseudomonadota; class Gammaproteobacteria; order Pseudomonadales; family Pseudomonadaceae; genus Pseudomonas; species Pseudomonas sp. P135. The sequence continues at coordinate 2,644 of NZ_JAGPYR010000002.1, forward strand.
AGCGGTTCTGCACCACAGACCACCAGGTCATTGACGCACATGGCGACCAGATCGATGCCGATGGTGTCGTGCTTGTTCAGGTTCAGCGCCAGACGCAGCTTGGTGCCCACGCCGTCAGTGCCGGAAACCAGAACCGGTTGCTTGTAGCCGGCCGGGATTTCGCAGAGGGCGCCGAAGCCTCCCAGGCCGCCCATGACTTCCGGACGCTTGGTGCGCTTGGCGACGCTCTTGATGCGTTCGACCAATGCTTCACCGGCGTCGATGTCTACACCGGCGTCTTTATAGCTCAGGGAGGGTTGCTTGCTCATAGAAAATCCAGGCCTTTAGGGGGGATTCGGAGGTATCGACCGCTGCGTTAGGGCCCGTTCAGCACCGCGCTGTCATGCGGTGGTAATGTTGGGGCCATGGCGATTGCCGGTCTGCGAAGGCGCGCGATTTTATCAGGCTTGCTCATCAGGGGCCATCCTTGCGCCGACAACAGGGCGGTGTTGCACCAAATAAACTCAACCCGGCGGCCTGTGAGTGCGAGCCTGGACGTTTAGGGTGTACTTTATGCGCGAACTGAATGATGGGTGGCTCACGTCTGTCCCAGACTTGCATACCTGCTGAAACAGCTTCTTTTCACTTTTTTCCGTTCGGGAACTGTCCATGCGTTTTTCCAGAATTCTTCTAATCGGCTGTCTGTCCCTGATCAGCCTTCCCAGCCTTGCCGAAACGGTCAGCAACCTTTATCAGGTTCGCGAACCGGTCAATGGCCAGTCGCCCGATGAGCGCACGCGGGCCACGCAGGCCGCCGTCGACACCCTGGCGCTGCGCCTGACCGGCGACGCCAAGGCCGTGCAGGGTTCGGCCATCGCCGCGCTGCGCAAGGACCCGCAGCAGATCATCAGCCAGTACGGTTACGAGGCCGGACCGCCGGAGACCCTGCTGGTCGACTTCGATCCGGCAACCACCGAACGCGCGTTGCGCGATGCGGGTCTGTCGATCTGGGGCAGCAATCGTCCGTCGATTCTCGGCTGGTGGCTGAATGATTCGGTGGAAGGCTCGAATCTGGTCGGCGACGGTCAGGCCGCCGCCGAACCCTTGCGCCAGGCCGCTCAGCACCGCGGACTGCCGCTGCGTCTGCCGCTGGCTGATTTGAGCGAGCAGGGCATCGGTAATGCGAAGACCCTGGAGGGCACTGACCCTGCACCGCTCAAGGAAGCCTCCGAGCGCTATGGCGCCGACGCGATACTGGCTGTGCATGCTAAGGAAGATGGCGGTCAGTGGCAGGGCAAATGGCGCTTGTGGCTGGGTGATCAGCGTGAACAGGGCAGCGCGACCGGTGCCAGCTCCGAGGCGCTGGCCGATGCGGTGCTGCTGTCGGTAAGCGAGCGTCTGGCGCCGCGCTTCGTTGCCAAGCCCGGTGCGTCGACCGGCATGCTGATCCAGGTTCAGGGCATGACGCTTGAGCGCTATGCGCAACTGCTTCAGTTACTCGAACCGTTCGGCGTGCGTCTGAGTTCTGTCGAAGGCGACAAAGTGGTGTTTGAGGTCAGCGGCAGCACCGATCAGCTACGCTCGCAGTTGTCGCTGGCCAAACTGCAGGAAGTGCCCGCAGCCGAAGCAGCCGCTACCGCAACGCCGCCTGCTGCGCCTGTCGATGCGACTGCGCCGGTTGCGCCAGCCAATGGAGCCGCTGCTGTTCCGGCACCTGCGCCCGCACCGATGATTGTTCCGGCGTCCGCGCCACAACTTTATTTCCGCTGGTAACCCGGCAAGAACGCTTTTCCATTGGCTTGAGGGATGTTGATGACTGATATGCGGCGTTGGTTCTGGATCGGCGGCCTGGCCTTGCTGGTCGCATTCGTGGTGCTGTTGCACCCGATCCTCACTCCTTTTCTGGTGGCGCTGCTACTGGCCTATATGGGCGATCCGCTGGTGGATCGCCTGGAGCGCGCCGGACTGTCCAGAACCCTGAGCGTCGTAGTCGTGTTCGGGCTGTTCACGCTGGTGCTGATGGCGTTACTGCTGATTCTGGTGCCGATGCTGGCCAAGCAGTTATTCCGGCTCTACGAGCTGGCGCCGCAGATTCTCGACTGGCTGCAACACGCGGCGTTGCCGTGGGTCCAGGCCAAGTTCGGGCTGGCAGACGGGTTCTGGAAGTTCGACAAGATCAAGGCCGCCATCTCCGAGCATATGGGCCAGGCCGGGGACATCGTCTCTATCGTGCTGTCCCAGGCGACGGCTTCCAGCCTGGCGCTGATCGGCTGGCTGACCAACCTGGTACTGATTCCCGTGGTGTGTTTCTACCTGCTGCGTGACTGGGACATCATGACCGGCAAGATCCGCGGCCTGCTGCCGCGTCAGCGTGAAGCGCAAATCGTCAAGCTGGCGGGCGAGTGCCATGAAGTATTGGGCGCGTTCATACGCGGTCAGTTGCTGGTGATGGTCGGCCTTGGCGTGATCTACGCGGCCGGTCTGATGCTGGTCGGACTGGAGCTGGGCCTGCTGATCGGCGTCATTGCCGGTCTGGCGGCCATCGTGCCTTATATGGGGTTCGTGATCGGTATCGGTTCTGCGCTGGTGGCAGGGCTGTTCCAGTTTGGCGGTGACCTGTACCCGATGATGGGGATCGTGGCGGTGTTCATGATCGGTCAGGCCCTCGAAGGGATGGTGCTGACGCCCTTGCTGGTCGGTGATCGCATCGGCCTGCACCCGGTCGCGGTCATTTTCGCGATTCTGGCGGGTGGCGAGCTGTTCGGTTTTACCGGCATTCTGCTGGCCCTGCCGGTGGCGGCGGTGATCATGGTGCTGGTGCGGCACATGCATGATCTGTACAAGGACTCGGAAATCTACGCAGGCGCGGAAGATCCGGAGCTGTAAGGTCGACGCAAGCCTCTTCGCCGCCCGGTGAAGAGGCTCATGCCTTGAGGGTATGCGCCCCTTCAAACGCCCCGTACTGGGCGGCGCTTCACTCACCCTGACGCAAACCTTTGATTTTGCTTGAGGTCTGTCGCATTGTGCGACCAGCGTCACGGGTATAAACTTTGCGCTCTTTACACAGAGGCCCTTGACGGTTTGCATGAGCCGTTAGTCAGCATGAAACCGATTCAGCTGCCCCTGAGTGTGCGTCTGCGTGATGACGCCACTTTCGTCAATTACTATCCAGGCGCCAACGCCGCTGCACTCGGCTATGTCGAGCGGCTGTGCGAAGCCGACGCTGGCTGGACCGAAAGCCTCATCTATCTGTGGGGCAAGGACGGGGTAGGGCGCACGCACCTGCTGCAGGCTGCCTGCCTGCGTTTCGAACAGTTGGGCGAGCCTGCGGTGTATCTGCCGCTGGCCGAAGTCATAGATGAAGGCATCGAGCTGTTCGATCATCTGGAGCAGTACGAACTGGTGTGTCTGGACGACCTGCAGGCGATCGTCGGCAAGCCGGACTGGGAAGAAGCGCTGTTTCATCTGTTCAATCGCCTGCGTGACAGCGGCCGTCGTCTGCTGATTGCCGCGTCCAAATCGCCCCGCGAACTGCCGGTAAAGCTTCCCGACCTGAAATCGCGCCTGACCATGGCGCTGGTGTTCCAGATGCGCGGGCTGTCCGACGAGGACAAGCTGCGTGCCCTGCAACTGCGTGCTTCACGGCGCGGCCTGCACCTGACCGACGATGTCGGGCATTTCATCCTGACGCGTGGTACACGCAGCATGAGCGCGTTGTTCGAATTGCTCGAGCGCCTCGATCAGGCGTCACTCCAGGAAAAGCGCAAGCTGACCATTCCCTTCCTTAAAGAGACCCTCGGGTGGTAGATCAGGCGCTGTTGATGCAGACGGCGGCTGCCTTGCGCCATGCAAAACGGATTCTGGTGATCACCGGGGCGGGGCTGTCTGCCGATTCGGGGCTGCCGACCTATCGAGGTGTAGGCGGGCTCTACAATGGCAAGACCGACGATGGCCTGCCTATCGAAATGGCCCTGTCCGGGCCCATGCTGCGTCGTGATCCTGAGCTGTGCTGGAAATACATCGCCGAACTGGGCAAGGCGTGCCTGGGTGGCGAGCCGAATGTCGCGCATTACGCCATCGCCCAGTTGCAGCGCATCAAACCCGAGTGCTGGGTACTGACCCAGAACGTCGACGGTTACCATCGCGCGGCAGGCAGTCCGCCGGAGCGCCTGATCGAAATTCACGGGCAACTCTCGCCACTGTTTTGCCAATCCTGCGGTGCTGAGGATTCGCAATTGAGTGAGCACTTGCAGCGTCCTTTGCCCCCCTTATGCCCGGCATGTAGTGGCATTTTGCGACCGTCCGTCGTTCTTTTTCAGGAAATGCTTCCCGAAAAAGCGCTGGAAACACTGCATGAACAGCTGGCTAAAGGCTATGACGCAGTGTTGAGTATCGGCACCACCGCAAGCTTCCCCTACATTCACGAACCGGTCATTCGCACCAGAGTTTCCGGGGGTTTTACCGCAGAAATCAATCCGCAGCCGACGGATCACAGCGCGCAGATGGACGTCTTTTTGCCGTACCGCGCGGCACATGTCATGGCAGAACTCATAAGTCACATCTAGTTCGATTGAATTTGCAAATCACCTTCATAAAAGGCATAGTCTCGCCATCTTAACTAGTCAGCCACGGTTGTGCCCATGCAAGTTGTTCGCTTCGCACCCCTCGTGCCTCTCGCACTCGTTACATTTCTCTTCGGTTGCTCGGCCAATATGCCGGTCGCACAGCAGGAACAGGCCCAGCCAGTTCCACGCTATCAGAGCGCAATCAATGCCAATGCCCAGTCCGCAGCCCGTCGCGCCGACGCGGCAGTCCTGCAGGACGAGCTCGCTACCGAAGACGAACTGTCCCAGTTCGCTGATAACAAGTCTTACCAACTGCCGGCCCTGGCCGACAGCATCCTGGAGCGTGGCAAGTCGCTGATCGGCACCCGCTACAAGTTCGGCGGCACGTCGACTTCTTCGGGTTTCGATTGCAGCGGCTTCATCGGTTATCTGTTTCGCGAAGAGGCCGGCATGAGCCTGCCACGTTCCACGCGTGAAATGATCAACGTCAACGCACCTCTGGTAGCGCGCAACAAGCTTCAGCCGGGTGATGTGCTGTTCTTCAGTACTCGCGGTCGTGGTCAGGTCAGCCACGCAGCGATTTACGCCGGTAATCGGCAGTTCATCCACTCCAGCAGTCGCCGCAGCGGCGGTGTGCGCATCGACAGCCTCGATGACGCCTACTGGAGCAAGACCTTCATCGAGGCCAAGCGGCCTCTGGCGATGGCCCCGGGTACTGTTGCAGTAAAATCGACACCTGAAGTCACGCAGACAACGGCGATGACTTCGACTACAGTCAAGACCGCGCCCAAGCGGCGTAAATAAATAGAACGCGCAGCACAAGACCTTCGGGTCTTTATGCGTTTTTGAGCTTCTCGGCAGCGTAAGCCGCATCCGGATAGGTTGTTGTGGTTATGTCGATTGCGTTGCGCCTGTTAGTCATCTCTGTTGCTGCGTTGCTAGGTGCCTGCGCCAGCGCGCCGCCTCCGCCCAAAGCGCCCCGGATCGTTCAGCGTCCGGTGGTCACTGCACCTCCCCAGATTCTTTCTCCGGCTGCCGAAGACGTGCTGTTTCGTGCGTTGGGGCTGGTTGGCACGCCTTATCGCTGGGGCGGCAACACGCCTGACTCCGGTTTCGATTGCAGCGGTCTTATAGGCTATGTCTATCGTGATGCGGCGGGCATTTCCCTGCCGCGTTCCACACGCGAGATGATCGTGATGGGCGCACCGAATATTCGTCGCGAGCAATTGCAGTCAGGTGATCTGGTGTTCTTCGCCACATCGGGCGGTTCTCAGGTGTCCCACGCCGGGATCTATGTCGGCGAAGGCCGCTTCGTGCATGCGCCGGCCACCGGCGGCACGGTCAAGCTCGACAGCCTCGACAAGCCTTACTGGCAGAGAGCCTATCTCAACGCCAAACGCGTGATTCAGCCGTCCAGCCTGGCGCAGAATCGGCCTTAAGCGCTTCGCGCTGATTGCTCTGCGCGCACTCAAGAGCGTCCAGAACTGCATGCCCACGCCCACGCGGAGCGCTCAACGTTACTTTAGATTCTGGCCGTAGGCCGTAGGAGCGAACTTGTTCGCGAAAGGGCCGGTATGATCGCCGAAAATGCATCTTCTGAAACACCGCCTTCGCGAACAAGTTCGCTCCTACGCCCTTCGGGCAGAACCCTGAAAGGCACGTATTCCGGGCTCTCCAGGACTTGTGTGTAACGCCGAGTGCTGGAGCGTAGGGAACGATGATCTCAACTATCGTGCAACGCTCTGCGTCAAACCTCTACGCTCGGCGTTACTGAGCAGCCTTGGCGGATGTCACGCGCCAGATCTTGTTGCCGACATCGTCGGCCACCAGCAATCCGCCGCGCTGGTCATTGACCACGCCAACCGGGCGACCCATGGCTTTTTCATCCTTGTTGAGGAAGCCGGTCAACACATCGACCGGGGTGCCGTTGGGTTTGCCGCCGCTGAATGGAATGAACACCACTTTGTAGCCGCTGTGCGGTTTGCGGTTCCAGGAGCCGTGCTGGCCAATGAACAAGCCTTCGTTGAACGGTGCAGCCAGTGTCTTGCCGTCGGCGAACACCAGGCCCAGCGAAGCGGTGTGCGGACCGACTGCGTAATCCGGGGCAATCGCCTTGGCGACCAGTGCCGGGTTCTGCGGCTTGACGCGCTCGTCGACGTGCTGGCCGTAGTAGCTGTAAGGCCAGCCGTAGAATGCGCCGTCCTGCACCGAGGTCACGTAGTCAGGCACCAGATCGCTGCCGATCTCGTCGCGCTCGTTGACCGCCGTCCACAGTTTGCCGGTCTTCGGTTCCCAATCCATGCCGTTGGGGTTGCGCAGGCCGGACGCGAAGATCCGGTGGTTACCGGTAGCCGCGTCCACTTCCCAGATCGCCGCACGACCTTCTTCCTTGTCCATGCCGTTCTCGGCCACGTTACTGTTGGAGCCCACGGTCACGTACAGCTTACTGCCATCCTTGCTGGCGATGACATTCTTGGTCCAGTGGTGATTGAGCGTGCCACCCGGCAGGTCGACGACCTTGGTCGCTTGCGCGCTGATCGAGGTCTGCCCGGATTCATACGGGAAGCTGATCAGGCGGTCAGTGTCGGCGACATACAGCTTATTGCCCACCAGGGTCATGCCGAACGGCGAATTGAGGTTTTGCAGGAAAACCGTGCGGGTCTCTGCCACACCGTCCTTGTCCACGTCACGCAGCAAAGTGATGCGGTTGGCGCTGGGCACACCGGCACCGGCGCGGCCCATGACTTTTTCCATCACCCAGCCGCGAATGCCTTTGGAATCATCCGGTTTGGCGGGCGAATTGGTTTCTGCTACCAGCACGTCACCGTTGGGCAGCACATACAGCCAGCGCGGGTGGTCGAGGTTCTCGGCGAACGCAGCCACTTGTGTGCCCGGCGCGGCGACCGGCCTGGCGCCTTTTTCCCAGCCTACGGCAGGGGCGATGTTGACGGTCGGAATCAGCGTCTTGTTGGGCTCCGGCAGCTTGGGCGAGGGGCCTGTTCCATCCGAGACTTGCAGGCTCGACGACTCGCCGCAGGCAGCGAGGCCGCCGGCGACCAGCAGCAACACTGCGTAGTGGGGTCTGAGTTTGAACATTGTCGATCTCCATTAACAAGGGCGTGGTCCAGTAACTGATAGAGGCGCCGCCAACCCGCTAGGTTCAATCACGTTCCGCAGCGACGGTGTCGATTGACGCTCCCGGTCCAACCCTCTACCCTTCGCGGTTTGTTTCAGGTGCTCTGCAATCCTCGATTGGCAGAGTGAAACAGGGAAGCCGGTGTGGGTCGACAGATCCGATCCCGGCGCTGCCCCCGCAACGGTAAATGAGTCAAGGCTGTGCCTGACGCCACTGTGTTTCGACATGGGAAGGCGCGCAGCCGGGGTGACCCGCTCATGAGCCCGGAGACCGGCCTGAATCACTCAATGACATCACGGAGGGTGATGTTCTGTGCAGGGCGTTGCCGTGCTGTCCAGTGCTGTCCTTCCGTCTGTTGTCGCCTGCCCCGAGCGGAGAGCCCAGATGAACGAATCCCCCGAACGCGACGAACGCCATCTGGCGCGCATGCAGCGCAAGAAAGCCTTCATGGACCAGCGTATTGCCAGCTCGCCCAACGAGTGCGGCCTGCTGCTGGTGTTGACCGGCAATGGCAAGGGCAAGAGCAGCTCGGCGTTCGGTATGCTCGCCCGGGCCATGGGCCACGACATGCAGTGTGGTGTGGTGCAGTTCATCAAGGGCCGCAACAGCACGGGCGAAGAAATGTTTTTCCGCCGTTTCCCCGAGCAGGTGCGCTATCACGTGATGGGCGAAGGCTTCACCTGGGAAACCCAGGATCGCCAGCGTGACATCGCGGCCGCTGAGGCCGCCTGGGCCGTGTCTCAGGAAATGCTTCGCGATCCGGCCATTGGTCTGGTGGTGCTCGACGAACTGAACATCGCCCTCAAACATGGCTACCTCGACCTCGAACAGGTGCTGAGCGATCTGCAGGCACGTCCGCCGATGCAGCACGTATTGGTGACTGGCCGCGGTGCCAAGGCCGAATTGATCGACCTGGCCGATACCGTTTCCGAGATCGGCGTGGTCAAGCACGCGTTTCAGGCCGGTATTCGTGCGCAGAAAGGTATCGAGCTGTGAACCCTTCATCATTGAGCGCATTGCAATGAGAGCCCCGCGTGATTGCCCGGCGGTACTGATCGCTGCGCCTGCCTCCGGGCAAGGCAAAACCACGGTGACCGCTGCACTGGCACGCCTGCACCGCAACCAGGGGCGCAAGGTCCGGGTGTTCAAGTGCGGCCCGGACTTTCTCGACCCGATGATTCTCGAGCGGGCCAGTGGCGCGCCGGTCTATCAACTCGACATGTGGATGGTCGGTGCCGATGAAAGCCGTCGCCTGTTGTGGGAAGCGGCTGACGAGGCCGACCTGATTCTGATCGAAGGGGTCATGGGCCTGTTCGATGGCACGCCGTCGAGCGCCGACCTGGCCCGGCATTTTGGCGTGCCGGTACTCGGTGTGATCGACGGCACGGCCATGGCGCAGACGTTTGGCGCACTGGCGCTGGGCCTGGCGCGCTATCAGCCTGATCTGCCGTTCGCCGGCGTGCTGGCCAATCGCGTCGGCACGGTACGCCATGCGCAGTTGCTGGAGAACAGCCTGACCGAAGGCCTGCGCTGGTACGGCGCCCTGTCCCGGGAGGTCGGCTTCGAATTGCCCAGCCGCCATCTGGGGCTGGTCCAGGCCAGTGAGCTCAATGATCTGGACGTGCGTCTGGACATGGCGGCTGCGGCGCTGGCCAGCACCTGCGAAGTGGCCTTGCCGCCGGCCGTGACCTTTACTGCGCCCGACCCGGTGCAGGTCGAGCCGCTGCTGCGCGGCATCCGCATCGCCATCGCGCGCGACGAAGCCTTTGCCTTTCTGTATGGCGCGAGCCTGGACCTGCTGAGGAACATGGGCGCCGAACTGAGCTTCTTCTCGCCGATCCATGATCGCGAGCTGCCCGACGCCGACAGCCTGTACCTGCCAGGCGGCTACCCGGAGCTGCACCACGTCGCGCTGGCCGCCAATGGCACGATGCAGGCTTCGATCAGGGCTCACCATATTGCCGGCAAGCCGATTCTCGCCGAGTGCGGCGGCATGCTCTATTTGCTCGAAGCCTTGACCGATGTCGAGGGCGTGCGCGCCGAACTGGTCGGCTTGCTGTCCGGTGAAGCGGTCATGCAGAAGCGTCTGGCCGCGCTGGCCTTGCAAGCCGTCGAGCTGCCCGAGGGCACGCTGCACGGTCACACTTATCACCATTCGCTGACCAGCACCGAGCTGCAGCCGATTGCGCGTGGCGTCAGCCCCAATGGCGGGCGCGGCGCAGAAGCGGTCTATCGCCTGGGTCGCCTGACCGCGTCCTACGTGCATTTCTATTTTCCTTCCTGCCCTCAGGCGATCGCGGCGCTGTTCAAACCATGACCGAGCAAGCGTTCAGCCCCGAAGAGCGGGCTGCGGTGTACCGCGCCATCGCCGAACGTCGCGACATGCGCCACTTCATCGGCGGCACGGTCGCGCCCGAGCTGCTGGCACGTGTGCTGGAGGCCGCGCATCAGGCCCCCAGCGTCGGGCTGATGCAACCGTGGCGCTTCATCCGCATCAGCGACCCGCTATTGCGCGGCAGGATGCAGGCGCAGGTAGAGCAAGAGCGTATCCGGACCGCCGAGGCGCTGGGTGAGCGCACCGACGAATTCATGAAGCTCAAGGTCGAAGGCATCAACGACTGTGCAGAAGTGCTGGTCGCCGCGCTGATGGAAGGGCGTGAGCAACACATTTTCGGCCGGCGCACCTTGCCGGAAATGGACATGGCTTCGCTGTCCTGCGCGATCCAGAACCTGTGGCTGGCCTCGCGTGCAGAAGGCCTGGGCATGGGCTGGGTGTCGCTGTTCGACCCCGAGGCGCTGGCCGAACTGCTGGGCATGCCTGACGGCGCCAAGCCGTTGGCGATCATTTGCCTGGGCCCGGTCAAGGAATTTTATCCCGCGCCAATGCTGGTGATGGAAGGCTGGGCGCAGGCGCGTCCGCTGCATGAGTTGCTGTACGAGAATCAATGGGGAGTGAGTCAATGAGTGTGGCGCTGCTGAGCGTCGCCGGAGTCGCGCTGGATGCGCTGCTCGGTGAGCCGAAACGATGGCATCCGCTGGTGGCGTTCGGCAACTTCGCCAGTCGGGTCGAGCAGCGTTTCAACAGTGGCGGCCGTGGCTGGCGCAGTCACGGCGTTACCGCCTGGGTCATCACTGTTGTGCCGCTGACGTTGCTGGCCACGCTGCTGAGCTGGTTGCCTGGCGTGGGCTGGCTGCTCGAGATTCTGGCGCTGTATTGCGCGCTGGGCATGCGCAGCCTGGGCGAGCACGTTCAGCCGGTGGCGCAAGCGCTGCGCAGTGATGATCTGATCGAAGCACGTCAGCGCGTCGGTTATCTGGTCAGTCGCCAGACCACTGAGCTGGACGCTACCGAAGTCGCCCGCGCAGCCACCGAGTCGGTGCTGGAGAACGGCAGCGATGCGGTGTTCGCTGCGCTGTTCTGGTTCATGGTGGCCGGTGCGCCCGGCGTGGTGCTGTACCGGCTGAGCAATACGCTGGACGCCATGTGGGGCTATCGCAACGAGCGCTTTGAGCGTTTTGGCTGGGCTGCGGCGAAGATCGACGATCTGCTCAACTATATTCCCGCACGTCTTGTGGCATTGACTTACGCCTTGCTGGGCAAGACCCGACTGGCGCTGCGTTGCTGGCGCACACAGGCTCCGGCCTGGGACAGTCCGAATGCCGGTCCGGTGATGGCCGCTGGCGCAGGCGCGCTGGGTGTCGAGCTGGGTGGCGCGGCGATCTATCACGGCGAGCTGCATCAGCGTCCGCAACTGGGCGAGGGTGCGCCTGCCGATGCGGACTCGATCGATCGCGGCTGGCAACTGGTGCAGCGCGGCGTGTGGTTATGGCTGCTGGTCATCTGCGTGGCGGCTGAATTTTATGCTTGAGCACGGCGGGCGGTTGCGCGCGGCGGCGCAGCATTACGGTATTCATCTGGCCGACTGGCTGGACCTGTCCACCGGGATCGCACCCTGGTCGTGGCCCATCCCGGAGATCCCGACGCGTGCCTGGGCGCGGTTGCCCGAGACCGACGATGGTCTGGAAGCGGCGGCCTGCACTTATTACGGCGTGACCCGGTTATTGCCGGTGTCCGGTTCGCAGGCTGCGATTCAGGCGCTGCCGCGGGTGCGCAGCGGAGGGCGGGTCGGCGTTCTGTCGCCCTGCTACGCAGAGCACGCGCATGCCTGGCGCAAGAACGGTTTCGTGGTGCGTGAGGTAGGTGAGCAGGAGGTCGAATACTTCCTCGACAGCCTGGACGTGCTGGTGGTGGTCAACCCCAACAACCCGACCGGCCTGCACCTGAGCGCCGAGCGCCTGCTGGAGTGGCATGCGCGACTGGCCGAGCGCGGTGGCTGGCTGGTCGTCGATGAAGCGTTCATGGATAACACGCCGGGCGTGAGCCTGGCGGCCGAGACGTGGCGCACCGGGCTGATCGTCCTGCGTTCGTTTGGCAAGTTTTTCGGCCTGGCCGGCGTCCGGCTCGGTTTTGTCATGGCCGAACCGGTGTTGTTGAGGATGCTGGCGCAGGAAATCGGCCCCTGGTCGGTCAGTGGGCCAACCCGGATCATCGGTCAGGTGTGCCTCAGCGATCAGCAGGGGCAGGCGCGTCAGCGTGAGCGCTGTGAGCAGGCCCGCGACCGGCTGGTGGCGCTGCTCGACCAGTACGCCCTGACCCCGCAAGGCGGCTGTGCGCTGTTTCAATGGCTGGTGACCCCTGAAGCGCAGACGCTCTATGAGTTTTGTGCGCTGCGTGGCGTGCTGCTGCGCCTGTTCAAGGGTGATTCCCCCGAGTCGTCCAGTCTGCGTTTTGGCCTGCCCTGCGACGAGGCCGACTGGCTGCGGCTGCACGATGTTCTGCTTGAATACCGCAAGGAATACCCATGAGCACGCTGATGGTACAAGGCACCACCTCCGATGCCGGCAAAAGCACCCTGGTGACGGCCCTGTGCCGCTGGCTGACCCGCCAGGGCGTCAAGGTCGTGCCGTTCAAGCCGCAGAACATGGCGCTCAACAGCGCGGTGACCGCAGACGGCGGCGAGATCGGCCGCGCACAGGCCGTGCAGGCGCAGGCGTGCTACCTCGAACCGCACACCGACATGAACCCGGTGCTGCTCAAGCCCAACAGTGACACCGGCGCGCAGGTGATCATTCACGGCCGCGCCGTGACCACCATGAACGCGGTGGCGTATCACGGCTATAAAGAGATCGCCATGCAGGCGGTGCTGGAATCGCATCGGCGCCTGGGTGAAAGCTATCCGGTGATCGTGGTCGAGGGCGCGGGCTCTCCGGCCGAGATCAACCTGCGCGCCAACGATATCGCCAACATGGGTTTTGCCGAGGCGGTCGACTGCCCGGTGCTGCTGATTGCCGACATCAATCGTGGCGGGGTGTTCGCCCATCTGGTCGGCACGCTCGAGTTGCTGTCGCCCAGCGAGCAGGCGCGGGTCAAGGGTTTCATCATCAACCGTTTTCGTGGCGACATCGCCTTGTTGCAGCCGGGCCTGGACTGGCTGGAAGCACGCACCGGCAAGCCGGTGGTTGGCGTGCTGCCCTATGTGATGGATCTGCACCTGGAGGCCGAAGACGGCCTGGACCAGCGTCAGGCCGACAAGGTCGAGCATGTGCTGAACGTGGTGGTCCCGGTGCTGCCTCGCATCAGTAATCACACCGACTTCGACCCGTTGCGCCTGCACCCTCAGGTCAATCTGCAATTCATCGGCCCCGGCAAGGCGATTCCTCCTGCGGACCTGATCATTCTGCCCGGCTCCAAGAGCGTGCGCAGCGATCTGAACTACCTGCGCAACAATGGCTGGGACACCGCCATCGCTCGGCATTTGCGTTACGGCGGCAAGCTGATGGGCATCTGCGGCGGCCTGCAAATGCTCGGTGAGCAGGTACACGATCCACTCGGGCTGGAAGGCGCAGCCGGGTCCAGTGCCGGGTTCGGCTTGCTGGCCATGAGCACGGTGCTGGAAGCGGAAAAGCAACTGCGCAATGTGCGCGGTCGTCTGACCCTGGAAGATGCCGAGGTCAGCGGTTACGAAATTCATGCCGGCGTAACGACAGGGCCGGCGCTGGAGCAGGCTGCCGTGCAACTGGACGATGGGCGTTGCGATGGCGCGCAGAGTGCCGACGGGCAGGTGCTGGGGACTTACCTGCACGGCCTGTTCGAATCACCTGCTGCGTGTAGCGCGTTGCTGCGCTGGGCGGGGTTGGCGAACGTGCAGTCCGTCGATTATCACGCCCTGCGCGAGCGTGACATCGAACGTCTGGCGGACCTGGTGGAAAAGCATCTGGACGGCCCATTGCTTCGCGAACTGTGTGGCCTGGAGGCGAACTGAATGCTGCAATTGATCCTCGGCGGCGCGCGTTCCGGCAAGAGTCGCCTGGCGGAAAAACTGGCCGCCGACAGTGCGCTGAAGGTGACCTACATCGCTACCAGTCAGCCGCTGGACGGCGAAATGAATCAGCGTGTTGCCAGCCATCGCGCACGCCGTCCCGAGCACTGGGGATTGGTCGAAGAACCGATCGAGCTGGCGCGGGTGCTGCGCGAAAAGGCGGCGCCCGATTGCTGCCTGCTGGTCGATTGCCTGACTCTCTGGCTGACCAATCTGCTGATGCTCGACAACCCCGAGCGCTTGCTTCAAGAACGTGAATCCCTGCTCGACAGCCTCGCCGGGCTGCCGGGTGAAATCATTTTTGTCAGCAACGAAACCGGGCTTGGCGTCGTGCCGCTCGGCGAACTGACCCGTCGCTATGTCGATGAAGCCGGCCTGTTGCATCAGGCGCTGGCCGAGCGTTGCCAGCGTGTCGTGTTGACCGTTGCCGGCTTGCCCCTGACGTTGAAAGGAACCGCGCTATGAGTAATTCCTGGTGGCTCAAGCCTGCACAGGCTATTGATGTGCCGATGCGCGAGGCGGCACTGGCCCGTCAGCAGCAACTGACCAAACCCGCCGGATCACTGGCGCAACTGGAGCGCCTGGCGGTGCAACTGGCCGGTCTGCAGGGACGTGAGCGTCCGGCCGTCGATCAACTGTGGATCGCGATTTTTGCCGCTGATCATGGGGTCGTCGCAGAGGGCGTGTCGGCGTACCCACAGGAAGTCACCGGGCAGATGCTGCACAACTTCGTCAATGGCGGCGCCGCGATCAGCGTGCTGGCGCGTCAGCTCTCCGCACAACTGGACGTGGTCGATCTGGGCACCGTGTCGCCAATGGACCTGCCCGGGGTGCGCCATCTGCGCATTGGCGCGGGCACCGCCAATTTTGTACAGGGGCCGGCCATGAGTGTCGAGCAGGGACTCGCCGCCCTGCAGGCCGGGCGTGACAGCGTATTGCGCGCCAAGGCTGTCGGCACTGAACTGTTCATCGGTGGCGAGATGGGCATCGGCAACACCACAGCCGCCAGCGCAGTCGCCTGCTCGCTGCTGGAGTGCGCCGCGCCATTGCTGGTCGGGCCGGGCACCGGGCTGAACGCCGAGGGTATTCAGCACAAGACGCGCGTCATTGAGCGCGCACTGGCCTTGCACGCCGAGCAGGCCGGTGACCCGTTAAACAGCCTGTTCTGCCTGGGCGGCTTCGAAATCGCCGCACTGGCCGGTGCGTACCTGGCCTGCGCGCAGGAAGGAATTGCGGTACTGGTCGACGGTTTCATTTGCAGCGTGGCCGCGCTGGTGGCGGTACGCCTGAACCCTTCCTGCCGCAACTGGCTGCTGTTCGGTCATCGGGGCGCCGAACCGGGCCATCGGCATCTGCTGGAAACGCTGCAGGCCGAACCGTTGCTGGACCTCGGTTTGCGTCTGGGCGAGGGCAGTGGTGCCGCACTGGCAGTACCGCTGGTGCGCCTGGCGTGCGAGCTGCACAACGGCATGGCGACATTTGCCGAAGCGGCTGTGGCGGACCGCCCCGCATGACCTTGCACCTGGACTTGTTGCGTCACGGCGAAACCGAACGGGGCGGCGGCCTGCGCGGCAGCATCGACGACGCCCTGACCGAGCCTGGCTGGCAGCAGATGCGTGCGGCAGTGGCCGGTGGCGGACCGTGGACGCGGATTGTCAGCTCGCCGCTGCAACGTTGCGCACGTTTCTCCGAAGAGCTGGCGCAGCGCTTGTCGTTGCCCCTGCACCTGGAGCCCGGCTTGCAGGAGCTGCATTTCGGCGACTGGGAAGGGCACAGCCCTGCGCAACTCATGGAAACCGATGCTGAGGGCCTGGGTCTGTTCTGGGCGGATCCTTATGCCTTCACACCTCCCAATGGCGAGCCGGTAGTGGATTTCTCGAACCGGGTATTGAGTGCCGTTGAGCGT
This sequence comes from Pseudomonas sp. P135, assembly GCF_020312125.1. Taxonomy (NCBI): domain Bacteria; kingdom Pseudomonadati; phylum Pseudomonadota; class Gammaproteobacteria; order Pseudomonadales; family Pseudomonadaceae; genus Pseudomonas; species Pseudomonas sp. P135. The sequence goes on from NZ_JAGPYR010000002.1 coordinate 18,610, forward strand.
CTGCATCAGGCTTATGCCGGTGAGCGCGTGTTGCTGGTCAGTCATGGCGGTGTCATGCGCCTGCTGTTGGCGCAGGCGCGTGGCCTGCCGCGTGAGCAACTGTTGCAGGTGGTGGTCGGGCATGGCGCGCTGTTGTCGATTCAGGTCGCTGCTGATCGCGTACTCACGGAGGTCTGAGATGCTGCCGTTCTGGATCGCCCTGCAATTTCTCGGCAGCCTGCCGATCAGACTGCCTGGCATGCCGCGCCCTGAAGAGCTGGGGCGTTCCTTGCTGTTTTACCCGTTGGTGGGGGCGGTGTTCGGCACGCTGCTGCTGGGCTTCAACACGCTGCTCAGTGGTGCGCCGCTGATGCTGCACGCCGCGCTGGTACTCACTGCCTGGGTGTTGCTCAGCGGCGGCCTGCATCTGGACGGTCTGGCCGACAGTGCTGACGCCTGGCTGGGCGGCTTCGGTGACCGTGAACGCACCTTGAAGATCATGAAAGACCCACGCAGCGGGCCTATCGCCGTGGTCACGCTGGTCCTGGTGCTGCTGCTCAAGTTTGCTGCGATTCTGGCGCTGATCGAGAGCCATGCCAGCGTCTGGCTGCTGTTGGCACCGGTGATCGGGCGCGCGGCCATGCTTGGGCTGTTTCTGGGGACGCCGTATGTGCGTTCCGGCGGGCTGGGGCAGGCGTTGGCCGATCACCTGCCGCGCGGCCCTGGACGCAAGGTTTTGCTCGCCACCGCCATTGCGTGCGTGCTGCTCGCCGGCTGGTCGGGGGTAGCCGTATTGCTGGTCTGCGCCGTCTGTTTCTTCTGGCTGCGGCAACTGATGATGCGCCGTCTGGGCGGATGCACCGGTGATACAGCCGGGGCATTGCTCGAGCTGCTGGAGTTGGCGGTGCTGCTGACGCTGGCGCTGCTTTGAGACCCTGCGCAACGCTTTGTTGACAGCTTTTACCGGCAGCGCGTAGCTTCGCCAATCGCGGGTAAAACCATGTAACACACAGCGCAGGGAGCTCAACCATGACATCGATCTGGCGTACCAGTGGCTGGGTTCTGCTGGGGAGTGCGCTGATTCTTGCGCTTTCGTTGGGTACGCGGCACGGCTTCGGTCTGTTTCTGGCGCCCATGAGCGCCGAGTTTGGCTGGGGACGCGAAGTCTTTGCCTTTGCCATCGCTCTGCAGAATCTGATGTGGGGCCTGGCACAGCCCTTCGCCGGGGCGCTGGCAGATCGATTCGGGGCGGCGAAAGTCGTCTTCGTCGGCGGTGTGCTGTATGCCGCAGGTCTGTTGTGCATGAGTACCGCCGATTCTTCCCTCAGCCTTTCATTGAGCGCCGGTCTGCTGATCGGTATCGGTCTGTCCGGCACATCGTTTTCGGTCATCCTGGGGGTCGTGGGGCGTGCGCTGCCTGCGGAAAAACGCAGTATGGGCATGGGTATCGCCAGCGCAGCCGGCTCATTCGGTCAGTTCGCCATGCTGCCCGGTACATTGGGCCTGATCAGCTGGCTGGGCTGGTCCGGCGCCTTGCTGGTGCTGGGCGTGATGGCGGCGTTGATCCTGCCTCTGGTGGGCATGCTCAAGGATGCGCCGAGCGTATCCACCGGCGTCGAGCTGACCCTCGGCGAGGCGCTGCGTGAAGCGTGCTCGCATTCGGGGTTCTGGCTGCTGGCACTGGGGTTCTTCGTCTGCGGCTTTCAAGTGGTATTCATTGGCGTGCACTTACCGGCGTATCTGGTGGATCAGCACCTGCCCGCCAAGGTCGGCACTACAGTGCTGGCCCTGATCGGCCTGTTCAATATCTTCGGCACCTACACCGCAGGCTGGCTGGGCGGGCGCATGTCCAAGCCCCGGCTGCTGACCGTGCTTTACCTGTTGCGCGCGGTAGTAATCGTATTGTTTCTGTGGATACCCTTGAGCCAGACCACGGCGTATCTGTTCGGCGTGGCGATGGGCTTGCTGTGGCTGTCCACCGTGCCGCTGACCAACGGTACGGTCGCGACACTGTTCGGTGTGCGCAACCTGTCGATGCTGGGCGGCATTGTCTTTTTGTTTCACCAGTTAGGCGCCTTCCTCGGTGGCTGGCTGGGCGGGCTGGTATATGACCGTACCGGCAGCTACGACCTGATCTGGCAAGTCTCGATACTCCTGAGTCTGCTCGCTGCGGCACTCAACTGGCCGGTGCGCGAGCGCCCGGTGGCACGCTTGCAGGCGCAGGGCAGTCTGGCATGAGTCGGCGCTGGCCGTTGCTGGCGGCGCTGCTGGTGGGCGCGGTGGTGCTGGGATTGCTCTTGTGGGCCTGGCAGCATGTCGGGCTGGCCGCATTGCAACTGGGAATGGGCGCTTGCTAGGCAGACGCTCCGGCATGCGGTAGCGTGTCGGCAGAAGACAACAATATCCAGGGCCGCCATGATGAAACTTCGCTTTTTTTCGATCCCTCTTTTGCTGCTGGCCATGAGCGGTGCTGCCATGGCTGCCGACTGCCCGCCGTTGCTGCAAGGCGAGTTGCCCAAGCTGCGCGCCAAGGAAAACATCGACCTGTGCAAGCGCTTCGCCGGCAAGCCGCTGGTGGTGGTCAATACTGCCAGTTTCTGCGGCTTCGCCCCGCAGTTCAAAGGCCTTGAAGCGCTGAGTTAGCGCTACAAGGGGCAGGGGCTGGAGGTGTTGGGCGTGCCGTCCAATGACTTCAAACAGGAAGCCAAGGATGGTGAGGAGACCGCCAAGGTCTGTTACGTCAACTATGGCGTGACTTTCACCATGACCGAGCCGCAGGCCGTGCGCGGCGACGATGCGACCCATTTGTTCAAGGTGCTGGCCGAGCAGAGCAGTGCGCCGCGCTGGAACTTTTACAAGTACGTGGTCGATCGTCAGGGCAAGGTCATCGCCAACTTTTCCAGCATGACCAAGCCGGATGATCCGGAGCTGATCGCAGCCATTGAGAAGGCGATTGCGTCTAAGCCTTAGGGGGCAAAAAAGGGCGGCTTGAGTCTTGTCTGAATCGACCTGGCATCGCAGAACCCTTGTGTGACGCAGAGCGCCACATAGAGGACGCAGAGCGTCCAGAACTGCATGCCGACGCGGAGCATCGGCACGATAGTCAATCAATGGCGCGGAGCATTGGCACGATAGTCAGCTAATGACGCGGAGTATCTGCACGCTAGTCAATCAATGCAGGTCTGAGAGCTCAAGGCGCCCAATTAAAAAGCCCGCAACCATTACGGGTTGCGGGCTTTTTTTCAGCCTGGCAGTTGCTTATCAGAAGCGATAGGTAACCGAAGTGCCCAGGCCGTGAGCGGTGTTACGGTAGTCGGCGCTGTACGAACCTTTGGTCGCGCTGGAATCGCGGATCTTGGTTTCGTCTTCACGCAGGTACGAGTACGCCACGTCGATGGTCAGGTCGTCGGTCGGGCTCCAGCCTGCACCGAAGCTGATGATCTTGCGATCGCCGGTCGGGATGCGTGGGGAGCGGTTGACGTTGTTGGTCGGCGACTGATCAACGGAGAAACCGGTGCGCAGCGTCCACTCTTTATTGACCTTGTACGAGGCGCCGATGGCGTGCGCCCAGGTGTCGTGCCAGTTCTGCTCTTCAGTAATGGTGCCGATTGGGCCGGCAGAACCGCCCAGTAAGGCAGGGACGCCATCGTTGTTGACGGTGATGTCTTGCAGGCGGCTCCAGCGAGTCCAGGTGCTGCCGGCATAGACCGTCCAGTTTTCGTCGATCTGCTGGGTGATGGAGAAGTCCACGGACTCGGGTGTGGAGATATCCAGCGAAGCGTCATACTTCTGGCCGCCGAAAGGACCGAAACCCGAACCTTCGATCTTGGTCTTGCCCTTGAGCTTGTAATCGACCTTGGAGTGGTAAGTCAGGCCCAGGCGAGTGGTGTCGGTAGCCTGCACCAAAATACCGGCATTGAAGCCGATTGCGGTGTCATCGCCTTCGATCTTCACTTTGCCGTCGTTACGGCCCGGTGTTGCGGCGTTCAATGTTGCCGAGGTCAGTTCACCGTCGATACGGTTGATCGTCGGGCCGAAACCGATGGACACCTTGTCGTTGAATGCATAGCTGACGGTCGGCTGGAAGGTCACGACCTGGACGTGACTCTTGTCACCCCAGTAGCGGCCAGCGAAGCCTTTTTCGTAATCGGTGACCAGGCCGAACGGTACGTACACGCCCAGACCAAATGCCCAGTGATCATCGATTGGTTTGACGTAATAGCCCATGGGTACGCCGACCACCGGAACCATATCGCCGTCGTTGCTGCCGCCAAATGTGCCACGACCATTGTCGATATCGGTCTTGGCGATCACGGCAGCTGCACCGACGCTGATTTGTTCGCGTTTGATGCGGGACATACCGGCAGGGTTGCCGAATACGGTGCTTGCGTCATCGGCTGACGAGGAGCGACCTGCAAAGCCGGTGCCCATGCCGCTGATGCTTTGTTCGTTGAGGGCAAAGCCGGCAGCGAGCAGTTGAGAAGAAGCCAGACCCAGTGCGAGTCCAAGCGTTGTCCGGTTCAGTGCTTTTGTCATTATTTTCATTATTAGAACTCCTTGTTGTTCACCGCTCGAAAATTACCAACATTTTCGATGGCGCGCTATAGGCTGAGGAGCCCGATTTAGAGCTATTCTTGTAGGACAATCCCGCCGCAGGAGTAGGACCTGCGAATTAGCGCAGGCCCAGAGCCTTATCCTTGCGTAATGCCGCCGTTATAAAGCGCGCATAAAAAAGCCCCGCCTTTGCAGTGCGGGGCTTTCGGCTTGCGGTGCAGCGTTTTCGTCAGGCGATGAGGGCCTGACGGGTACGCTCGATCACGGCCTGCAGCGGTTCGGCGCTGGCGTACTGATCGGGGTACAGGCGTTCGCTGTGGCGGGCGATGCCGTGTTCATTGACGATGGTGAAACTGAAGCAGCCTTTGCGAGCGGCCATGATCAGGCAGTTCATCGGGGCAAAAGCGTTGGTCAATGTGTGAATTGCATGTTGAGTCTGAGTATTCATATTCAAGGTGTTTCCTGAAGCAACACGGAACAATACCGTGCAAAAATAAAGATTCCAGTAAACGCGGGCCGACATTTGATACAAAAGCCTGGCTGGGCGGAGAACCTGACTGGAACAAAGACAGGCAGTTGAAGCGCGCTTTATCGTATGGCGCTCTGGCTGACCGGTAGGTACTTAGGAGGGCAGGCAACACAACAGGAGCAAAGGTTCTACGCTCCGGGTGAAGATCCTGATCAATTGCAGGCTGGTTGAAGCAGAGCATGAGAGCCATGACTGCACTGTCACCCCAAATGGTGAATCAGCGCGAAAGGTTCATGTCTGGAAACCATCGAGGTGGTCGATCCCTTGTTGCCAACATTCTCGTCGCATGGAGGAGTGTCTGTCGGGGGACTTGTCGACCGGAATTGATTTTCAGCTTGGTACTAACGGCGGCGATATTACTCGCCCCATCAGAACATTGCAAGTGGCAGTGAACAAATCTTCACCAGTGTCCGGCCAGCCGATAAATCAGTACGGTGACTGACGCCACCATCGAGCAGCCCAGCAGATAGGCGGCGACGGTAAGCCGCAGCGACCTGCGGCTTTCGATGGCGCGCATGATATCGCCTGTCGCGTTGATACGCCCGTTGCTCAGGTCACCGCAGATGATCAGCATCAGGGCGATCGCTGACAGCAGCACGCTGTAGGCGAACACGCCGCCGTCCGGGGGTGGCAGGACGATACTGACTGCCAGGGCGACGAGGCAAACGGCCAACAACAGCAGGAAGAACTTGGCGATCTCCTTCATGGGTCCCTTCACTGAATCGTTGGTAAATTAGAGTGAGGTGCATTTTTGCCAGTGCTTGGACCGCAACTTGTGCAATTTGTCGCCTGCGTCGCTTTCATTGCCCTGAATAATGCGCGAAATGGGTCGTCAGTCATGTCGGTCCAGCACCTGAAAACCTGCTGAAAGCCTTGTATTCATTGAGAATGCGATGCGTTCGGGAACGCAAAATATGATGCATGAAATGACCAAAAACGGCCTTGATGAGGAGTTGTGCACATTAGCGGCACAAGCTGCCACATCACTGTCACAAGCGAAGCTAAGGGTTTGATTTATGATGGTGAATTATTAAGTCAATGAAAAACATCGTTTTTTTTAGCTGGTGAAAAAATCGTCAGTTTGAGCGCAGGCCCCATGCTGCTTGCGTTTGCGCAAGTTAAAGGGGGGTTGTCCACTGAGTTATCCACAGCTTCTGTGGATTGTCCCGAGGAAAATGTCCCCCTAATAGGGGCTGTGCGCTGCGCTGAAAACGCGTACAATCCGTTCCCCCGATTTATGCCCGCCTGTTGATTTCGTCTCGCCCGAGACGGTGTTTCTGCTGCACTATCCGCACGCCCTACCCAAACTGCCGCTGGCCGTTATTATTCAGCCCGCATGGAGTCTTTATGGCACTGGACCTGAACAGCCTGTTACTGGGGCTCGCCGCAGCAGCGCTGCCCTTGCTGGCTCTGCTCTGGCATCTGCAGCGCCGTCTGGCCGCTCGTCAGGCCGAGAGCGCGCTGCTCGATGAGCGTCTGAGCATGGCGCAAATGGCGCAGGAAGGTCTCAATGCCCAGTTGGATGCGTGTCGTGACGAGGTCAGCGACCTCAGTCAGGCCAATGCGGCCAAGCAGGCTGATCTTGCCGCGTTACGCCGCGAGGTCGAGTTGCTGCGTCAGGAAAGCGATAACGCGCGCGAAACGGCCCAGGACTGGAATCATGAGCGTGCCGCCAGAGAGGCAGAACTGCGTCGTCTTGATGCGCAGTGTGCGGCGCTTAACGCTGAGCTGCGTGAACAGCAGGATGGCCATCAGCAGCGCCTGAACGATCTGCAGGGTTCCCGTGATGAGCTGCGTGCACAGTTCGCCGAATTGGCGGGCAAGATTTTCGATGAGCGCGAGCAGCGCTTCGCCGAAACCAGCCAGCAGCAGTTGGGCCAATTGCTCACGCCGCTCAAGGAGCGTATCCAGTCGTTCGAAAAGCGTGTCGAGGAAAGTTACCAGAACGAAGCGCGCGAACGCTTTTCCCTGGCCAAGGAGCTGGAGCGTCTGCAGCAGTTGAATCAGCGTTTGAGTGATGAGGCGACCAACCTGACACGCGCCTTGAAGGGGCAGAAGACCCAGGGCAACTGGGGCGAGCTGATCCTGGAGCGTGTGCTCGAGCATGCCGGGCTTGAAAAGGGTCGTGAGTATCAGACGCAAATCAGCCTCAAGGGGCCGGACGGCGAACGCTTTCAGCCTGACGTGTTGATCATGTTGCCGGGCGACAAACAGGTGGTGGTCGACGCCAAGGTCAGCCTGACGGCCTACCAGCAATATGTGTCTGCCGATGATGAAGTCATTGGTCAGGCTGCGCTGAAGCAGCACGTACTGTCGTTGCGTAACCATGTCAAAGGCTTGTCGGGCAAGGATTACAAGCGTCTCGAGGGGCTTCACAGTCTGGATTTCGTTCTGCTTTTCGTGCCTATCGAGGCCGCCTTTTCCGCCGCCCTGCAGGCCGAGCCGAATTTGTTCCAGGAAGCCTTCGACCGCAACATCGTGATTGTCAGCCCTACGACCCTGCTGGCTACCTTGCGGGTGATTGACAGCCTGTGGAAGCAGGAGCGTCAGAGCCAGAACGCCCGTGAGATCGCTGAGCGGGCAGGCTGGCTGTACGACAAGTTCGTGTTGTTCATTCAGGATCTGGATGAGGTCGGCAACCGCCTGCAACAGCTGGACAAGGCCTATTCGGCGGCGCGCAACAAGCTGACGGAAGGGCGCGGCAACCTGATCAGCCGCAGCGAACAACTCAAACTGCTGGGCGCGCGCGCGAGCAAGAGTCTGCCTGCCGATTTGCTGGAGCGGGCGATGACCGATAATGATGGCCTGATCAGCCCGCCTGACTGAGCCGTACGACTGCCCGGCGTAATGTTCAGTAACAGGCCGTCCGTCGCAAAGACTAGAAGCTACGCTGCACAAATGTCACATTGACTCCATCGGGAAAATTGTTTCCCGTTGCACTCGGCTAACAGTTCATTTGCTTCTATGATCTCTAGTGAGTGATGAGTACGGATCGACTGCCGAGTATTTCCCTCAAGGGGGCTCTATGAATAGCAAACTGCAAGAATGGCTCCACGATGTAGGCGTTGCATTGGGTTTGATAGAACGCCCAAAACTGCAACCCATTCCGGTTCGTGCCGACGATGATCGTCGCCGCCAACGCCGGTAAGCTTCTCGCCTGACCCTGGCCACAGGGTAATGCGCATGTTGAGTTTCGTCGGGGCGCACAGGGCGTCCCGATACAAGGGCTGGCGTTCAATGCTGGTGTCCTGTCTCTTCCCCCGGCTTTGCTGATCCCTTTTTCGCCTCCTGCAATAAAAAAATCAGCTCGATGATCCTGTGCAGCGCAAACTGCTCTGGTCTGGTGATTGCCTGTGTTCTGATGGCTTCAGGGAGGGTGAAATCGAAGGCTTCCTCCAGTGCGAGGAAAAACAGCTCGATATCATCGTCATCAAGGGTCAGATCGACGAAGGTGGCGTCATCCTGAATGGCGCTCTTGTCTACTAGAATGATGCCTAGGGCGTCGAACACCTTTTGCCTGATCTCTTCGCGATTCATGAAAGCCCCTGATGTGGATCTTGTCAGATACAGCAGGCGTACTTCATTTCTCCAGCCCAGACCCATGAGGCTAGCTCAAATCGCCGTTGCGGCTGTGGATTGCCGCGCCGTTGCGGTGCTGATTTGTTTAAAATGCACGGCTGTTCGACAGGCGGTTTGCGGCAACGCTGATTCGTCGCGCAGCGCAGCCTTTTTGACCATGTGAGATTGATCGAGTACCCATCGATGCCCCGTGCCCGTTGTGAACGTTGCCTGCGTCCTGCCACGCATTGTCTGTGCGCCCTGATTCCGCAGTTGGACAGCCGCACGCGGGTGTTGATCCTGCAGCATCCGGATGAAGTCGGTCATGCCTTGAACACCGCCCGACTGGCCTCGCTCGGTCTGGTCAATGCGCAGTTGTTGGTGGGCGAAGTGTTCGACGATCTGCAAGCGCTTTTGAATCCGCCTGGCTATCAAGCGCGATTGCTGTTTCCGGGGGACACTGCGCAGACGTTGACTTCTTATGCACAGGATTCGCTGCCCATGCTGCTGGTCGTGCCGGATGGCACTTGGCGCAAGGCGCGCAAATTGCTGCACCTCAACCCTTTGCTCGCCGAGCTGCCAAGGGTGACGCCGGGCGCCGCGCCTGTTTCGCGTTATCGCTTGCGCAAGGCGCCGGGCCCTGATGCCTTGTCGACGCTCGAGGCCATCGTGCACACCTTGCAGACGCTGGAAGCACCTGCCTCGTTCGAGGCGTTGCTCAAGCCGTTCGATGCGTTGATCGAAGGTCAGATTCAGGCCATGGGCAGTGAGACCTACCAGCGCAACCACGGCGGCCAGGGGTAAGGAACACAATTCGCGTCGTTAACTGCATCCAGCTGTAACTGTTGCTTTGCCGATCAGCGCCTAGAATGGGTGTTCTGTTCTATCTCTCGCGGAAGTTGCAATGCACATCTCGTCTGGTCGTTGGGTCTATGGCCTCTGCCTGTCACTGTTGACCGCACTGCTGTGGGGCATTTTGCCGATCAAGCTCAAGCAGGTGCTGCAGGTGATGGATCCGGTGACCGTGACCTGGTTCCGCCTGGCTGTGTCCGGGGCGCTGTTGTTCATCTGGCTGGCCTCGGTCAAGCGCCTGCCCAGCTTCAAGGTGCTGGGGCGCAAGGGCAGGGTGCTGGTCGGGCTGGCCGTGTTCGGTCTGGTCGGCAACTATGTGCTGTACCTCATTGGCTTGCGCCTGCTGAGCCCGGGCACCACGCAATTGCTGGTTCAGGTCGGTCCGATTTTTCTGCTGATCAGCAGCATCTTTCTGTTCAAGGAGCGTTTCAGTCTGGGGCAGGGCATCGGCCTGATGGTGCTGCTGGTGGGCTTCGGATTCTTTTTCAATCAGCGTCTGGTGGAGCTTTTCACCTCGTTGGGCGACTACACCCTGGGCGTGCTGGTAGTGCTCCTGGCCTCGACCATCTGGACGTTCTACGGGCTGAGTCAGAAGCAGCTTCTGACGGTATGGAATTCGCTGCAGGTGATGATGGTGATCTACCTGTTTTGCGCCCTGTTGCTCACGCCGTGGGCGCACCCTGCCGAGGCATTGCTGTTGAGCCCGATGCAGGGCTGGCTGCTGTTGGCCTGCTGTCTGAACACGCTGGTGGCCTACGGCGCCTTTGCCGAAGCGCTGGCGCACTGGGAGGCCTCGCGGGTCAGTGCGACGCTTGCGCTGACGCCTCTGGTCACGCTGACCGCCGTGGCGGCTGCCGCCTGGCTGTGGCCGGATTACGTGCAGGCTGAAGAGTTGAACGTGCTGGGTTATGGCGGTGCGCTGCTGGTGGTGGCCGGGTCGGCGCTGACTGCGCTTGGCCCTTCGCTGGTCGCCGGCCTCAGGGCACGCAAGGCCCGGCTGGCGCAGGCCTGACTGGCGGGTGGCGGGGCAGATCAGCGTCTGCCCAGCCCCTGCGCCTGAATAATCCATTCCTGGCGCTGCTGTTCGCTGGCGCTGTGTACCGGAGCAAACTCGGTCAGGCGTTTGGTCTTTATCCCGCAAAAGCCGAGTATGGTCCTTACCATCTGGCGGTGAGCCGGCGCGCCGTAGATCCAGTGAAAGTAGCGCGGCGGCGTGTCCATGGCGACCAGCAGCTCAGCTGTCCGGCCGCGAAGCAGTTCATTGGATGAGTGCTTGCGGCCGTGGACCTTGAACGCAAAACCGGGCGTCAACACCCGGTCGAAAAAGCCCGTCAACAACGCCGGCAAGCCGCCCCACCAGACCGGATAGACGAAGACCAGATGCTCGGCCCAGTGAATCTGGCGCTGGGCTTCGAGCAGGTCGGGCTCAAGTGTCTGAGTCTGATCGTAGCCGTTATGCAGAATCGGATCGAAGTCCAGTTCGCCCAGCTTGATGACCCGCACCACATGCCCTTCGCCACGCGCCGTTTGCGCGTAGGCGTCACCCAGGGCGTGGCAGAAACTGATGGCCTTCGGCGTGCCGTAGACCATCAGGATTCGTTTGCCATTGCCTTCCAGTGGCGTTGCGCCGCTTCTGGCATCAGCCATTACTGCCTGCCTCGAGCATTTTGTCCGGCCGCACCCAGGCATCAAACTCTTTATCGGTCAGGTAACCCAGCGCCAATGCCGCTTCGCGCAGGGTCAGACCTTCGGTGTAGGCTTTCTTGGCAATCTGCGCCGACTTGTCATAGCCGATATGCGGATTGAGTGCGGTGACCAGCATCAGGCCGCGCTCCAGGTGTTCGGCCATTTTTTCGCCATCCGGCTCCATGCCCGCGATGCAGTGTTCGTTGAAATTGCTGCAGCCGTCGGCCAAGAGGCGAATCGACTGCAGAACGTTATGGATGATCACCGGCTTGTACACGTTCAGTTGCAGGTGGCCCTGACTGGCGGCGAAACCGATGGTCACGTCGTTGCCCATGACCTGGCAGGCGAGCATCGACAAGGCCTCGCACTGGGTCGGGTTGACCTTGCCGGGCATGATCGAACTGCCGGGCTCATTGGCAGGCAGTCTGACTTCTGCCAGACCGGCACGCGGGCCTGAGCCCAGCAGACGCAGGTCGTTGGCAATTTTCATCAGTGTGCCGGCCAGCGTCTTCAGTGCGCCGGACAGCGCTGCAAGTGGCTCGTGACCGGCCAGCGCGGCGAACTTGTTGGGTGCGGTGACGAATGGCAGTCCGGACAGGGCCGCCAGTTCTGCGGCAATGGCCTCGGCAAAGCCTTTGGGCGCATTGAGCCCGGTGCCGACTGCCGTCCCGCCCTGAGCCAGCTCGTAGACGGCGGGCAGGGCGGCGCGAATGGCTTTTTCCGCGTAATCGAGTTGCGCGACAAACCCGGACAGCTCCTGGCCGAAGGTGATCGGCGTCGCGTCCATCATGTGTGTGCGCCCGGTCTTGACCAGCTTCATGTGCCGCGCGGCCTGTTCGGCCAGCCCGCTGGACAGTTCGGCGATGGCCGGCAGCAGCTGCGCCTTGACCGCCTGGGCAGTGGCAATGTGCATGGCCGTCGGGAAGCAGTCGTTGGAGCTTTGCGAGCGGTTGACATGATCGTTGGGGTGAACCGGTGACTTGCCGCCACGCCCCTGGCCAGCCAGTTCGTTGGCGCGGCCTGCGATCACTTCGTTGACGTTCATGTTGCTCTGTGTGCCACTGCCGGTCTGCCAGACCACCAGCGGAAATTGCGCGTCATGCTGACCGTCGAGCACTTCGTCGGCGGCCTGTTCGATCAGGCGGGCGATATCGGCAGGCAAGTCGCCATTTCGATCGTTGACCCGTGCGGCAGCTTTCTTGATCAGGGTCAGTGCGTGCAGGACGGGCAGCGGCATTCGCTGGTCGCCAATCGCAAAATTGATCAGTGAGCGTTGGGTCTGCGCGCCCCAGTAGGCATCTTCGGGGACTTCGATCGGGCCAATGCTATCGGTTTCGGTGCGGCTCACTGGTCTTACTCCTTTAAGTGCGTTGCAGGGTTAGGTGTCCATATGCCCACAGGGTTCCCGCGCAGTGCTTTTTAACCGCTGGGTGAACCGGGGGTTGAGCCAAAAGCCCAGATAAGCGCAGAATGGTCGGCCCTGGGGTAATGCCTCGTTTGCTAGATAAGGAAACTCGATGACCCGTCTTCGTGCCATTTGTACCGCGGTAGCCCTGGTCTGTGCCAGCGGCCAGGTCTTCGCCGACACCGCCAGTCACAACGCGAGCGCCGAAACGTTCCTGAAGCTTGCCAACGCCGATCGCCTGGGCGCTCCGGTCTACGCTCAGGTTCAGCAGATGTTCGCTCAGCGTTTCGCTGAAACCAAGGCACCTGCATCGAAGAAAGCCCTGCTTGAAACCTATCAGGCCAAGGCCAACACCGCTCTGGACCAAGCCATTGGCTGGAACAAGCTCAAGCCCGAGATGGTCAAGCTGTACACCGCAAACTTCACCGAAAGCGAGCTGAAGGATCTGGTCGCGTTCTACCAGTCGCCACTGGGCAAGAAAGTGATGACCAAGATGCCTGAGCTGGCTCAGCAGTCGGCCCAGCTGACCCAGAGCAAGCTGGAAAGCGCTGTTCCGGTGGTCAACAAGCTGCTGGCTGACATGACTGCCGAACTGGAACCTGCCAAGGCAGCTGCTCCGGCTCCGGCCAAAAAGCCCTGACAGGCGATTTCCATCATGACCATGCAACAACGAATCGAGTCGGCGCTTGCGCTGCTGCAACCGCACCACCTGCAAGTACTCGACGAGAGTCATATGCACAGTCGTGGTCAGCAGACCCATTACAAGGCGGTTCTGGTCAGTGACCAGTTTCAGGGCCTGAACTCGGTCAAGCGGCACCAGAAGGTCTACGCCACGCTGGGCCCGCTCATGGGCGAGTTTCATGCACTGGCGTTGCACACCTACACGCCTGAAGAATGGTCGAAGGTCGGTATAGCGCCTGCTTCACCGACCTGTGCCGGCGGGCATTGATCATGGCTTTTTACTGATCCGGCCCCCTTGCCGGGGGCTATTGCCCCGCCGAGCTGTCTGCTGCACTCCGGTTTTTGCTAGAATCCGCACCGCGCCGCCTGGCCGGTGCGTTTTTTTGGTCCGCATTTTTTTACCCGGTAGGCCCTTTGCGAGGGTCGCCACTGGAGAGATACATGACTCAAGAGCCGATGACTCAGCCGATCGTCGTGGCTGCGCTGTACAAGTTCGTCACCCTCAGCGATTACGTGGAACTGCGCGAGCCGCTGTTGCAGGCGATGGTCGACAACGGCATCAAGGGCACGCTGTTGATTGCCGACGAGGGCATCAACGGTACGGTGTCCGGCAGTCGCGAAGGCATCGATGGCCTGATGGCGTGGTTGAAGAGCGACCCGCGCCTGATCGATATCGACCATAAGGAATCCTACTGCGACGAGCAGCCGTTCTATCGCACCAAGGTCAAGCTCAAGAAAGAGATCGTGACCCTTGGCGTCGAAGGCGTCGACCCGAACAAGAGCGTCGGTACGTACGTCGAGCCCAAGGACTGGAACGACCTGATCAGCGATCCTGAAGTGCTGCTGATCGATACCCGCAACGATTACGAAGTGTCGATCGGCACCTTCGAGGGCGCCATCGATCCGAAGACCACGTCGTTTCGAGAGTTTCCGGAATACATCAAGGCGCATTTCGACCCGGCGGTGCACAAGAAAGTCGCCATGTTCTGCACCGGTGGCATCCGTTGCGAAAAAGCCTCGAGCTACATGCTCGGCGAGGGCTTCGAAGAGGTCTATCACCTCAAGGGCGGCATTCTCAAGTATCTGGAAGAAGTCCCCGAGCAGGAAAGTCACTGGCGCGGCGAGTGTTTCGTGTTCGACAATCGGGTCACGGTGCGCCACGACCTGACCGAAGGCGATTATGATCAGTGTCACGCTTGCCGCACGCCCATCAGTGCCGAGGACCGCGCCAGCGAGCATTACTCGCCTGGCGTCAGTTGCCCGCATTGCTGGGATTCGCTGAGCGAGAAGACGCGTCGCAGCGCCATCGACCGGCAAAAGCAGATCGAACTGGCCAAGGCACGTAATCAGCCGCATCCGATCGGTCGCAACTATCGTTTACCCTCCGAGGCCTGAGCCATGTCTGCCCGCCTGATCTATGTCATGGACCCGATGTGCTCCTGGTGCTGGGGCTTTGCTCCGGTTGCCGACGCGCTGGTGCAACAGGCTCGGGCGGCGGGCGTGCCGCTGCATCTGGTCATGGGCGGTCTGCGCTCTGAAGGTGCTGCGCTGGAGCCTGCCAAGCGTCGTTACATTCTTGAGCACTGGCAGGCGGTCGAAGAGGCTACCGGCCAGCCGTTTCTTCGCGAAGGGGCGCTGCCGGAAGGGTTTGTCTACGACACTACGCCTGCCTGCCTTGCCGTCACTGCGGCACGGCAGCTGGACCCGGACCGCGCCTGGGAACTGGTCGGGCTCATCCAGCGGGCGTTCTACAACGAGGCCCGTGACGTGACGCGTCCGTCGGTGCTGGCTGAGCTCGCGGAGCAGACAGGGCTGTCGCGTCAGGCATTTGCCGATGAGTTCGAAAGTCCGCAGCGCCAGGCGGCCACCGCCGCCGATTTCGCCTGGGCACAGGATCTGGGGATTGCCGGCTTCCCGACCCTGCTGGCAGAGCGCAACGGTCAGCTGGCGCTGCTGACCAACGGTTATCAGCCATTGAGCAGCCTTTCGCCCTTGCTGGGTCGATGGCTGGAGCGTGCAGCCAGTGCATGATGAAGTGCCTGAGGCTGCCCGACAGCCGCACGCCACACGCAGCGACGCATTGAGCTGGGCCGAGATCCGTCGTCTTGCCTTGCGGCATAAAAAATCCTTGTGGCTGGCCAACGGTGTCGCGGTGCTGGCCACGCTGTGCAGTGTGCCTATCCCGTTGCTGCTGCCGTTGCTGGTCGACGAGGTGTTGCTGGGCCGTGGCGATGCTGCGCTCAAGGTCATGGATCACCTGCTACCTGGCAACTGGCAAAAGGCAGCGGGCTACATTGGCCTGATGCTGTCGTTGACGCTGGTGCTGCGGGTCGGGGCGCTGGTGTTCAATGTGTTGCAGGCGCGGCTGTTCGCCGGGCTGGCCAAGGACATCGTCTATCGTATCCGGCTGCGGCTGATCGAGCGGCTCAAGCGCATTTCCCTGCGTGAATACGAAAGCCTGGGCAGCGGTACGGTAACCACGCATCTGGTGACCGATCTGGACACGCTGGACAAGTTCGTCGGTGAAACCCTCAGCCGCCTGCTGGTGGCCACGCTGACCCTGGCAGGTACTGCAGGCATTCTGATGTGGATGCACTGGAAACTGGCGCTGCTGATCATGCTGTTCAACCCGCTGGTCATCCTGCTCACGGTGAAACTGGGCAAGCGCGTCAAGCACCTCAAGAAGCTGGAGAACGACAGTACGTCGCGGTTCACCCAGGCACTGAGCGAAACGCTGGATGCGATTCAGGAAGTCCGGGCCGGGAACAGACAAGGCTTCTTTCTGGGACGCCTGGGCGTACGCGCGCAGGAAGTGCGTGACTACGCAATCAATTCACAATGGAAAAGCGACGCCTCGGGCCGTGCCAGCGGGCTGCTGTTCCAGTTCGGTATCGATATCTTTCGCGCCGCGGCAATGCTTACCGTGCTGTTCTCGGACCTGTCCATCGGGCAGATGCTCGCGGTGTTCAGTTACCTGTGGTTCATGATGACGCCGGTTGAGCAACTGCTGAACCTGCAATACGCCTACTACGCGGCAGGCGGGGCGCTGACGCGCATCAACGAGTTGCTGGCGCGCGCCGACGAGCCGCAATATGCCGGCGGCACCGACCCGTTCGAGGGCAAGGAAACCGTGGGGGTCGAGGTCCGTGGCCTGACCTTTGGCTATGGCGAAGACCTGGTGCTGGACCAGTTGAACCTGAACATCGCGCCGGGAGAAAAAGTCGCCATCGTCGGTGCCAGCGGGGGTGGCAAGAGCACCTTGGTGCAGTTGCTGCTGGGACTCTATACGGCGCGCACCGGCGTGATCCGTTTTGGCGGCGTCAGCCAGCAGGATATCGGCCTGGAGACCGTGCGCGAAAACGTCGCCGTGGTACTGCAGCATCCGGCCCTGTTCAACGACACCGTACGCGCCAACCTGACCATGGGCCGCGACTGCAGCGATGAAGCCTGCTGGCGTGCACTGGAAGTTGCGCAACTCGATTCCGCGATCCGCGATCTGCCACAGGGTCTGGACAGCGTGGTCGGACGCTCCGGAGTCAGAATGTCGGGTGGCCAGCGCCAGCGCATGGCAATCGCGCGCATGGTCCTGTCCGACCCCAAGGTGGTGATCCTCGATGAGGCCACCTCGGCGCTGGATGCTGCCACCGAGTACAACCTGCATCAGGCACTCGCACGTTTTCTGCGCAGCCGCACGACGTTGATCATTGCCCACCGCCTGTCGGCCGTGAAGCAGGCTGACCGGGTACTGGTATTTGATGGCGGGCGTATTGCGGAGGACGGTGACCATCAGCAGTTGATTGCCGATGGAGGTCTGTACGCAAAACTGTACGGACATTTGCAACAAATCTGATGTGCCAAGCCTCGATCAGCGCACAGGTTGGCTCGATTGCGGGAGATTCACCTGCCATCATGGGCGAATTTAGCCTAGTCTCTGCGCTAGACGTTTATTCAGGCATGTGGTGACGTGAAACCCATGAAGCAACCATGGACCTTCTCCAAGCCCCGTCTGTTGGGCATCGTATGGCCTTTCATTGCCGTCGCGCTGTTTCAGGCGTTGCTGGGATGCGTCAGTCTCTACACCATGTCTGCCGTGCGCAGCTATGTGGCCGGGGAGAGTCTCTGGTCCAAGGGGCAGAAGGACGCTATCCACTACCTGAGCCTGTACGCCAATCGGCATGATGAGCGTGACTACCTCAAGTATCAAAAAGCCTTTTCCGTACCTCAGGGCGGCCATGCGCTGCGCAAGGCGCTCGATCAGCCCATCCCGTCCCTGGCGGATGCCAGAGGCGGAATCATTCAGGGTGGCAATCACCCGGATGATGTGAATGGCATCATCTGGATGTACCTGAACTTCCACAACTTCAGTTTCATGAAACAGGCCATTCATTTCTGGGAAGTGGGTGATGGCTACCTCATGCAGCTCGACGAACTTGCCCGGCACATCCACGACCGGGTCGGTCAGGGGGCTGTGAGCGCCGCCGAGGTCGATCAATGGCGCGAGCAGATCAATGTCATCAATGAAGGCGTCACGCCTGCTGCGCGTGCGTTCAGTGATGCGCTGGGCGAAGGCTCAAGGCTGATCCTCAACCTGTTGATAGCGGTCAATCTGATCACCGCCGTGGTATTGATTCTTCTGGCACTGCTGCGGGTGCGCCGTCTGATCGTCCAGCGCCGCGTGTTTGCCGACGCCCTGCAACTGGAGAAGGAGCGGGCGCAGATCACGCTGGAGTCCATCGGCGACGGGGTGATCACCATCGATGTGGCCGGCGCCATCGTCTACATGAACCCGGCCGCCGAGGGCCTCACCCACTGGAAAGGCACTCAGGCCAGCGGGCTTCCGCTGGCTGCGCTGTTCAATCTGCTGGATGAAAACGATCAGAAGGACCAGTCAACGCTGGTCGAGCAGATCATCACCGGCAAGCTCAAGGGTGGCAGCGCCAACAGCAAGCTGATCCAGCGCCTTGATGGCAGCACGGTGTCGGTCGCGCTGGTCGGCACGCCGATCTACACCGAAGGCGTGATCAGTGGCGCGGTGCTGGTGCTGCATGACATGACCCAGGAGCAGCAGTACATCGCCGATCTGTCGTGGCAGGCTGCCCATGATCCTCTGACCGGCCTGGTCAACCGCAGCGAGTTCGAACGCCGTTTGCAGCGAGTGCTCGACGAAGACTGCGGTCAGGGCCGGAGCCATTGCCTGATGTTTCTCGATCTGGACCAGTTCAAGCTGGTCAATGATACCGGTGGTCATGCGGCGGGTGATGAACTGCTGCGCCAGCTGTGCCGGGCCTTGCCGCAGGGCTTGCGTGACGGGGATACGCTGGCCCGGCTGGGAGGCGACGAGTTCGGTGTGTTGCTGGTCGATTGTCCTGCCGAAACGGCGCTCGATATGGCCGAGGCGTTGCGCGAAGTGGTGCAGCGTCTGCATTTCATGTGGAAAGGTCGGCCATTCATGACTACCGTCAGTATTGGCCTGGTACACCTCGGCGATACACCTGCGTCTCTGGAAGGATCATTGTCTGCTGCAGACATGGCCTGTTATATGGCCAAGGAAAGAGGTCGCAACCGAGTCCAGGCCTACAGTGTGGATGACCTGACGCTGTCGATGCGTTTCGGCGAGATGGCCTGGATACAGCGGCTGCACATGGCAATGGACGAGAATCGCTTTTGCCTTTATGCGCAGGAAATCGCCTCAATAAAGGGCGAAGTGGGCGAAGTACGACACATTGAGATCCTCTTGCGCCTGCGCGACGAGTCTGGACGAATGGTCGTACCGGACAATTTCATTCCGGCCGCCGAACGCTACGGCCTCATGACCACCCTCGATCGCTGGGTGGTACACAATGTGTTCAAAGTCATTGCCCAGTGCCAGAGTGATGATCGGCATCAGGTGCCGCAGGCACTATGTGCTATAAATTTGTCTGGATCGAGTATCGGGGATGATACGTTCCTCGAATACCTGAAACAGCAGTTCAAGACGTTTGACGTATCGCCCGGGATGATCTGCTTCGAGATCACCGAGACCAGTGCGATTGCCGACCTGCAAAGTGCGATCAGATTCATTAACGAGTTGAAGGCATTGGGGTGTCAGTTTTCCCTTGATGATTTCTGCTCGGGTATGTCGTCTTTTGCCTACCTCAAGCACTTGCCGGTGGATTTCCTGAAGATCGATGGCAGTTTTGTGAAGGACATGCTCGACAACCCGATCAACAAGGCTATGGTCGAGGTGATTAATAATATCGGTCATGTCATGGGCAAGCGCACTATTGCTGAATACGTTGAAACGCCGCAGATTGAATCTGCGTTGCAGGAAATGGGCGTGGATTTTGCACAAGGCTATCTGATTTCCCGCCCTGAATTGTTCACTTGCGAGAGTCTTTATATTCAGCCCGTACGGCCTGACCCCCTGATGTTCGGCGCGCCAGGAACGCTACGTTAATCAGTTGAAACCCTCATAAGGAGATACCCCAGTGATCGATGCTTTCGATAGAACCGGTCCGCTCATGGAAGCCAGCAGTTATCCGGCCTGGGCGCAGCAGTTGATCAAGGATTGCAGCGCTGCAAAAGCACGGGTGGTCGAGCACGAGTTGTACCAGCAGATGCGTGACGCGACGCTGAGTCCGCAGATCATGCGCCACTACCTGATCGGCGGATGGCCAGTCGTCGAACAATTCGCGGTGTACATGGCCAAGAACCTCACCAAGACCCGTTTCGGTCGTCACCCGGGTGAAGACATGGCGCGCCGCTGGCTGATGCGCAATATTCGCGTCGAACTCAATCATGCCGACTACTGGGTCAACTGGTGTGCGGCGCATGAGGTGACGCTTGAGGACTTGCACGATCAGCGGGTAGCGCCCGAGTTGCACGCGCTGAGCCACTGGTGCTGGCAGACCAGCTCGTCGGATTCGCTGGCCGTGGCGATGGCGGCTACCAACTACGCTATTGAAGGGGCGACGGGCGAATGGTCGGCCGTGGTCTGTTCCACTGGTGCGTACGCTGAAGCGTTTCCTGAAGAGACCCGCAAGAAGGCCATGAAGTGGCTCAAGATGCATGCGCAATACGACGACGCTCACCCTTGGGAGGCGCTCGAGATCATTTGTACGTTGGTGGGCAACAAGCCGAGTGTGCAATTGCAGACCGAGCTGCGTCAGGCCGTTACCAAAAGCTACGACTACATGTACCTGTTTCTTGAGCGTTGCATGCAACTGGACAGGGTCAAGCCGCGAGGACGTGTTGCCGCGCTGGAGGCGTAGGGGCGGGCGAAAAGGCGGGAGAGAGGGCTAGCTGGCCATGGCGATACGGTTACGGCCTTCGCGTTTGGCGACGTACAGCGCATTATCGGCACGGCGCAGCAGGCTGTCGGCTGTTTCCGTCGGCAGCAGTGTCGAGCAACCCAGGCTCACGGTCATGGTCAACGCCGGGCTGAGTTCGCGAAACTCGAGATTGCGCACCGCCTGGCACAGACGCTGACCAATCAGTTCGGCAGAGTCGGCGCCGGTGTTGGACAGAATCACAACGAACTCTTCACCGCCATAGCGGAACACCCGATCAATATTGCGCAGTTGCGCCTTCAGGCTCTGCGCAACGGTTTTCAGCACATCGTCGCCGGTATGATGACCGTATTCATCATTCACTTTCTTGAAGTGGTCGATATCCAGCATCAGCAGTGACAGCGGTTGCTTGTGGCGCCGTGAAATTTCGATTTCTCGGGCCAGGCCCTGATCCATGGCGATGCGGTTGCCGGTGCTGGTCAGCGGATCACGCAGGGCAGTTTGCGTGGCAATGCGGTATAGCAGCGCATTCAGCAGCGGGTACACCAGGCAGACCAGCAGCGATTCAAGGTCGCTCAATTGCCGCGTGTCGAATGGCCTGGCGCCTTGAAACTCCAGTTCGCCGATGCATTTGCCTTCGTGACGCAGGTGAAAACTGGCGCTGTCGGATGACATCTCGCCCAGACGCAGGTGCAAGTCGCTTTCGATATGTCGATACATCAGACCGCTCAATGGCAGGAAGCGTTGTACACCCTGAAAAAACAGGGTCAGTATCCGCTCGGCTTCCAGACTGGTCTGCAATTGTCGCCCAAGCTGATAGATCAGCTCGGGCAGTGACGGGGGTGGAAGCACGGCGTCAGGTCGATTTCTAAACCCGAGGCGTTGCAGTTCAGCCGTATCGAAGTCGATTGCATGGGTCTGGGTAGGAAAATTCATCTCTTCGCTCCTCAGCACATATTGCTGGCTTGGCTGGGTTAGAGGGGACGCGGTGCCATTCGGTTCATTTTTGGCCAGACTTATTAAAATCAGTGGTTTAGCTGACGCCATCTCTCTGACAGTGGCGAAAAATCGGCAATTCCTTGACTTAAAAAGCCGTTTTGAACGGCCGTTGTGACGGTTTTTCGTCACAACAGCCTGTCCCTGTCACTGGGCATTCAATGCCTGCCCATTGATGCCTTTGCTGTCCGGCCCCATCAGGTACAGATAGACCGGCATGATCTCTTCAGGCGCCGGATTGTTCTGTGGATTTTCATCCGGATAGGCCTGCGCGCGCATGCCTGTGCGGGTTGCGCCAGGGTTGATGCTATTGGCGCGGACCGTGCTGACGCCCTCCAGCTCGTCAGCAAGGGTTTGCATCAGGCCTTCGGTGGCAAACTTCGACACGCCGTAAGCGCCCCATTGTGCGCGCCCCTTGCGACCTACGCTGCTGGAGGTGAAGGCTATCGACGCATCCGCCGAACGCTGAAGCAGCGGCAGCAGTGCCTGGGTGAGCATGAAGGTGGCATTGACGTTGACGTGCATGACCTGCATGAAGTCTTCGCCGGGCAGGTGTTCCACCGAAGTACGCGGGCCGATGATCGAGGCGTTATGCAGCAGCCCGTCTAGACGGCCGACTGTGCGCTCGATCATGGCCGCCAGCGCGTGGTACTGCGCCGGGTCGGCGCTTTGCAGATCGAAGGGTATGACCAGTGGCGGCAACTGACCTGCTGCCTTTATCTCGTCATGAACCTGAGCCAGGCTGGCGTCGGTCCTGCCCAGCAGCAAGACGGTGGCGCCATGTGCTGCATAGGCTTTGGCGGCTGCGGCACCGATGCCGCGAGCGGCACCGGTGACCAGAATGATCCGGCCCTTGAGCAGTTCCGGGTGCGCGGAGTAATCAAACATGTAAAGCCTCGTTTAGCAGCTGCACAGTGCGTTATCCAGCACCTTGCGCAATTCCAGCGGATGATCGACCACCACGTCGGCACCCCAGTGATCGGGATTGTCGTCGGGGTGGATGTAGCCGTAGCGCACGGCGGCGGTTTTTGTGCCGGCGTCGCGCCCGGACTCGATGTCGCGCAGATCGTCGCCTACGAACAGAACGCTGGCCGGGTCCAGGTCGAGCATCCGGCAGGCCAGGATCATCGGTTCCGGGTGTGGCTTGCTGTGTGTGACGTGATCAGGGCAGATCAGCAGCGCCGAGCGTTCCGCCAGGCCGAGCCGCTCCATGATGGGCTGAGCGAAGCGCACCGGCTTGTTGGTCACCACCCCCCAGATCAGGCCGGCCTTCTCGATGTCGGCCAGCAATTCGTCCATGCCGTCGAACAGTTTGCTGTGGACGGCGCAGTCACGCTGATAGCGTTCCAGAAACTCCAGACGCAACGCCTCGAATTGTGGATCTTCGGGGGACATCGCAAAGGTGGCCGCGACCATGGCTCTGGCGCCACCGGAAACTTCGTCGCGGATCAGTTTGTCCGGCACCGCCGGCAGGTTGCGATCGGCAAGCATCGCCTGGGCAATGGCGATGAAGTCCGGTGCGGTGTCGAGCAGAGTGCCGTCCATGTCGAATAAAACCGCTCTAAGGCGCATCTGTCATGCCTCCCGCAGGGTCTGGATCATGTAGTTGACGCCGACATCGGAGGTCAACTTGTAATGCTTGGTCAGCGGGTTGTAGGTCAGGCCGATGACGTCCTTGACCTGCAGGCCGGCGTCACGGCTCCAGGCGCCCAGCTCGGAAGGGCGGATGAATTTCTTGAAGTCGTGGGTGCCGCGCGGCAGTAGGTTGAGGATGTATTCGGCGCCGACCACAGCGAACAGATAGGCTTTCGGATTACGGTTGATGGTCGAGAAGAATACCTGACCGCCAGGCTTGACCATGCGGTAGCAGGCGCGGATCACCGAGGACGGGTCCGGCACGTGCTCGAGCATTTCCAGGCAAGTCACCACATCGTACTGCTCGGGCATTTCTTCGGCCATGTCCTCGGCAGTGATCTGCCGGTACTCGACGCTGACACCCGATTCGAGCTGGTGCAGCTGTGCGACTGCCAGCGGCGCTTCGCCCATGTCGATGCCGGTCACCGTTGCGCCGCGCAGGGCCATCGCCTCGCTGAGGATGCCGCCGCCGCAACCGACGTCCAGCACTTTCTTGCCCGCCAGACCGACGCGCTCGTCGATCCAGTTGACGCGCAGCGGGTTGATGTCATGCAGCGGCTTGAATTCGCTTTCGCGGTCCCACCAGCGATGGGCCAGGGCCTCGAATTTGGCGATTTCTGCGCGGTCGACGTTGCTCATGGGTGTCCCTCTTGAACTCAAAATTCTTTTTCGTCAGTCAGGCTTATAGATAAGCCTGACTGACATGTGTTCGGTCCGAATCGAATTATTCGGCTTTACCGGAAATACGCTGGCCCCACGCAATCGCGGTGTCGCGCAGTGCGGGCTCATCCATGCGGGTCAGCCGGCGAGCGTCGAGCAATTGCTTGCCGGCCACCCAGACATGACTCACGCAATCGCGGCCAGTGGCATATATAAGCTGCGACACCGGGTCGTAAATCGGTTGCTGGGCCAGGCCCGACAGGTCGAAAGCGACCATGTCCGCCGCCTTGCCGATCTCCAGCGAGCCGATTTCGGCCTGAATACCCAGGGCGCGAGCGCCATTGAGCGTTGCCATGCGCAGCGCGCGGTGTGCATCCAGCGCCGTGGCCGAGCCGGCGACAGCCTTGGCCAGCAAGGCGGCGGTGCGGGTTTCGCCGAGCAGGTCCAGGTCATTGTTGCTGGCGGCACCGTCGGTGCCCACCGCAACGTTCACACCCGCCTGCCACAGTCGTTCGACCGGGCAGAAACCGCTGGCCAGCTTGAGATTGGATTCCGGGCAATGAATGACGTTGGTGTTGCTTTCCACCAGCAGGGCCAGATCGTCGTCGCTGATCTGCGTCATGTGCACGGCCTGGAAGCGCGGCCCGAGCATGCCCAGCCGGTTGAGGCGGGCGAGGGGGCGCTCCCGGCGCTGCTCGACAGCCTGCTCGACTTCAAATGCGGTCTCGTGCACGTGCATCTGGATCGTGGCGTCCAGTTCGTCGGCGATCACCCGGACCTTCTCCAGGTTCTCATCGCTCACGGTATAGGGCGCATGCGGGCCGAAGGCGATCTTGATGCGAGGATGGTGAGCGAGGTCGTTGAACAGTTCGATGCCGTTGTGCAGGGCTTCAGCCGTGGTGTGGGCACCTGGGATCGGAAAATCCAGCACCGGGACGGTGATCTGCGCGCGCATGCCGCTGGCATGGACGCGTTCGGCGGCCACCTTGGGGTAGAAATACATGTCGGAAAAACATGTGATGCCGCCCTTGAGCTGCTCGGCGATGGCCAGATCGGTGCCGTCACGCACGAAGTCTTCATCGACCCACTTGCCTTCGGCAGGCCAGATGTGGTCCTGCAGCCAGGTCATCAGCGGCAGATCGTCGGCCAGCCCGCGAAACAGGGTCATCGCCGCATGGCCGTGGGCGTTGATCAGGCCGGGGCTGAGCAGCATGCCGGGCAGTTCCTGCACCTGCACGGCGTTCTGCCGCAGCGCTTCGGCACGGGGACCGATATAGACGATACAGCCATCGCGAATGCCGATGCCGTGGTCCTTGAGCACGACGCCTGCGGGCTCGACCGGCACCAGCCAGGCGGGCAGGAGCAAAAGGTCGAGCGGTGCTGTAGCGTTCGGCATGAGAAGGTTTCCATCGTTTATTACGTTGATGACGAAGTATACCCGAGCGTCTTCGCAGGCGGCTCGCTATAATCAGCGGCTTTTGATGCTGGGTTTCGGATGTTCAAGATGGAGTTGGCGATGCGCGATCGACTGTTGGCTGCGGAGAAAGTTAAGGCCATCGATTGGCGGGACGACGCTCTGTACCTGCTGGACCAGCGGGTACTGCCGTTCGAGGAAGTCTGGCACCGCTATACCACCGCCGAGGGAGTCGCCGAAGCGATTCGCACGATGGTCGTGCGCGGGGCGCCGGCTATCGGCATCAGTGCCGCTTATGGTGCTGTGCTGGCCGCACGTGCGCGTATCGCGCAGGGTGCAGACTGGTATCCGGCGCTGGAAGAGGACATGCAGTTGCTGGCCGATTCGCGCCCGACTGCAGTGAACCTGTTCTGGGCGCTGAACCGGATGCGTGATCGGCTGATGCGCGTCAAGGATGGCGATGACCCACTGGCAGCCCTCGAGGCCGAAGCCGTGGCGATTCACCTGAGCGACCGCGAGGCCAATCTGACCATGGCGCAGCTGGGCGCCGACCTGATCCGCAAGCACCAGGGCAATCTGCAGACGGTGCTCACCCACTGCAATACCGGGGCGCTGGCCACTGGGGGCTTTGGCACGGCGCTGGGGGTGATTCGCGCGGCGCATCTGGAAGGCATGATCGAGCGGGTCTACGCCGACGAAACCCGGCCTTGGCTGCAGGGCTCGCGTCTGACCGCCTGGGAGCTGGCCAACGAGGGCATCCCGGTGACCCTGAACGCAGATTCCGCCGCGGCGCACCTGATACGTACCAAGGGCATCACCTGGGTCATCGTCGGTGCCGACCGCATCACCGCCAACGGTGATGTGGCGAACAAGATCGGTACCTATCAGCTCGCCGTTGCCGCCATGCACCACGGGGTGCGCTTCATGGTGGTCGCGCCGAGTTCGACCATCGACATGGAAATGGCCAGTGGCGACGACATCGTCATCGAAGAGCGTGACGGTCGCGAACTGCTTGAAGTAGGCGGTCAGCGAGTCGGCGCCGAGGTCGAGGCTTTCAACCCGGTGTTCGATGTGACGCCGGCAGACCTGATCGACGCCATCGTGACTGAAAAGGGCATTGTCGAGCGTCCCGATACCGCGCGCATGGCTCAATTGATGAGCCGTAAACACCTTCACTGAGGCTGACAGGCCCGACCCTTCGCCGTTGTGCAATGCGGCTGGACGGGCCTGTAAGCGTTTCTCAGGCGTGTTATGCGTCTGCGGCTCGCTTTCAGCGCCTGCAAAGGATGTGAGCGCCTCGGCGATTGTGGTAATATCCGGCGGTTATCGGGGACACTGATTGTGGTCGCCCACGCTGCGTAGATTCATGGCATAACTCGTTGATTTGTCGTAAGTCGCTGCCCCGCACATGCTGGCAGCGGCGAGCTTCGTATACCCCGAATGGGTTTGCGAGGTTTCACCAGAAAAAGGAATCAGGCTTCTCATGGGCGAACTGGCCAAAGAAATCCTCCCGGTCAATATCGAAGACGAGCTGAAGCAGTCCTACCTCGACTACGCGATGAGCGTAATCGTCGGTCGCGCACTGCCCGATGCACGCGACGGCTTGAAGCCCGTGCACCGGCGCGTGTTGTTCGCAATGAGCGAGCTGGGTAACGACTGGAACAAGCCGTACAAGAAATCCGCCCGTGTGGTTGGTGACGTGATCGGTAAGTATCACCCGCACGGCGACACCGCCGTGTACGACACCATCGTTCGTATGGCTCAGCCATTCTCGCTGCGCTACCTGCTGGTAGACGGTCAGGGCAACTTCGGTTCGGTCGACGGCGACAACGCCGCCGCCATGCGATACACCGAAGTGCGCATGACCAAGCTGGCGCACGAGCTGCTGGCCGACCTGCACAAGGAAACCGTGGACTGGGTGCCGAACTACGACGGCACCGAGATGATCCCGGCGGTCATGCCGACCCGTATTCCCAATCTGCTGGTCAACGGTTCCAGCGGTATCGCCGTGGGCATGGCGACCAACATTCCGCCGCACAACCTCGGTGAAGTCATCGACGGTTGCCTGGCGCTGATCGACAACCCCGAGTTGACGGTCGACGAGTTGATGCAATACATCCCCGGCCCGGATTTCCCGACTGCGGCAATCATCAACGGTCGCGCCGGCATCATCGAAGCCTATCGCACGGGCCGCGGACGCATTTACATGCGTGCCCGCTCCATCGTCGAAGACATCGACAAGGTTGGCGGTCGCCAGCAGATCGTCATCACCGAGTTGCCTTACCAGCTGAACAAGGCACGTCTGATCGAGAAGATCGCCGAGCTGGTCAAGGAAAAGAAACTCGAAGGCATCACCGAGCTGCGCGACGAGTCCGACAAGGACGGTATGCGCGTGGTCATCGAGCTGCGTCGTGGCGAAGTGCCTGAGGTTATCCTCAACAACCTTTATGCCCAGACCCAGCTGCAAAGCGTTTTCGGTATCAACATCGTTGCCCTGATCGACGGTCGTCCGCGCATCCTGAACCTCAAGGACCTGCTGGAAGCCTTCGTTCGTCATCGCCGCGAAGTGGTGACCCGCCGTACCGTGTTCGAACTGCGCAAGGCGCGCGAGCGTGGCCATATCCTTGAGGGTCAGGCTGTTGCGCTGTCCAACATCGACCCGGTCATCGCCCTCATCAAGGCCTCTCCGACACCTGCCGAAGCCAAGGAAGCGCTGATCAAGACGCCTTGGGAGTCGAGCGCAGTGGTCGAGATGGTCGAGCGTGCCGGTGCCGATTCGTGCCGCCCCGAGAACCTCGATCCGCAATACGGTCTGCGTGAAGGCAAATATTTCCTGTCGCCGGAACAGGCTCAGGCCATTCTGGAATTGCGTCTGCACCGCCTGACCGGTCTGGAGCACGAGAAGCTGCTGGGCGAGTACCAGGAAATCCTCAACCAGATCGGCGAGCTGATCCGCATCCTCAACAGCGCAACGCGCCTGATGGAAGTGATCCGCGAAGAACTGGAACTGATCCGCTCCGAATACGGCGATGCCCGTCGCACCGAAATTCTCGATGCGCGCCTGGACCTGACGCTGGGTGACCTGATCACCGAAGAAGAGCGTGTGGTCACCATTTCCCACGGCGGTTATGCCAAGACTCAGCCTTTGGCGGTCTATCAGGCTCAGCGCCGCGGCGGCAAGGGCAAGTCGGCCACCGGCATCAAGGATGAGGACTACATCGCTCACCTGCTGGTCGCCAACAGCCACACCACGCTGCTGATGTTCTCCAGCAAGGGCAAGGTCTACTGGCTCAAGACCTACGAGATTCCGGAAGCGTCCCGCGCTGCTCGTGGTCGTCCGCTGGTCAACCTGTTGCCGTTGAGCGATGGCGAATACATCACCACCATGCTGCCGGTCGACCTCGAAGCCATGCGCAAGCGTGCCGATGAAGAAGGCGAGGCCCTGGAAGGCGAGCTGGACGACGCGGAAAACAGCAGCGAGACCGAAGAAGAGCGCAAGGCCCGTATCAAGGCTGCCGACAAGAAGAAGGCGCCGTTCATCTTCATGTCCACCGCCAACGGTACTGTCAAGAAGACCCCGCTGGTCGCATTCAGCCGTCAGCGCAGCTCGGGCCTCATCGCCCTTGAGCTGGACGAGGGCGACATCCTGATCTCCGCAGCCATTACCGATGGCGAGCAGGAAATCATGCTGTTCTCCGACGGCGGCAAGGTGACCCGCTTCAAGGAATCCGACGTCCGCGCCATGGGCCGTACCGCCCGCGGTGTTCGCGGTATGCGTCTGCCGGAAGGGCAAAAGCTGATTTCGATGCTGATCCCGGAAGAAGGCAGCCAGATTCTGACCGCTTCCGAGCGCGGCTACGGCAAGCGTACGGCGATTTCCGAGTTCCCCGAGTACAAGCGTGGTGGTCAGGGTGTTATCGCCATGGTCAGCAACGAGCGTAACGGCCGTCTGGTCGGCGCGGTTCAGGTGCTTGATGGCGAAGAAATCATGCTGATTTCCGACCAGGGCACGCTGGTTCGTACCCGCGTTGGTGAAGTGTCCAGTCTGGGTCGTAACACCCAGGGCGTTACCCTGATCAAGCTGGCCAGCGACGAGAAGCTGGTTGGTCTGGAGCGTGTTCAGGAGCCGTCGGAAGTCGAAGGCGAAGAGCTTGAGGGTGAGCTTGTCGACGGCGTGATCGTCGATGCCGCTGAAGTGGACGATGCCGGTGAAGACCTGCAGGCGGATGCTGCGTCAGACGAAGACGAACCACAGAACTAAGCGCTAACGTAAATCAGGTAAGGGCTGGCTCGTCTGTGCATGCATCTGCATTCCAGGCAAGTCCAGCCCTTGCGGCATTCGGCCAGCCCGGCGGCCGGATCAAGATTCCCGCAAGGAGCTGCCAGTCGCTGCGGCGTCTGTCTGCTCGTGGCAAGTAACCAGAAACAAGCGCGTACAGACCCAACGTATTTGACGAGAGTGGATATGAGCAAGCGAGCCTTTAACTTCTGCGCAGGTCCTGCTGCGCTTCCTGAAGCTGTTCTGCTGCGTGCCCAGGCGGAACTCCTCGACTGGCATGGCAAAGGCCTTTCCGTCATGGAAATGAGCCACCGCAGTGATGAGTTCGTCTCCATTGCCACCAAGGCCGAGCAGGATCTGCGTGATCTGCTGTCCATTCCTTCGAATTACAAAGTGTTGTTCCTGCAAGGCGGTGCCAGCCAGCAGTTCGCCCAGATTGCGCTGAACCTGCTGCCTGAAAATGGCAAGGCCGATTACATCGACACCGGCATCTGGTCGCAGAAGGCTATCGACGAGGCTTCGCGCTACGGCGCAATCAACGTCGCGGCCAGCGCCAAGGCCTACGATTACTTCGCCATTCCCGGCCAGAACGAGTGGAAGCTGTCCAAGGACGCTGCCTACGTCCACTACGCGCCGAACGAAACCATTGGCGGCCTGGAATTCAACTGGATTCCGGAAACCGGCGACGTGCCCCTGGTGGCCGACATGTCTTCGGACATCCTCTCGCGTCCGCTCGATATCTCGCGTTTCGGCATGATTTACGCCGGCGCCCAGAAGAACATCGGCCCCAGCGGTATCGTGGTGGTGATCATTCGCGAAGACCTGCTGGGCCGCGCTCGCTCGCTGTGCCCGACCATGCTCGACTACAAGGTCGCGGCCGACAATGGTTCGATGTACAACACGCCGCCGACCCTGGCCTGGTATCTGTCCGGGCTGGTCTTCGAATGGCTGAAAGAGCAGGGCGGTGTCGAAGCGATCGGCAAGCGCAACGAAATCAAGCAGCGCACGCTGTATGACTTCATCGACGCCAGCGAGCTGTACAGCAACCCGATCAACAAGCCTGATCGTTCGTGGATGAACGTCCCGTTCCGTCTGGCTGACGATCGTCTCGACAAGTCGTTCCTGGCCGGTGCCGATGCAAACGGCCTGCTCAACCTCAAGGGCCATCGTTCGGTAGGCGGCATGCGTGCATCCATCTACAACGCGATCGATATCAACGCCATCAATGCGCTGGTGGCCTACATGAAAGACTTCGAGAAGGAGCACGGCTGATGTCCGAGCAAGAACTCAAGGCGCTTCGCGTCCGTATCGACAGCCTCGATGAGAAGGTTCTGGAACTGATCAGCGAGCGTGCCCGCTGTGCCCAGGAGGTGGCCAGGGTCAAGATGTCCTCGCTGGCTGAAGGCGAGGTGCCTGTATTCTATCGTCCGGAGCGAGAAGCTGCGGTGCTCAGGCGAGTCATGGAACGCAATCGCGGACCGTTGAGCAACGAAGAAATGGCGCGTCTGTTCCGCGAAATCATGTCTTCCTGCCTGGCGCTGGAACAGCCGCTCAAGGTCGCCTATCTTGGCCCTGAGGGGACGTTCACCCAGGCCGCCGCGATGAAGCATTTCGGGCACGCAGTCATCAGTCTGCCGATGGCCGCAATTGACGAAGTGTTTCGCGAAGTGGTCGCCGGTGCCGTGAATTTCGGCGTGGTTCCGGTGGAAAACTCCACCGAGGGCGCGGTCAATCACACCCTCGACAGCTTTCTTGAGCACGACATGGTGATCTGCGGCGAAGTCGAACTGCGCATTCACCACCATCTGCTGGTGGGCGAAAGCACCAAGACCGAAAGCATCACGCGCATCTATTCCCATGCTCAGTCACTGGCCCAGTGCCGTAAATGGCTGGATGCCCATTACCCGAATGTCGAGCGCGTCGCCGTTGCCAGCAACGCCGAGGCTGCCAAACGGGTCAAGGGCGAGTGGAACTCGGCGGCCATCGCCGGCGATATGGCGGCAGGTCTGTATGGCCTGACCCGGCTGGCGGAAAAGATCGAAGATCGTCCGGACAATTCCACGCGCTTTCTCATTATCGGCAATCAGGAAGTCCCGCCGACCGGGGATGACAAGACCTCGATCATTGTGTCGATGAGCAACAAGCCGGGCGCGCTGCACGAGCTGCTGGTGCCGTTCCACGAGAATGGCCTGGACCTGACACGGATCGAGACCCGTCCTTCGCGCAGTGGCAAGTGGACCTACGTGTTCTTCATCGACTTCGTCGGGCATCACAGGGATCCGCTGGTCAAGGCCGTGCTGGAGCAAATCAGCAGTGAGGCGGTGGCCTTGAAGGTGTTGGGTTCCTACCCGAAGGCGGTTCTCTGAGGGCGCGCTCCATGATGCATTTGTTTTTTACCTTGCCGGGCTGTCAGGTATGTTCGCGTGGTTGATGTGATTGCAGAACATTCAGTACGGCCGGTGATCGGTCGACTGGTGGTCGTCGGGCTTGGGCTGATTGGCGGTTCCTTTGCCAAGGGCGTACGCGAAAGCGGGCTGTGTCGCGAGGTGGTCGGTGTCGATCTTGATCCACAGTCGCGACGGCTTGCGGTCGAGCTGGGGGTCGTGGACCGTTGTGAGGCCGATCTTGCTGTAGCCTGCCGTGGCGCTGACGTGATTCAGCTGGCAGTGCCGATACTGGCCATGGAAAAGCTGCTTGCGCTGCTGGCGCCTATCGATCTGGGGCAGGCAATCCTGACCGATGTCGGCAGCGCCAAAGGCAATGTGGTGAGGGCTGCACGTCAGGCGTTCGGGCACATGCCGTCGCGCTTCGTGCCCGGCCATCCGATTGCCGGTTCCGAGCAGAGCGGCGTCGAGGCGTCCAATGCGGCGCTGTTTCGTCGCCATAAGGTCATTCTCACGCCGCTGGCTGAAACCGATCCTCATGCGGTGGCGATTGTCGACCAGTTGTGGTCTGCCCTGGGGGCTGACGTAGAGCGCATGCAGGTCGAGCGCCACGATGAGGTGCTGGCTGCCACCAGCCATCTGCCGCACCTGTTGGCATTCGGTCTGGTCGATTCGCTGGCCAAGCGCAACGAAAACCTGGACATATTCAGGTATGCCGCAGGCGGGTTTCGTGATTTCACGCGCATCGCAGGCAGCGATCCGACCATGTGGCATGACATTTTCATGGCCAACCGTGATGCTGTACTGCGCACTCTGGACAGCTTTCGCACCGATCTCGACGCCTTGCGCGACGCAGTGGATGCCGGTGACGGCGCGCAGTTGATGGACGTATTTACCCGCGCGCGCGCAGCGAGAGAGCACTTTGGCAGAATCCTCGCCAGCCGTGCCCGTGTCGATAGCGCAGCTGGCGAGCCTCGTGCGATTCACGGCGGGGCTGCGGAGGGTGTCAGTCATCGCATCAAAGGGCCGGTGGATGTGACGTCGGCGGTGCTGTTCATGGTCGCGACGTCGATCAGTGAAGGCTGTGACCTGCTGCTAGAGGACGTTTCCGTCAGTTCCTCGTGCGAGGGGGCGATCGATATCTTGCGCCTGATGGGCGGCGATATCGTGCTGCAGAACGTCCGCAAGCTGGCGGATGAAACGGTCGCTGACCTGCACGTTCGCTCGGCCCGGCTCAAAGGCGCTGACATCCCCGAAGCGCTGGTGCCTCTGGCGCTGAATGCATTTCCGGTGCTTCTTGTTGCCGCAGCCTGCGCAGAAGGGCGTACCATTCTGCGCGGCGCGCAGGCCCTGCAAGCCGATGAGGCAGAGTGCGTCAGGCTGATGGCTGACGGTTTGCTGGCTGTCGGCATCGAGGTCGAATCCGTGCTGGATGGCATCATTATCGAAGGCGGTGTGCCGGGTGGCGGCGAGGTTGATGCTCGCGGTGATCAGCGTATCGTCATGGCGTTTCGCGTTGCATCGTTGAGGGCTTCGGCGCCCATCCGTATTCAGGCGTGCGCGGATGCCGCCGCATTGTTTCCCCATTTTCTGGCGCTGTGCGCTCAAGTTGGCATGCGTGTAGCGCAAGAGGACAAAAAGTGAAAATCAAAGCTCCTGTTATTACCATCGACGGACCCAGCGGTTCCGGAAAGGGCACGGTCGCCGGGTTGCTGGCCAGAAAGCTCGGCTGGTGCCTGCTTGACTCCGGCGCGTTGTATCGCCTGCTGGCTTTCGCGGCGCGCAATCACGGTGTCGACCTGACCAATGAAGAAGCGCTCAAGCTCCTGGCCGCTCATCTGGATGTTCAGTTCGAGGCGACTGCGGCAGGGCAGGGGCAGCGCATCATTCTGGAAGGCGAGGACGTCACCCACGCCATTCGCAACGAACAGGTCGGCAGCGGCGCATCGCAGGTGGCCTCGCTGCCGGCGGTGCGCGATGCGTTGCTGTTGCGCCAGCGCGCGTTTCAGGAAGAGCCGGGCCTGGTCGCGGACGGTCGAGACATGGGCACCGTGGTCTTCCCGGATGCACCGCTGAAGATATTCCTCACCGCCAGTGCCGAGGAGCGTGCGCGTCGACGTTACTTGCAGTTGAAGGCCAAGGGCGATGATGTTAGTCTGTCGAGTCTGCTAGATGAGATATGTGCACGCGACGAGCGTGACACCCAGCGAGCGGTAGCACCGTTGAAGCCGGCGCACGACGCCATACAGCTGGATTCCACTGAATTGTCCATCGAACAGGTGCTGGAACGCATTCTGAGTGAAATCGCGCTTCGCGGTATTGCCGGATGACGAAGAGGCGTGTGGGAGACCAGTCATAGTCCCGCAGGCTTTCTTTTACTTGAACGAAACCCACGTTGTCTGGAGCGTGGCAGATGGGCGTATCCTTCGCCCTTGATCAACAGGAATTAAAATGAGCGAAAGCTTTGCAGAACTTTTTGAAGAAAGCCTAAAGACCCTCAACCTTCAGGCCGGTTCGATCATCACCGCGATCATCGTTGATATCGACTACCAGGCAGGTTGGGTTACGGTTCACGCCGGTCTGAAATCTGAAGGCCTCATCCCGCTGGAACAGTTCCACAACGACGCTGGCGAGCTGACCATCAAGATCGGTGATGAAGTTCACGTTGCGCTGGACGCGGTCGAAGATGGCTTTGGCGAAACCAAGCTGTCCCGCGAAAAAGCCAAGCGTGCCGAGTGCTGGATCGTTCTGGAAGCGGCTTTCGCAGCTGAAGAAGTGGTCAAGGGCGTTATCAACGGTAAGGTTAAAGGCGGCTTCACTGTCGACGTTAACGGCATCCGTGCGTTCCTGCCTGGTTCTCTGGTTGACGTCCGCCCTGTGCGTGACACGACTCACCTGGAAGGCAAAGAGCTCGAGTTCAAGGTCATCAAGCTGGACCAGAAGCGCAACAACGTTGTCGTTTCCCGTCGCAGTGTCCTGGAAGCCGAGAACAGTGCCGAGCGCGAAGCTCTGCTCGAGTCCCTGCAGGAAGGTCAGCAAGTCAAGGGTATCGTCAAGAACCTCACCGATTACGGCGCATTCGTCGATCTGGGTGGCGTCGATGGCCTGCTGCACATCACCGACATGGCCTGGAAGCGCATCAAGCATCCATCGGAAATCGTCAACGTTGGCGACGAGATCGATGTCAAGGTCCTGAAGTACGA
The DNA here is from genome assembly GCF_020312125.1 of Pseudomonas sp. P135. Classification (NCBI taxonomy): domain Bacteria; kingdom Pseudomonadati; phylum Pseudomonadota; class Gammaproteobacteria; order Pseudomonadales; family Pseudomonadaceae; genus Pseudomonas; species Pseudomonas sp. P135. The sequence continues at coordinate 53,693 of NZ_JAGPYR010000002.1, forward strand.
TCGCGAGCGCAATCGTGTTTCCCTGGGTCTGAAGCAACTGGGTGAAGACCCATGGGTTGCTATCAAGGCTCGCTACCCGGAAAGCACCCGCGTTACCGCGCGTGTGACCAACCTGACCGACTACGGCTGCTTCGCAGAGCTGGAAGAAGGCGTGGAAGGCCTGGTACACGTTTCCGAAATGGACTGGACCAACAAGAACATCCACCCTTCGAAAGTCGTTCAGGTTGGCGACGAAGTGGAAGTCATGGTTCTGGACATCGACGAAGAGCGTCGTCGTATCTCCCTCGGCATCAAACAGTGCAAATCCAACCCATGGGAAGATTTCTCTGGCCAGTTCAACAAGGGCGATAAAATCTCCGGCACCATCAAGTCGATCACCGATTTCGGTATCTTCATTGGTCTGGACGGCGGCATCGACGGTCTGGTTCACCTGTCCGACATCTCCTGGAACGAAGTGGGCGAAGAAGCCGTACGTCGCTTCAAGAAGGGCGACGAGCTCGACACTGTGATCCTGTCGGTTGATCCTGAGCGTGAGCGTATCTCGCTGGGTATCAAGCAGCTGGAAAGCGATCCGTTCTCCGAGTACGTCACTGTCAATGACAAGGGCGCCATCGTTCGCGGTATCGTTAAAGAAGTTGACGCCAAAGGCGCCATCATCACTCTGGCCGACGACATCGAAGCGACCCTCAAGGCTTCCGAAATCAGCCGTGACCGCGTTGAAGACGCGCGTAACGTTCTGAAGGAAGGCGAAGAGATCGAAGCCAAGATCATCAGCGTTGACCGCAAGAGCCGCGTAATCAGCTTGTCCATCAAGTCGAAAGACGTTGAAGACGAGAAAGAAGCGATCCAGAGCCTGCGTAGCAAGCCTGAAGTCGCTGAAAGCACTGGTCCTACCACTATTGGTGACCTGCTGCGCGCGCAAATGGAAAAACAGAACTAAGTTCTGCTTGACCAAAAAAAGGACGACTTCGGTCGTCCTTTTTTGTTTATGCCGTTCAGGCCCTACGGATTCGGATGCTTCTGGCTTGCTCTCACGCACAGTCCGAGTCATTAAACGCCTCCAGTGGCCTCTCAGGCCGTCTTATTCGTCTATTGCTCCAGCTCCCTTCCGGTACCGCTCTCCTGTCATGTCGCTGTAATCTGTTCATGCCTGGTTAGACGGTGTTGAACATAAGTCAATAGATGGGCTGTTCAAATTCATCCGGTCATGCTAAAACCTTCCAAGCGCTGATCTAGCTGCTTGAAAAAGAAGGGAAAAATATGACGAAGTCGGAGTTGATCGAACGAATTGTCACCCATCAAGGGCTGCTCTCATCCAAGGATGTCGAGCTGGCCATCAAGACCATGCTTGAACAAATGTCCCAGTGCCTGGCAACCGGAGACCGAATCGAGATTCGGGGCTTTGGCAGCTTCTCGCTGCATTACCGCGCACCGCGGGTAGGGCGCAACCCGAAGACCGGTCAGTCGGTCAGTCTCGATGGCAAGTTTGTCCCGCATTTCAAGCCGGGCAAAGAGCTGCGGGATCGGGTCAACGAGGATGAAGAAGAGGGCTTTTAAAGCCATTCACCACAGGATCACCAGATGCGTATCTTCAAACGAGTCATTTTGATCGTCGCCGTGTTGCTCGTTGTTTTGGCAACGACCGTGTTTGTACTTGAAAATCGGCAGTCTGTCGCCGTGACGTTTTTCGGTTGGTCGGCGCCTCAGCTTCCTCTGGCATTGCCTGTTGTCCTTGCCTTGCTCGTGGGCATGGTCATCGGCCCGGTACTGGCGTGGATAGCCAGCCTTCGTAAAAAGCGCACACCTTCCCCTCGCTCTGTCTGAGCAGCGTTGATGATATTCGTCGTCGGAGATCGATCTGGCGACACGATAGCGCGCGTCTTTTACTCCCTTTTGTTCATGAAGCAACATGCGCTGCCGCTGAGTTGGCGCGCTTCGTTGTGTCTTCAAACGATTTTTTTCGAAAAAATAGCCTTATAATTCTGTCGGTTTATTCTTCGCTTATATGAAGAGTAGTTACTTCGCCGTGTAGGAATATTCGCTTTTTTAATTCGCGCACCCATTTTAAAGGGGGTGCGGGTTATATTCATTTTCAGCGTCGTTTACTGCTGCCCTGACCGCCTTGTGTCAAGGCTTGAAAATGAATCGTTCAAGTGCAGAATGCGCCGAAACTTAATGTTCAGACCTGCTACCGGATGTTCCGCATATTCAGAGCAGGCTGGCAAGAAAAGGTGACTGCATGTCCTACCCGCAAATCATTCATCACGGCGCTGTCGATACAGTAACGGGCTCGTGTCATCAACTGCACATGAATGCATCGAGCAGCCTGCTGATTGACTGTGGGTCGGTGCAGGAGCGCGGCAGGCGGTCCGGGACGGCTTCATTCGGATTCGATCCCGAGGCTATCAGGGCGCTGTTGATCAGCCATGTACACAATGACCATGTCGGGCGTATTCCCGAGTTGCTGGCATCCGGTTACAAGGGGCCGATACTGTGCAGTGAGCCCAGTGCCCATCTGTTGCCACTGGTCATGGAAGATCTCCTGAAAATCGAATTTGCACACGACCCCGGGCAAGTCGCGCGCTACCTGGACGTCATCAACAAGAGAATCATCGCTTTGCCATTCAATGAATGGTTCAGTCTGGTCGACAACGAATCCCTGCATTGCCGGGTCCGCTTGCAGCGTGCCGGACACATACTGGGTTCGGCCTATATAGAGTGTGATCTTCAATACCCTGCACAAGGGCGTTCTGTGCGGGTGGTATTTTCCGGTGACCTGGGGGCAAGCCATACACCGTTTCTGCCTGCGCCGAAGCCGCCCGAGCGCGCGGATGTGCTGGTCCTGGAAAGCACTTATGGCAATCGTATTCATGAAGATCGCAGCATTCGTCAGCAAGGGCTGGAGCGCATCATAGACAAGGCGCTGGAGGATAACGGGACCGTCCTGATACCAGCGTTCAGCATCGGCCGAACCCAGGAATTGCTCTACGAGCTGGAAGACATACTGCGACGCAAGATGCCGTTGGATCATTGCGCCGGGAACAGTGAGCACCTGGGTGATGGTGACGTACCGTGCGCAGACTGGTCGAGGTTGCCGATCATCCTTGATTCGCCTCTGGCGAGTCGTTTTACCAGGGTCTATCAGTCGTTCGAAGACTATTGGGATGAGGATGCCCGGCTGAGGCTCGACGTCGGCAGAAAGCCGTTGGGTTTCGAACAACTGGTTACCGTCGATACTCATGAGGAGCACCTGCGCACGGTCAACTACCTGGCCAGCACGGCGCGTCCGGCCATCGTGATTGCCGGTAACGGTATGTGTGCCGGAGGCAGAATCGTCAATTACCTGAAAGCCATGCTCGGCGACACGCGACATAACGTGGTATTTGTCGGCTATCAGGGCAAGGGAACACCGGGCGAGGCCATTCAGTTGCACGGCCCGTCGGGTGGCTATGTAGAGCTGGATCGCGAGCGCTTTGATATAAAAGCGGGGGTCCATACCGCAAAAGGCTATTCTGCCCACGCCGATCAGGTCGAACTGGTCGAGTTCGTCACGGGGATGAAAGAGTGGCCGACGCAGATTCGCTTGGTGCATGGCGAGGCGGTGGCGAAAAAGGTGCTGGGTAATATTCTGAGTCGTAAGTACTCGCTCGAAAAACGCCCGTTGGAACTGCTCATCCCTTGAAAAGCACGATGAGCACCTTAGTTGTCGGCTGACGCGATAATCGAATGTTTGCAAGTGAGTGCCCGGGCCTGATTATTGTGAATCGTTCCTGGTGCACGTTGAGCGTCATCATGAAAGTTATAAAATGGATTGACGATATTTCAGTTGTCAAAAAGCGTTACTTGAGCAATATTTGGTCGATTTGGAAGGGCGTGTTTGCATGAGCGGTGATGTTGCATTGGTTGCAATAACAGGTGCGACAGGTTTCGTGGGCAGTGCCGTGGTTCGTCGGCTGATCGAGCGCACAGGCTGTTCTGTGAGGGTTGCAGTCCGGGGCGCTTATGTCGTTTCCAGCCCGCGCATCGATGTTGTCAGTGCACAATCACTGGCACCGGATAATCAATGGGCAAGCTTTGTAACCGGCGCGGATGTGGTGATTCATTGTGCTGCGCGAGTTCATGTGCTCAATGAGACCGCCGACGCACCGGATCAGGAGTACTTTCGCGCCAATGTCACCGCAACGCTGAATCTGGCCGAGCAGGCCGCAGCGGCAGGCGTCAAGCGCTTCATCTTTATCAGTTCCATCAAGGCCAATGGCGAGTCTACGCTTGCGGGTGCGCCATTCACGGCCAGCGACCCGTGCACTCCGCTGGATGCCTACGGCGTGTCAAAACACAGGGCTGAGGAGGGCTTGCGCGAGTTGTCTGCCCGCACCGGTATGCAGGTGGTGATCATTCGACCGGTGCTGGTCTACGGTCCGGGGGTCAAGGCTAATTTCAGAAGCATGATGCGCTGGCTGGACAAAGGGCTGCCGTTGCCGCTCGGGTCCATCGATAATCGCAGAAGCCTGGTGGCGGTGGATAATCTGGCAGATCTGGTGACGGTCTGTGTCGATCATCCTGCGGCGGCTGACCAGACGTTTCTGGTCAGTGACGGGGACGATCTGTCGACGTCCAGGCTGCTGCGCGAAATGGGCAAGGCCTTGGGCAAACCTGCCCGGCTGCTGCCGGTGCCGGCCTCGCTGTTGAAAGCGGCTGCAGCACTGTTGGGCAAGAAAGCTTTTTCACAACGGCTGTGCAACTCGCTGCAGGTCGATATCAGTAAAACCTGTACGATGCTGGATTGGCATCCACCTGTGAGTATTGAACACGCCATGCAGGACACTGCTCGATATTATCTGGAACACGACAAGCATGATTGAGTGGCTGTCGGTAATCGCTATTGCCTTTCTGTCTCTGATTCTAACGGCGTTGCTGCGCAAGTATGCGCTTGCCAAAAGTCTGATCGACATTCCAAACGCCCGAAGTTCGCATTCCATGCCCACGCCCAGAGGCGGCGGCGTTGCCATCGTCATCACTTTCATCATGGCGATGGCTGTCCTGGGGTGGGCCGGTCATCTGCCGTCCTCTGCGCTTGTCGCAATCGTTGGCTCGGGAGGCCTAGTGGCTGTGATCGGTTTCATGGACGATCACGGGCATATCGCCGCACGATGGCGCCTGCTGGGGCACTTTGCTGCGGCTGCCTGGGCCTTGTTCTGGCTGGGCGGGCTCGCTCCGCTTGAGTTCATGGGCTGGACGTTCGACGCAGGGCCGCTCTGGCAGGTGCTCGCGGCGTTCTATCTGGTGTGGATGCTCAACCTATACAACTTCATGGACGGAATAGACGGTATCGCCGGTATCGAGGCGGTCACGGTATGTCTGGGCATGAGCATTATCTATGCGTTGAGCGGCCACGCCGGACTGTCCTGGGAGGTACTCATGCTGGGCGCTGCCGCGGCGGGATTCCTCTACTGGAACTTCCCTCCGGCGAAGATATTCATGGGCGATGCGGGCAGCGGTTTCCTCGGCATAGCGCTCGGTGTGCTATCCATTCAGGGTTCCTGGGCCTCACCTCAGTTATTCTGGTCCTGGTTGATTCTGCTGGGAGTGTTTATCGTCGACGCGACCGTAACCCTTGTGCGACGCCTGTTACGCAGAGAAAGGCTCTACGAGGCGCATCGCAGCCACGCGTATCAGTTTGCGTCGCGTCATTACGGCAGGCATGTGCCGGTTACGCTTACAGTGGGGCTGATCAATCTTGTCTGGTTGCTGCCCATTGCACTATGGGTTGCGCTGGGCGATGGAGAAGGGCTTATATGGGCGGTAGTTGCCTACAGCCCGCTGATTCTACTGGCGTTGAAGTTCCACGCCGGCAAGGCAGAATAAGGTAACGAAGTGTTTTTCTGGTTGTCTCAGACACGTAGCTGTTTCACTGATACCGATTTCAGGTCATGTTGCAACCAGTAGCATAACGGAGCATAAAAAAATTGATGAGCAGGTTGCGGGCCAGGTTACTGGCTCTACCACGCCGCAAAAAACGAATAATTCAGGTTGCTGCCGACGTTATTCTGGTCTGGCTGGCTCTGTGGATGGCGTTTGTCGTACGACTGGGTATCGATGAGCTGATCAATCCTCTCGAGAAGCACACTTGGCTGTTCATCAGTGCGCCTGTTGCGGCTATCCCGCTGTTCATCCGGTTCGGCATGTACCGCGCAGTGATGCGCTATTTCGGCAATGATGCGCTGATTGCCATCATCAAGGCCGTCACGATGTCGTCGTTGATCCTTGGTTGCATGGTTTACGTTTACAGTAATCACCAGCAATTGGTCCCGCGCTCGGTGATCTTCAATTACTGGTGGCTGAGCATGGTCATGATTGGCGGTCTGCGACTGGCCATGCGGCAGTACTTTCTCGGCGACTGGTTCGCTGCAGCGCAGCACGTGCCCTTCGCCAAGAGCGACAACGGTTTGCAGAAGGTCGCCATTTACGGCGCTGGTGCTGCGGGAAACCAGTTGGTCGCTGCATTGCGCATGGGGCGTCTGATGCATCCGGTGGCGTTCATCGATGATGATGAGTCGATTTCCAACCGGGTCATTTCCGGCCTTCAGGTCTACAAACCGCGAAACATCCAGCGAATGATAGATTCCACGGGGGCTCAGGAAATCCTGTTGGCAATCCCGTCATCGTCGCGTGGGCGACGTCGGGAAATCCTCGGTTTTCTGGAAGGCTTTCCGCTGCACGTACGAAGCGTTCCGGGTTTCATGGACCTGGCCGCTGGCAGGGTCAAGGTCGACGACCTTCAGGAAGTCGACATCGCAGACCTTCTGGGGCGCGATGCAGTCCCGGCCCGCGATAACCTGCTTGAGCACTGCATCAAGGGCAAAACGGTGCTGGTGACCGGCGCAGGCGGCTCGATCGGTTCTGAACTGTGCCGACAGATACTGCTGCTGAAACCTACCCAGTTACTGTTGCTGGACCATAGCGAGTTCAATCTCTACAGCATTCTCTCCGAGCTTGAACAGCGCTCGGCTCGCGAGTCACTCTCGGTTAAATTGCTGCCCATACTCGGTTCGGTGCGCAACCACCCCAAACTGCTGTCGATCATGAAAACCTGGAAAGTCGACACGGTCTATCACGCTGCGGCCTACAAGCATGTGCCGATGGTCGAGCACAATATTGCCGAAGGCGTCATCAACAATGTCGTGGGTACGCTCAATACCGCCCAGGCCGCGTTGCAGGCAGGGGTGTCCAACTTTGTCCTGATCTCTACAGACAAGGCGGTCCGCCCGACCAATGTGATGGGCAGCACCAAACGCCTCGCCGAATTGATATTGCAGGCACTGAGCCGCGAAACCGCGCCAGTGATCTTCGGTGACAAGGCCAATGTCTATCAGGTCAACAAGACCCGCTTTACCATGGTTCGCTTCGGCAACGTGCTGGGCTCGTCCGGTTCGGTGATTCCGCTGTTCCACAAGCAGATCCAGTCAGGCGGGCCGCTGACGGTGACGCATCCCAAGATCACCCGCTATTTCATGACCATCCCCGAAGCCGCTCAGTTGGTCATTCAGGCGGGCTCCATGGGGCATGGCGGCGACGTTTTCGTTCTCGATATGGGTGAGCCGGTCAAGATTGTCGAACTGGCCGAGAAGATGATCCACCTGTCCGGTCTGGCCATTCGCTCGGAGAAAAACCCACACGGTGATATTTCCATCGAGTTCACCGGGCTGCGTCCTGGCGAAAAACTCTATGAAGAGCTGTTGATCGGCGACAACGTGGTTGCCACCGAGCACCCGATGATCATGAGTGCAAACGAAGATTGCCTGCCGTGGGATGTATTGAAAGGCCGCCTGACAAAACTGCTGGATGCGGTCGACCGCGACGATTACACCAGCGTGCGTCAGTTGCTGCGTGAAACGGTAAACGGATATACGCCAGAGGGTGAAATCGTTGACTGGATGTATCAGGAACGCAGCGGCGAAACGTGATTTCATCCGTGCTGTCGGGGTGCCGGGCAGAGGCGGAAATACGTTGAACGATCCGGCAACAGGCAGCAACGCTCGACTGCTTTTCCAAGGGGGGACGCTGGTCTAAGTTTCAGGCACAGCATGTGGAATGCTGCCTTGAACTGCTATGGAGCTTTATCTATGCGAACCCCTATCTTCAGTGCCTTGATCTTTGCCTTGCTCACCAGTGCCTCGGTTGCGGTCAACGCCGCCCCTGCGTCTCAGCCCGCCATGTCAGAGCCCGCGGTATCCCATTCGCCGATGCTGGAAGGCACAGCGCCCGCTATGGCGCATGAGCAACGCAAGGACAGGGTCAATCTCAATACTGCCGATGCGCAGACACTGCAGAAAGAACTGGCGGGAATCGGCAAGAACAAGGCTGATGCCATTGTGGCTTACCGGGAAGCCAACGGCGATTTTACGTCGATTGATGAACTGATCGAGGTAAAGGGAATCGGCAAGGCCATTCTGGAGAGGAATCGCGAAAAGCTTGCAATCGACTGATCAGCGTTTCATCCGTTAAACACACAGGCCGATCAATGATCGGCCTGTGTGTTTATAAACTCTCGCCGGGAAGCTTCCCGGGAAAGTATCTGTTCCAGAGGGTCAGTTGGTGCTCTTTTTTATCTCCTTTTTGAGATATTCGCGGGTCGTGTCCAGAATGCGCTGTGACAGCTCCTCGTCAAAAGCGCTGCGTGCGAGTGCCAGACCACCCACCAGTGCGGACAGCACCGGCAGGCTTTTGGACTCCAGTCCATTCTCCGCCAGGGGCTTGTCGAACTTCTCCAGCAGGTGAAGGATGATTTTATCCGTCGTCATGCTGGGCTGATCTCGCTGGCCCAGTTCCAGGCACATAGTCGGTAATGGACACCCGCCGTCTTCCGCATCGCGGCTGGCTATCGATAGGTAGAGATCAATGAATTCACTAAGCGAGTCCTGTCTGGCGAACACGTCGCTGGTGATTCCTTTTACATTGTCGAGGGCGTGACTCAATGCCTGTTCAACAAGATCATCCTTGGATTTGAAATGCGCGTAGAACCCGCCATGGGTCAAGCCAAGTGCCTTCATCAAAGGTTGCAAGCCCGTAGCACCAATGCCGTCACGACGGAAGCGCATGGACGCTTCCTTGACAATGCGTTGGTGCGTTTGGGCCTTATGATCAAGCGCGTAACGCATGCGCTGAGTCTCCGAGAGGGCCAATGTGTAAGCGCATTTATACATGGATAGGTGAAACGATGCAGCAGGCTTTCGCTCGCAATGACAACTTCATCTCAATCAGGCAGGTGAATACCTGACTATTTATCCAGATAATGAGTGAGGCTGGCGCTGGACAATTCGCCCAGATGACTGCCGATCAGGCGCCCATCCGGCGAATAGAAGAGAGTGGTGGGCAGCGCCGCCGAACCCACCTGTCGGGCGAACTCGCCGTCCGGATCCAGAAAGCTGTTGCTCAGCACCAGTTGCTGTTTCGACAGGTAGTCGCTGACTTCCCCGGCGCTTTCGGCCTGATTGACGAACAAAAATGTAATGTCCTTGCGTTCCCGTTGCATATCGCGCAGCACTGGCATTTCGCGGCGACACGGAGGGCACCAGGTGGCCCACAGGTTGATGACCACTGGTTTGCCCCGGTAGTCGGAGACCCTGACCGGCTCGCCAGTCAGCGTCCGAAGGGTTGTATCAGGCAGTGAATTGCCCTTTTGATAATGGTCCAGAATAAACCCGCCTGATACCCAGATCGCCAGTCCGATGCTGAATCCGAATGTCAGGGCGCGACGCTGTTCGGGGCGGCGCCAGCCGATGATCAGGCCGCCCAGCAGGGCGCAGATAACCCCGGCCCAGACCAGAAAGCCGCCGTCACGGATGTCCAGTGTCTTCCAGGGGGCTTCGCTGTACTGCGGGAAATAGGTCAGGACGAATGCGATACGTGCAGTAGCGATACCCAGAATGAAGAGTCCGAATACCGCGGTCTTTCTGGACAGGGTATGCCGGACAAGCCGTGCTTCTACCAAGGTGGCCGTTATCAAGGCGCCCAACAACAACAGGTGGGATATCGCGAGGGCGAACGGCCCGGCGTTGATGCTCAACATCGTTTTGGTCCTTGAAGGTTTTTTGCCGGGCGTACTGCACAGGGGCGGCATGGTATCGCTGCTGCCCCTCCAGGAAAAATGCAGAACTGTTCCCGGATGTTAGGCCGCGTGGGCGGCTGGATTGAGCCCGTAAGCTGTTGAAACACTAATTCCTCGACAAGAGGTCGACCGTCCTCCAGCCCTTTGTATAAAGGGCGTGCGCTCGAATGCCAGCATGCGCTGCAGAAACTATTGTCCTACAAGCCTTTGACTTCTGCCGACAATCCCGGAGAATCTCGCCCGCTGTTTTCGAGGGGGGCGCTGAACTGCCGGTTTTTTCGACGCGTTTCCCTTTTTGATAAACCGGCCACGGAGAGTCGACCGGATGAATGATCAGGCTAATGGCGTCGTAGAACGTCTGGATGTAGCTCCCGAGAGCATCGCGTCATGGAATCGTAATGACACCACCTGGATGCTCGGATTGTTCGGTACCGCCATCGGTGCGGGTACCCTGTTTTTGCCAATCAACGCGGGTATCGGTGGTTTCTGGCCATTGATGGCGCTGGCACTGCTGGCGTTTCCCATGACCTTCTACGCCCACCGTGGGTTGACGCGCTTCGTGCTCTCAGGGCGTGAAGGTGCCGACATCACCGATGTGGTCGAAGAGCATTTCGGCAAGAGTGCCGGTGCGATGATCACCTTGCTGTATTTCTTCGCAATTTTCCCGATCCTGCTGATCTACAGCGTGGCCCTCACCAACACCGTCGGCAGTTTTCTTGAGCACCAGTTGCACATCACGCCACCGCCGCGCGCCGCACTGGCGTTTGTGCTGATCATGGGGCTGCTGGCCGTGGTGCGTTGTGGCGAGCGGTTCATCGTCAAGGCCATGAGCCTGATGGTTTATCCGTTCATCGTCGCGCTGTTGTTTCTGGCAATATTCCTCATCCCGCACTGGACCGGCGGCATTCTGAGCACCGCTACCACGTTCCCTGAGCTATCGGCGTTCATACCCACGTTGTGGCTGGCCATTCCGGTGATGGTGTTCTCTTTCAACCACACACCGATCATCTCGGCCTTTGCCGTCGATCAGAAGCGTCAGTATGGCGAAAACGCCGAGGTGCGCAGTTCGCAGATTCTGGCCCGCGCCCACGGTCTGATGGTCGTGATGGTGCTGTTCTTCGTGTTCAGTTGCGTGTTGACCCTGTCGCCTGCCCAACTGGCCGAGGCCAAGGCGCAGAACATCTCGATCCTGTCTTACCTGGCCAACCACTTCAACAACCCGACCATCGCCTTTGTCGCGCCACTGATCGCGTTCGTGGCTATTTCCAAATCGTTTCTTGGCCACTACATCGGTGCGAGCGAGGGTTTGAAAGGCCTGGTTCTGAAGGCGGGTCGTCGTCCTGCACCCAAGGCCCTGGACCGCATGACCGCGGCGTTCATGCTGGTGGTGTGCTGGCTGGTGGCAACGCTCAACCCGAGCATCCTGGGCATGATCGAAACCCTGGGCGGGCCGGTGATTTCGGCTTTGCTGTTCCTGATGCCGATGTACGCCATCCACAAGGTACCAGCCATGCGTAAATACGCTGGCGCGTGGTCCAACTACTTTGTGGTTGCCGCCGGTGTGGTGGCAATTTCAGCATTGATCTTTTCGCTGATCCGCTGAAGCCGGCAAGCGAAACCTCGCAGTCTGCGCCAATCCAGCGGCGCAGACTGCGAGGAGGTCATGCGATCGTGATCAGTCCACTGGCTCGGGATACAACGGCCTGGACAAGTGCATGATGCTCGCATAGTCGTAAACGTACTGCCGTCCCGCATGGCTGGTCGAACGCAGTTGGTCGATCAGTTGTCGTTCTTTCTTGTTCAAGTATCTCAACGCCGGATCTTGGCTGGACTTCAGGCGATCACGTTCATGGGCGTCAGGGAATGCGATGACGTTCGTCATGAAAAATCTCCTTGGGTTTTAGTCCTTGTTTGCTTTGATGTTGCCCCGGTTGCGGTGGTGATGGCGACGGTTCACCTTACCCACAAAAACTTGATGCGATCAACCCTGCAGATGCCGGGTGTGTCACAACGTTTGCGTTATCTCGTAGGATTGTCCGCTGCCGTTGATGACAATCTGTACAGCATCGTCTTCGAATTTGCCCAGCAGGTTCTGCCCGAGCGGGGCTCTGGCGGTAATGACGGTGACCAGATGATCCCCTGCACTGACCTTCAGGCCGGCAGCATCGGGGCCGAGGAACAGATAGTGCGTCTGCCCGCTCGCATCTTCGACAACCACCAGATCACCGGTCTGAATACCGCGCGATTCATCGAATGGCTTGAGCGACCATTTCCGATAAAGCGTCAGCGACTGACGAATCTCCTCGACGCGGCGTGCCTGGCCAGCTGCCAGATAAGACGCCTCCAGTCCTAGCGTGTCGTACTTGTTCTCAGCGATGTTCTCTTCGTGGGTAGCCGTTTCGTAGGCGGTTTGCGCCGCTCGTTCGGCGATATCCAGATCGATGTTCAGCTTGTCGATGATCCGTTGCAGTACATCCTGTTTGTTCATGGTTTATCCGCAGTACTGATTGATGCTGGCACGGCTTTTTTCGCTCGGCGCGGTGCGATCCTGCTGTATCCAGAAATCACATTTCGAGCGGTTGAAGGTGCGCTGTTGTTGCTCCTGAGCCTGCTCGCGTGCCTGACGGGCCTCGCTTTCACGCAGGCTTTGCTCATATTTGCGAAACATCTCGGTCTCCAGCGCAGACGGGGAGGCGGCTTTTTGCGCAGGCGGGGCGGTCAGCTGTGCGGCGGCGTTTTCCAGCGCCTGGGTCTGGGCCGGTGGCAGGCTTTTGTAATAGAGCAGGGCGGTCAGAAACACCGCCAGGGCGCCCAGCCAGATGCCCAGCGCAATGCACACGATCAATTTCAACGACACGTACAGGTCGCGACGGCGGGTAGGGAATGACATGGCTGAACTCCTTGCAGGCCAACAGATGTGATTGTGCCATGCCTGATGGTCAGGCATGGAAACGGTGCTGCATGTTTGCCCGGCAGCATCAGGCTGGTGACAACAGACCTTTGTGAACGACAATCAGCGTTTTTGCCATCCAGCCTCAGGGAGCCAGGATGAAAGCCTCGTGGGATATTTTTTGCAGCGTAGTCGACAACTACGGTGATGCGGGCGTGACCTGGCGTCTGGCGCGCCAGCTGGTCGCCGAGCATGGCCTGCAGGTGCGTTTATGGATCGATGACCTGTCGGCCTTCGTTCGCTTGTGCCCCGGTGCCGATCTCCAGGCCCGGCAACAATGGCAAGAGGGCGTGAGCGTTTGCCAGTGGCCGAGCGAATGGGTGAACACCGATATTCCTGATGTGGTCATCGAAGCGTTCGCCTGCCGCCTGCCGACGCGCTACACCGAATCGATGCTGCAGCGTTCGCCAAGGCCGTTGTGGCTGAATCTGGATTACCTCAGCGCCGAGGACTGGGTGTCTGGCTGCCACGGCCTGCCTTCGCCACAATCGAACGGTTTGAAGAAGTTCTTTTTCTTTCCGGGTTTTTCCGAGGCCACCGGTGGCCTGTTGCGCGAAAAAAACCTGATCGAACAGCGCCAGGCGTTTCAGCAAAACAGCGCGGCAAGGCAAGCGTTCCTGAGCGGATTGGGTATCGACGCGTTGGCCGGTGCGCGTCTGATCTCGGTATTTGCCTATGAAAATCCCGCGCTCGGCAGGTGGCTCGATGCCCTGGCCAGCGACAGCCGGCCGACGCATCTTCTAGTGCCGGAGGGACGCATCCTCGGCGACCTGCAGCGCTGGCTGGGTGTCGACGATCCGCTGCGCGCCGGGTTCACTCAGGTCAGCGGCGGGCTGACGGTTCAGGTCCTGCCGTTCATCCGTCAGGAGCTTTACGACCAGCTGCTCTGGAGCTGCGATTTCAATATCGTGCGCGGCGAGGACTCGTTCGTGCGTGCGCAGTGGTCGGGGCGGCCCATGCTCTGGCACATCTACCAGCAGGAAGACGACGCGCATCTGCCCAAGCTCGATGCGTTTTTAACGCTCTATCTCGCGGGTCTTTCTCCGGCCGCCGCGCAGGCGGTGAATCAGTTCTGGCAGCGCTGGAATGTCGGCGGCGAGCTTGGCGAATGCTGGACGGCGCTGGCAGAACACTGGCCGCAGATCGAGCGCAATGCCGAACGCTGGTGCCAGCAACAAGCCGCACAGACTGATCTTGCCACGGCGCTGGTGCAGTTTTATGTAAATTCGCTATGATACGCGGCCTTGATACAAGGCTCTGTACGAAAAAGGCCTGCGCAGGTTGTTTCTCGTACAGAGCCTTTGGTTAATTCCATCCAAATTCGGATATATGCAATGAAAACTGGTAAAGAGCTGAAACCCGGTACCGTGATCCGTCTCGAGAACGATCCATGGCTGGTTCAGAAAGCTGAGTTCACCAAGTCCGGTCGTAACAGCGCGATCATGAAGACCAAGCTGAAAAACCTGCTGACCGGTTACAAGACCGAGATCGTTTACAGCGCCGACGACAAGCTGGACGACGTGATCCTGGATCGCAAGGAAGCCACCCTGTCTTTCATCAGCGGTGACACCTACACGTTCATGGACACCTCTGACTACACCATGTACGAGCTGAACGCCGAAGACATCGAAAGCGTTCTGCCTTTCGTCGAAGAAGGCATGACTGACGTTTGCGAAGCCGTGTTCTTCGAAGACCGTCTGGTTTCCGTAGAGCTGCCGACCACTATCGTGCGTCAGGTTGACTACACCGAAGGCTCCGCTCGTGGCGACACGTCGGGCAAGGTCATGAAGCCTGCCAAACTGAAAAACGGCACCGAGCTGAGCGTTGCCGACTTCATCGAAATCGGCGACATGATCGAGATCGATACCCGTGAAGGCGGTTCCTACAAAGGCCGTGCGAAGTAAGCATGGCTTTGTAACCCCGTTACGCAAAAAACCCGCATCGCTGCGGGTTTTTTTGTGCCTGAGACTCTTGCCGGGCAGCCGTTGCCCAGGCGTCAGACAGGATCAGACCGTTACATGCAGGCGCACATCGACGTTACCGCGAGTGGCGTTCGAGTAAGGGCAGACCACGTGAGCGGCATCGACCAGTTGCTGAGCGTCGGCTTGCTCCAGGCCTGGCAGGCTGACATGCAGGTCGATGTCCAGACCGAAACCGCCCGGGATCTGACCGATGCCTACGTGGGCGGTGATCGAGGTATCTGCCGGAATGCTGCGTTTGCTCTGGCCGGCCACGAACTTCAATGCACCGATGAAGCAGGCCGAATAACCGGCAGCGAACAGCTGCTCAGGGTTAGTGGCTGCGCCGCCAGCACCGCCGAGTTCTTTCGGGGTCGCCAGCTTGACGTCGAGAATCTTGTCGTCGGAAACAGCGCGACCATCACGGCCGCCGGTGGCGGTTGCAACTGCGGTGTAAAGAGTGTCCATGATCTTGCCTCGTTCAATGAAGGTTTTGTTGCGCTAAATACTTGCGCGCTAACTAATCGCAAAGCAAAGGTAGCCCAAGGATAGTTTGCGCGCAAGATAATTCTGCAAAAAAGGTCGAGGATGATCGTTGGAGGGCCTGCCAGACCTCACGCAGGGTGGCCGGGCATGACGAGCTGAGGTGAGGCCTTTTCCTAGAGGCTCTGGTGCAGGTGCTCGCGCAGCTCCAGCAACTGCGCTTGCAGGTCGCGAAGCTTTTCCATGGTCAGCCCGCTCGACGAGAGAATGCAGCCAGGTACGGTCAAGGCCTTTTGCTGCAAGTCGCGTCCCTGTACGGTCAGGTGAAGCAACACCACCCGCTCGTCTTCCTTGCTGCGCGTGCGGCTGATGAAGCCCTCGCCTTCGAGTCGTTTGAGCAGCGGCGTCAATGAACCCGGATCGGTGAGCAGGCGCGTGCTGACGTCGCCCACAGTGAGCCCGTCCCTTTCCCACAGCACCATCATCGCCAGATACTGCGGATAGGTCAGCCCGAGCGCCTGCAACAGCGGCTTGTAAACCTTGGTCATCATCAACGAGGTGGAATACAGGGCGAAACACAATTGGTTATCCAGCAGCAGCGAATCGCAATCGGCAGGTGCGGAGCGGGTCGGGCTTTGGTCGGCACTCATATCAGGTCCTCAAACTCGGTCGAATGAGTTTAACTTAGTGTTGCACTCTTTAATGCGCCAGATAATTTCGCTCATGCAGCGCTCAAAGCGCTGGCATCGTGCGTGATGCGCGAAAAAAACGGCGTCATCGGCTGTCGGTCCAGAGCAGGACTGCGTAGCATTTGGTCATTGATCGGGTGGGGACGCAGTGTGATTGAAATTGTGATGTTTGTGTTGCTGGGTGCAGCGATGGGCACCCTGGGAGGGTTGTTCGGCATCGGTGGTGGTCTTGTGGCAATTCCCGCGCTCGGGGTGCTGTTCGGTCTGGATCAGCAACTGGCTCAAGGGACCGCCTTGCTGATGGTGCTACCGAATGTGTTGCTGGCCTTGTGGCGTTACAACCAGCGCAACCGGATTCTGCTGCGTAATGCGCTGATGTTGATCATCCCCAGTTTCATTTTTGCCTGGCTGACCTCGCTGCTCGCGGTTCGCATCGACCCGCAAGGCATGCGCCTGGGCTTCGTCGGTTTTCTGGTGGTGCTGACCGTGTTTAATGTCGCGCAGATGTATTGGCGCAGCAAGCAGGCCGCTGGCGGGTTGCGTCATGAACAGTGGTTATGGCTGCTGGGCGTCGGCTCCGGCGTGACCGGTGGTCTGTTTGGCGTCGGCGGCGGGGTCGTGGCGACGCCGATCCTTACCAGTGTCTTCGGCGCGACCCAGGTCGTGGCTCAGGGGCTTGCGCTGTCCCTGGCGGCGCCGAGCACCGGTATCACGCTGGTCACCTATGCGTTGCACGATCACGTCAACTGGTCGATGGGCATTCCGCTGGCCATCGGCGGCCTGGCCAGCATCAGCTGGGGCGTCAAGCTGGCGCATTCGTTGCCGGAGCGCACCCTGCGCCTGATGTTCTGCGTGTTTCTGGTGCTCTGTGCGGTCATTCTCGCGCTCAAGGTTTGAAGCCGGCGATGATGTAATCGGCCATGCATTCGGTGATGGGCGAGGGATTTCCAGACTTGCGCAGGAGGACGATGCTGGCGGTTGGCAGCTGTGGCAATTGTTCCGCCTCGCCGAGGATACGTAAATCCGCTGTGGCCAGGCTCTGGAACTGCGCGGTGACTGCCAGGCCCGCGCTGACCACTGCAGTGATCGCCGCCATGCTCGAGCTGCTGTAGGCGATGCGGTAATCACGCCCCATGCCGTCCAGCGCATTGCACGCCCAGTCACGACAGAAGCAGTGGGTATTGAACATCGCCAGCGGAATGGGTGTTTGCTCATGCGGGGCAAAGCCGACGGCCTCCATCCACATCAGACGTTCCTGACGCAGCAGTGTGCCGATCTCTGTACCGGGCTTGCGCGTGACAATGGTCAGATCCAGGTCGTGACGTTGCAGCAGAAGGTCCGATGGCTCGCAATGCACTTCCACTTGAACCAGCGGATAGGCCTGGGCGAACTGCGCCAGAATGCCGGGCAGGAAGCGCATCACGTAATCGTCCGGCGAGCCGATTTTCACCACGCCGATCATGTGCGGCTCGCGCAAGGTGTTGAACACCTCGCTGTGCAGCTTGAGAATTCGCCGCGCGTAACCGAGCAGTACCTGGCCCTCCGCAGTCAGGTTCAGGACCCGGCCTTCACGCTGAAACAGCGGGCGCTGCACGACGTCTTCTTCCAGACGCTTCATCTGCATGCTGACCGCCGACTGTGTGCGGTTGACCGCTTCACCTGCGCGAGTGAAACCGCCGTGATCGGCAATCGCCACGAAGGTGCGCAACAGTTCGGTATCAATGCTCGGGTAGGTGGCCAATACATCAAACTCCCAGATGGAAGGCATAACGAACATTCGTTGGATTGATCCTACGCCCGAAGCGAGACTTCAGTCATCCCACATGGAGGGCAAGATGATGAAAGGTCAAAAACAATGCGCAGGGGTAGAAGGGGGCGATGGGGGTTTGCAGGCGGGCACGGTGTTCACAGCGCTGAAGCGTCATCTGCAGCGCTGGCTGGAGCTGCACCGCCAGCGCCGCTTGCTGGCACAGATGAGTGACGGAGCACTGAAGGACCTGGGCTTGAGCCGTGCCGATATTCAGCAGGAAGCCGAGCGTCCGTTCTGGGACGACCCGCTCAAGCATTGAGCGGGCAGTTGCTCCGGGTTTTCCTGTTTAGCGCCTGACCTGCTTGAGGGTCTCGGCAATCAGAAAGGCCAGTTCCAGTGACTGATCGGCGTTCATGCGTGGGTCGCAATGCGTGTGATAGCGATCCGAAAGGCCGTCTTCAGTGATCGGGCGGGCACCACCGATGCATTCGGTGACGTTCTGTCCGGTCATTTCAATGTGGATGCCGCCCGCGTAAGTGCCCTCAGCCTGGTGCACCTGGAAGAACTGCTTCACTTCGCCAAGGATCTGCGCAAAGTCGCGGGTCTTGTAGCCACTGCTGGCCTTGATCGTGTTGCCGTGCATCGGGTCCGAGCTCCACAGCACCTTGCGGCCTTCACGCTCGACGGCGCGGATCAGCTGCGGCAAGTGATCACCGACCTTGTTGGCACCCATGCGCGCGATCAGGTTCAGGCGCCCCGGGTCGTTGTCCGGGTTGAGGATATCGATCAGGCGGATCAGGTCGTCGGTGTTCATGCTCGGGCCGACCTTGACGCCGATCGGGTTGTTGACCCCGCGCAGGAACTCGACGTGCGCGCCATCGAGTTGGCGGGTACGGTCGCCGATCCACAGCATGTGCGCCGAGCAATCGTAGTAATCGTTGGTCAGGCTGTCGCGTCGTACGAAGGCTTCTTCGTAATTGAGCAGCAACGCTTCGTGGGCGGTGAAGAAGCTGGTTTCGCGCAACTGCGGCGAGCTGTCCATGCCGCAGGCGCGCATGAACGCCAGGGTTTCATCGATGCGCCCGGCCAACTGGCTGTACTTGTCGGCCAGCGCCGAGTTGGCGATGAAGTCCAGGTTCCACTTGTGCACCTGATGCAGATCGGCAAACCCGCCCTGTGCGAAGGCGCGCAGCAGGTTCAGGGTGGCGGTGGACTGGTTGTAAGCCTGGATCAGGCGTTCCGGGTCCGGCACTCGGCTTTTCTCGTCGAAACCGATGCCGTTGACGATGTCACCCCGATAAGCCGGGAGCGTCACGCCATCGATGATTTCGTCGTTGGCCGAGCGTGGCTTGGCAAATTGCCCGGCCATGCGTCCGACTTTCACCACCGGGCAACCGGCGGCAAACGTCATCACGATTGCCATCTGCAGCAGGACCTTGAACGTATCGCGAATCTTGGCGGCGGAAAACTCCATGAAGCTTTCCGCGCAGTCACCGCCCTGCAGCAAGAACGCACGTCCCTGGGTCACTTCGGCAAACTGACGGCGCAACTCACGTGCTTCGCCGGCGAACACCAGCGGCGGGTAACTGGCCAATGTCTGTTCGACCCTGTGCAGGTGCTCGGCATCGGGGTAGTGAGGTTGCTGCTGAATCGGCAGTGCCCGCCAGCTGTCGGGGCTCCAGGGTTGGCTCATTATTGGCTCTAGAGTTGTGCAATCGGATCGGCATGTTAGCAGTTCGTCGTTGCTCTGCCAGTGCGGTGCGGAGCATTGGAGCGACGCCGTACGCCACAACGTGTGACAAAGCCGTGCGCTTGCCCGACAATTCGTATTTTGCGCTCGGCGCAGACAACCAGGAACGGTGATGACGGAAGAGCGTGAGCGCGTAGAGCGAATCCTGGCCGAGGTGCACGACGACTTCGGCATGATTCGCGTGCTGGAAGTGGAGGATTACCGCTTTCTGGAGTTTGGCGATGCCATCGAGCAAAGCTGCACCTTTACAGCCGATCCGAGCTGGCTGGAGTACGACTACACCCGCGCGATGCTGATCGGCGCGCTGTGCCATGACGCGCCGGAAAGCGCGCTGTTTCTGGGCCTGGGAGCCGGCACGCTGACCCAGGCCTGCATGAAATTCCTGCCCCTCGAGGATGTGGAAGTCATCGAGCTGCGCCCGGATGTGCCACGTCTGGCCATGGAGTTCATGGGGCTCGACGACGATCCGCGACTGTATATCCGCATCGGCGATGCGCTGGACCTGCTGGACAGTGCCGAGCCTGCCGACCTGATCTTTGTCGACCTGTACACCGATGTCGGGCCTGGGGTCGGGCACTTGGCCTGGAATTTCCTGCAGAGCTGTCAGCAGCGGCTGAATCCGGGCGGCTGGCTGATCATCAATCAGTGGGCGACCGACGACGGCAAGCCGCTGGGAGCGGCGCTGCTGCGTGGCCTTTACCACCGCCATTACTGGGAGCTGCCGGTGAAGGAGGGCAACGTCATCCTGCTCGTCCCGGCCGACCTGGAGCAGACGCTGGATATCGACGCGTTGAACGGGCGAGCCGAGGCACTTGCGCCGCATCTGGGTTACTCGCTTGCGTCGCTGATCAAGGCTATTCGTTCCGCCACCTGAGCAGGCGACAGGTGAGTCGATTGTGCTGAAAACGGGGTGGGACAATTCGCCACACCTCGAAGGCCAGAATGCCGGTCATGTGCAAGAATGGATTAAACGTTTAAGCGGCAATGCCCGCAATCTCGGGCCCGCGCCTTGATCAGGCGGCCTTCTGCCCGGACTCAGGGGCTGCTGCCGCTCAAAAATGGCGCAACGTTTCGTAAAAAAAGACTCACTAAGGTGCGTATTTCCGGTATAGTGCGCGCCGGCCTTAACACGGCCCTCGTCAAGGTATTGCAGTTCCCCGAAGCCAGCTTCGGTTGCTTGTTCGCACAACGGACTAGCCTGGACGATCCATTCATCAAACGTTTTCGCAAATCCCCGCCGACAAAGCAGCCAGGGTGACCTCAAGGTCGTACACGGCACGCGCAGCTTTGAAGCATGGGTCTTTGCGGATGCACTAGAGGCAGACCCATGACCCAGGAAATCGGCGGCTTCGCCGCTCTCGAACTTCATCCAAATATCGTTGCAGCAGTCGTCGCCACTGGCTACGAAGAGCCTTCGGCCATTCAGCAGCAATCGATCCCGATTATTCTCGCCGGTCACGACATGATTGGTCAGGCGCAAACCGGTACGGGTAAAACCGCCGCGTTCGCACTGCCTATCCTGCATCGGATCGACCCGAGCAAGCGCGAGCCGCAAGCACTGATCCTGGCCCCGACCCGCGAACTGGCACTTCAGGTTGCCACCGCGTTCGAGACCTACGCAAAACAAATGCCGGGCGTGACCGTTGTAGCGGTCTACGGCGGCGCGCCGATGGGCCCTCAGCTCAAGGCTATCCGCAACGGCGCACAAATCGTCGTCGCTACTCCGGGCCGTCTCTGCGACCACCTGCGTCGTGACGAGAAAGTCCTGGCGACCGTGAACCACCTGGTTCTCGACGAAGCGGACGAAATGCTCAAGCTGGGCTTCATGGACGACCTCGAAGTCATCTTCAAGGCCATGCCTGAAACCCGCCAGACCGTACTGTTCTCGGCCACGCTGCCACAGTCGATCCGTGCCATCGCCGAACGCCATCTGCGCGATCCGAAGCACGTCAAGATCCAGACCAAGACCCAGACCGTTACCGCGATCGAGCAGGCTCACCTGCTGGTTCACGCTGACCAGAAGACCTCGGCCGTACTGAGCCTGCTGGAAGTCGAAGACTTCGACGCCCTGATCATGTTCGTCCGCACCAAGCAGGCGACCCTGGATCTGGCCAGTGCTCTTGAAGCCAAAGGCTACAAGGCTGCCGCACTGAACGGCGACATCGCCCAGAACCAGCGCGAGCGCGTTATCGAATCCCTCAAGGATGGCCGTCTGGACATCGTTGTGGCGACCGACGTTGCTGCCCGTGGTCTTGACGTTCCGCGTATCACCCACGTCTTCAACGTGGACATGCCTTACGATCCGGAGTCCTACGTTCACCGTATCGGCCGTACCGGCCGTGCCGGTCGCGAAGGTCGCGCACTGCTGCTGGTGACGCCTCGTGAGCGCCGCATGCTGCAAGTGATCGAGCGTGTTACCGGTCAGAAGGTTGCGGAAGTCCGCCTGCCGGATGCCCAGGCCGTTCTGGATGCGCGCATCAAGAAACTGACCAACAGCCTGTCGCCGCTGGTCGCTGATGCCGAATCGACTCACGGTGATCTGCTCGATCGTCTGACTGCCGACATCGGCTGCAGCCCTCGCGCGCTTGCCGCTGCACTGCTGCGCAAGGCTACCAACGGTCAGGCACTGACCCTGGCAGCCATCGAGCGCGAGCGTCCACTGGTTCCGAACAACGCCCCGCGCGGTGATCGTCCAGAGCGCAGCAGCGACCGTGGTGATCGTCCTGAGCGTGAGCGTCGTGCGCCGGTTCCATTGGCCGAAGGCCGTGCTCGTTGCCGTACCGCGCTGGGTGCGCGTGATGGTATCGCTGCCAAGAACCTGCTGGGTGCCATTCTCAACGAAGGCGGCCTGGCCCGCGAAGCGATCGGCCGTATCCAGGTCCGTGACAGCTTCAGCCTGGTCGAACTGCCGGAAGATGGTCTTGAGCGTCTGCTGACCAAGCTCAAGGACACCCGTGTTGCTGGCAAGCAGCTCAAGCTGCGTCGCTATCGCGAAGACTGATCGGGCTCTTGAGCTGATCGGCCAATAAAAAATCCCCGACTGGTTCGGGGATTTTTTTGCCTTGGATTCAGGCAAGTTGGCGCTATTGGCTTCACCCGAACCGATAGATATCCATCCCGAGCGCGCCCATGGTGAAGCCCTGATGGGCAATGCCGAAGACACCGCCAGCGCCGCGCGCAAAATACAGCGGCAGCAGGTGCTCGTCACTGGGGTGCGCACGGGCTGCGTGAGGAGCAAGGCTGCGGTAGTGGTGCAGTGCGGCTTCGTCGTCGTTTTGCAGCTTGTCGATCATCCAGTCACGAAACGCGGCAGCCCAGGGCTCGATGCTGTCGGGTCCGGCGTTCCAGTCAAGATCACGCAGGTTATGCGTGATGCTGCCTGAACCGATGATCAGTACACCCTGTTCACGCAAGCTGGCCAGTGCCCGGCCCACGCGGGTCTGCAGTTCAGGTCCCTGGCGGCTGGGCAGTGAAACCTGCACCACCGGAATGTCGGCGTTCGGGTACATCAGCGACAACGGCACCCAGACGCCGTGGTCGAACGGACGTCTGCTGTCGATGCGTGCAGGCAGGTCGCTGGCGGCAAGCAGATCTACCACCGTGCGCGTCAGTTCCGGCAGCCCTTGCGCCGGGTACTGCACTGCAAACAGTTCGGGTGGAAAGCCGCCGAAGTCATGCCATGTCTCGGGCTGTGGATTGCCGTTGACGATCAGTTCATGGCTTTCCCAATGGGCAGAGACCATCACGATGGCGCGAGGCCGGGGCAGGCTGGCAGCCAGTCGCTTCAGAGCCGGGCCGCTGTCACCGGGCTCCAGCGCCAGCATGGGGGAGCCATGGGAAATAAACAGGCTGGGGAACATTTAAAGCTCCAGAATAGAGGGATGACTTATGGTCGGTCATTTCTATGATCTAAATCTAATATAAGTTCTGGCGCTTTTTTATCGAATTTTCAGGAGGTTTTCATGAAGACGGATTTTTGGCTGCAGCGCTGGAGCGCCGGACAGATCGGCTTTCATCAGTCCGAGGTCAATCAGGACCTGCAGCAATACTGGTCCTCGTTGAGTGTTGCACCAGGGGCGCGGGTTCTGGTGCCGTTATGTGGCAAGAGCCAGGACATGAGCTGGCTGAGGGGGCAGGGGTATCACGTGGTGGGCGCCGAGCTGTCCGAGGCAGCGGTGGGAAGCTATTTCACCGAGCGTGGTGAGCAGCCGAAGATTACGTCGCAGGGCGACTTCAAGGTCTACGCAGCGCCCGGTATCGAAATCTGGTGCGGTGATTTCTTCGCGCTGACTGTGCGCGATATCGGTCATTGCGCGGCGTTTTACGACCGTGCCGCGATGATCGCCTTGCCAGCGGATATGCGCGAACGCTATGTGCGGCAGCTTGAAGCGCTGATGCCGCAAGCGTGTAGCGGTTTACTGATCACCCTGGAATACGATCAGACCCTGCTCGAAGGCCCGCCATTCTCCGTGCCGCACACATGGCTGCAGAGCGTCATGTCGGGAAACTGGGAGGTAACGAAGGTAGGCGGGCAGGATACGCTGCACAGCAGTCCCAAGGCGTTGAAGGCCGGATTGGAGCGTATGGATGAGCATGTTTATGTGTTGGAGCGTCAATCGCGCTGAGTTGGTCCTGAATCTCTCTGAATCGCAGAACCGTTTGACGCCCTGCGTCACGAACTGCATTCCCACGCGGAGCGTAAGGAACGAGAGGTGTCCGGAAGAACACCTCTCATTGCCATGCGCGGGGCTGAGGCTATCGCGTTCGTGGTTCAACCGCGGCGGCGCAGGGCCTCGATGCGTTGCTCCAGCGGCGGGTGGCTCATGAACAGGCCGGCGAGGCCTTTCTTGAGACCGGCGTTGATACCGAAGGCGGTCAGGCTGTCGGGCATATTCACCGGGACGCCCTGTTCGGAACGCAGGCGTTGCAGCGCGCCGATCATTGCACCCGTACCCGCCAGTCGTGCACCGGCATCGTCAGCGCGGAATTCGCGTTTGCGCGAGAACCACATGACGATGGCGCTGGCCAGAAAGCCCAGTACCAGCTCGGCGAAGATCGTCGTGATGTAGTAAGCGATGCCCTGACCGTTTTCAGTCTTGAAGATCACCTTGTCGACGAAATTACCGATGATGCGGGCGAAGAACATCACGAAGGTGTTCACCACACCCTGCACCAGCGCCAGCGTCACCATGTCGCCGTTGGCAACGTGGCCGATCTCGTGCGCCAGGACGGCTTTCACCTCATCCGGCGAAAAGCGCTCGAGCAGGCCCTGGCTGACCGCAACCAGTGCATCGTTCTTGTTCCAGCCCGTAGCGAACGCGTTGGCTTCGTACGCCGGGAAAATACCGACTTCCGGCATCTTGATGCCCGCGTCACGGGACAATTGTTCAACGGTCTGCAGCAACCATTGCTCATGGCGAGTGCGAGGCTGGCTGATGATCTGAGTACCGGTGCTCATCTTCGCCATCCACTTGGAGATGAACAGCGAGAACAGCGAGCCCGCGAAGCCGAACACAGCGCAGAAGACCAGCAGCTGATTGAGGTTCAGATCAACCCCGTTGGCCGCCATGAACCCATTGAAGCCAAAAAGGCTCAGGGTGATGCTGGCAATCAGCACGACCGCAAGGTTAGTGGCCAAAAACAGCAAAATGCGCATCATGGTCGAAACGTTCTCCTCAGGTAAATATGTAACTCGATGCCGGGTATATAAGGTGATGCTTGCTGCTATTCAACAGAGGGACTATTTCAAACTGTGTCCTCTTGTCGCAATCAATGGTAATCCTGCAAGGCTGAACGGCGCCTGAGCCAGAGTGGTCGATGCCTGAAGCGTTTGGGGCAGGGCGTCCATGATGTTTCGGGCGCACAGAAATAAACTGCCCCGAGCGGGTCGGGGCAGAGAGATCGGGCGAGAGCGCTGTGGCTGTTTACTGCCGATAACCCTTGAGGAAGTTACCGATGCGGCCAATGGCCTGCTCCAGTTCATCGACGCGGGGCAGGGTCACGACGCGGAAGTGGTCGGGGTATGGCCAATTGAACGCTGTACCCTGAACCACCAGCAGTTTTTCGGAAAGCAGCAGGTCGAGGACGAACTTCTCGTCGTTGAGGATCGGGCAGACTTTCGGGTCAATGCGCGGGAACGCATACAGCGCGCCCATCGGCTTCACGCAGCTGACACCGGGAATGTCGTTGAGCAGCTCCCAGGTGCGGTTGCGCTGTTCCAGCAGACGGCCGGGGGGAAGAATCAGGTCATTGATGCTCTGGTAGCCGCCCAGCGCGGTCTGGATGGCGTGCTGGCTCGGTACGTTGGCACACAGGCGCATGTTGGCCAGAATGTCGATGCCTTCGATGTAGCTCTGCGCGTTGTGTTTCGGCCCGGAAATGGCGATCCAGCCGGAGCGGAAGCCCGCGACCCGATACGACTTGGACAGGCCGTTGAAGGTCAGGCACAGCAGGTCCGGCGCCAGCGAAGCGGTGCAGATGTGTACCGCGTCGTCATACAGGATCTTGTCGTAGATTTCGTCGGAGAACACCACCAGATTATGCTGGCGAGCCAGCTCCAGCATGCCCAGCAGTACTTCGCGCGAATACACCGCACCTGTCGGGTTGTTCGGGTTGATGATGACCATGGCCTTGGTGTTCGGGGTGATCTTGGCCTTGATGTCTTCAAGATCAGGCCACCAGTTGGCCTGTTCGTCGCACAGGTAGTGCACCGGGCTGCCACCGGACAAGGCGACAGCAGCGGTCCACAGCGGGTAGTCGGGGGCCGGAACCAGCACTTCGTCGCCATTGTTGAGCAACGCCTGCATCGACATCACGATCAGCTCGGACACGCCGTTGCCCAGGTAGATGTCTTCGATGCCGACGCCTTCGACCTGCTTCTGCTGGTAATACTGCATCACCGCCTTGCGGGCGCTGAACAGGCCCTTGGAGTCGCTGTAGCCCTGCGCAGTCGGCAAGTTGCGGATCACGTCCTGCAGAATTTCGTCCGGCGCCTCGAAACCAAACGGCGCCGGGTTGCCGATGTTCAGCTTGAGGATGCGGTGACCTTCCTCTTCCAGGCGTTTGGCGTGCTTGAGCACCGGCCCGCGAATGTCATAGCAGACGTTTGCGAGCTTGTTCGATTTGTTGAACTGCATGGTGATGATCCCGAAAATGGACGAGCTGTCGCCGGCTTGCAATGAAGGTCGCTACATTCGCCATGAAAATGGGTTTGTGTACGACAAACGCGGGTGCCAGACTGACGTCTGACCTGGCGCAATGATACGTGCCACCTGATCTGCGGAAAAGGTACAGATCAGGGTTTTTCGAATTCGGAGGTGTACCTGTGGAAAAGTTGCAGAAAACGCTGGAAGAGTGGAAGCAGATGCTCGACCCGGAGCAGTACAACGTCTGCCGTCTGAAAGGCACCGAGCGGCCGTTCTCCGGCAAGTACGACAAGGTCAAGACCGACGGCATCTATCACTGCATCTGCTGCAATGAGCCGCTGTTCGATTCCACCACCAAGTTCGATTCAGGCTGCGGCTGGCCAAGCTTCTATGCGCCACTCGAAAACAGTGCAGTGATCGAGGTTCGCGACATGAGCCACGGCATGATTCGTACCGAAGTGGTCTGCTCCAAGTGTGACGCGCACCTGGGCCACGTGTTCCCGGATGGACCGCCACCCAGCGGGCTGCGCTACTGCATTAATTCGGTGTGCCTGGATCTGGTGCCACGCAGCTAGACGCTTTGCAGATTCAGCCAACGCCCTGTCCCAATTCCAGTATCGAGGCCTCCTTTGATGAGTGAAAACCTGCTGAGCATCCCGGTCACGACGATCAAGGGCGAACAGAAAACCCTCGCCGATTTCTCCGGCAAGGCGCTGCTGGTGGTTAACACCGCCAGCAAGTGTGGCTTTACCCCTCAATACAAGGGGCTGGAAAAGCTCTGGCAGGACTACCGGGATCAGGAGTTGGTGGTGCTGGGTTTCCCCTGTAACCAGTTCGGCAAGCAGGAGCCAGGCGACGAGGGGGCGATTTCCGGCTTTTGCGAGCTGAACTACGGCGTCAGCTTCCCGTTGTTCAAGAAGATCGATGTGAACGGCGAGCAGGCCCATCCGCTGTTCGTGCAGCTCAAGCAGCAGGCGCCGGGGTTGTTGGGCACGGAGCGCATCAAGTGGAATTTCACCAAGTTCCTGATTGGCCAGGACGGTCGGCTGGTCAAGCGTTTTGCGCCATTGACCAAGCCTGAGGAACTGACGGGCGAGATCGAGGCGCTGCTGCGCTGAGTCTTCAGTCGATGCCGGTAATGGGTATCCACTGATCGAGAATGCTGACCAGTTCGGCACGCCGGAACGGCTTGGCCAGATAGTCATTCATGCCCGCCGCCTTGCAGCGCTCGCGCTCATCGGGCATGGCGTTGGCGGTAAGGGCAACGATCGGCAGGTTCGGCCAGCGGCCGCTGCTGCGGATCTGGCGGCTGGCTTCATAGCCGTCCATGACCGGCATGTTGCAGTCCATCAATACCAGATCGAAATGGCCTTGCTCCAGCTGTTCCAGGGCTTCGCCGCCATGGCTGCTGATGATCACTTCGCAACCCAGTTTGCCGAGGATGCCCTTGGCGACCAGTTGATTGACCGGATTGTCCTCGACCAATAACACCCGCGCCAGACGTGGCGCCGTATGTTCGAGCGCCTGTGTGTCCTTGAGCCCCGTTTCTTCCTGACCCAGTATGCGCCGCAGCGTGTGGTAAAGCGCGTTGCGCGCCAGTGGCCGGGCCTGCTGTTGCAGCGGGGCCAGGGCGGCAACCTGTTCGCCGGGCATGAAGTTGCCATAGGCGGTCACCAGCAGGATCGGCACGGGTGTGGTGGGGCGAATCGTAAACAGGCATTCGGGACAGTCGGTGATGACCAGATCGGAACTGCCGTCGAGGTCCACTGCTTGTGCGCGATCGTCGATGCTGCGTCGCTTGAGGTCGACCCCCCAGAACGGCAGCAGACTGCCCAGCAGCTCCACCAGTCCGCTGCCTGCCGAGCTGACCACCGTCACCCGGCCCTTGAGCGGCGTCTGAGTAACCGCAGGCACGTGGACCGGCAGCGGCAGCTCGGCGCAGAACTGGCTGCCGAAACCGGACTGCGACTGGATGCTCAACGTGCCATTCATGGCCTCGCAGAGGTTGTTGGTCAGCGCCAGGCCCAGTCCGGTGCCGCCGTACTGGCGGGTGATGGCCGTCTCAGCCTGGGTGAACGGCTGGAAGATTCGGGTCTGGGCGTCCTGCGCAATGCCGATGCCGGTGTCGCGGACTTCGATGCGCACCCGGTGTTCACCGGAGCTGGCGTCCCGATGGTGAGTCAGACGCACATCGACGCGCCCGAAACGGGTGAACTTGAGGGCGTTGGACAGCAGGTTGCTGACGATCTGACGCACCCTGGTCGGATCGCCGGTGACCATGGCCGGGAAGTCCGGCGCGATCAGGCAGGTCAGCTCCACGCTGGGCGCTGCGTTCTGCGACAGCAGATTGGCGGTGTCCTCGATCAACATCCCAAGGTCGAAAGGAATGCGCTCGATCTCCAGGTGACCGGCATCGAACTTGGACATGTCGAGAATATCGTTGAGCAGCTCGACCAGCACCTTGCCTGAGTCGTGGGCGATCATTAGCTGCTGGCGTTGTTCGGCACCCAGCGGACTGTCCAGCGACAGCGCCAGCATGCCCAGCAGACCGTTGAGCGGTGTACGAATCTCATGGCTCATGTGCGCCAGAAATGCCGAGCGCGCATGGGCCATGTCCAGCGCCGTGCTGCGTGCTATCTGCAGTTCCTCGTTGGATTCGCGCAGGCGCAGGTTGCTGGCCTTGAGCTCGTTGGTGCGCGCCGAGACGATGTTTTCCAGTTCATTGAGGTGGTCGGTCAGCCGGTCCTCGGCCGCGCGTCGCCTGGAAAACTCGCTGCTCATGGTTTCAAACTGACGGTTGAACGTCTCGACCAGCACGCCGATTTCATCCTGGGCATGGTAGGGCGGGCAGGTTATTTTGCCCTGGTCAGGGTTGCGCGGATCGCGACTGCTCAGTTCGCGGATTACCCTCACCAGCGGCTTGGTCAGGGTCGCGTAAAACAGAATGGTCAGAATCCCGGCCAGCGCCAGGCTGCGCACAAAGCCGTTGAGCAGGGTGATTTCGGCGCGCTGCAGAAAGTGGCTGCCGAACGCGAAGGTGTCCACGGTCAGGTACAGTGTGCCGATGGTTTCATTGGGCAGGTGATTGAGGTGCAGCTTTTCCTGAAACTGCCGGCTTTCGCCGAACAGCCAGTCGCTGAACACCCGATAACGCCCGGTGGCCATGGGGCGCTCGACGCTGGAGAGCACGGCGTCGTTGTTATCGGTAAGCCTGGCGCTGACCACGGCAGGCGAGCGCAGCAGGCCGAGCGTGAGTTCCTGAGCCAGCTCCGAGTCGATGTTATAGGCGATGCGCGACGCCGGGTTCTGGATGATTTCCAGCAGTGACTTGATTTCACGATTGATGGAAGCGTCTTCGCTGGCATAATCGATCGCAATCTGGAACAGGCTCAGCAGGGTCCCCAGCACGAAGCCGATCGATACAGCCAGGCGCGCCTGCTTGAACGACAGCCTGTTTTTGAGCGATATATCCATGAGTACTGCCACTTCTGGTGCCCGGTGCCGGCCAAGCATAGCCGATCGGCACTGCTGACTAATCAGTTAAATATAAGGAGATCCCGTGGATTCTCGGTTGGATGCTTTTCTGCAGCGCGCCGACGCCGTGCTGGCCCGACTGGAGCCGTTGCTGCCAGCGCTGCGCGAGCCAGTCGATTGGTCGCAGGCGCTGGCCGCGCGCTGGGTGCAAGAGGGCCGCAGCGGTTACCTGATGCCGCTGCAAGTGAGCCTCGATACGCGCCTGACCGATCTGATCGGCGTCGACCTGCAGCGCGATCAGTTGGGGCGCAATACCCGTCAGTTCATCGACGGGCTGCCTGCCAACCATGCCTTGCTCTGGGGTTCGCGCGGCACCGGCAAGTCGTCCTTGATCCGCGCGCTGCTGGCCGAGTACGCTCCGGCCGGTCTGCGCCTGATCGAGATCGAACGCGACCATCTGGGTGATTTGCCGCGTGTGGTTGAACAACTGCACAAGCTGCCGCAGCGTTTCGTGCTGTTCTGCGATGACCTGTCGTTCGAGTCGGGCGAGGGTGATTATCGCGTGCTGAAGAGTGTACTCGACGGCTCGCTGGAGCAGGCGCCAGACAACGTGCTGCTGTACGCGACCTCCAATCGTCGTCACCTGGTGCCCGAGAAGGAAAGTGACAACGTCGACTGGAAGCACGTTGACGGCGAACTGCACCCCAGTGAGGCCGTCGAAGACAAGATCGCCTTGTCTGACCGGTTCGGGCTGTGGCTGTCGTTCTATCCGTTCACTCAGGAGCATTATCTGAACGTCGTCGAACACTGGATCACGCAATTAGCGCAAAAAGCCGGATTGCAGTGGCAGCGCGACGAAAACCTGGAAAAAGCCGCGATTCGCTGGGCAACCGCGCGCGGTAATCGCAATGGCCGCTGCGCCTATCAATTTGCACGTTACTGGGTAGGACTTGAATTGTTGGAGCAACACACATGATTGATTTGCAAAACACCGGCGCGGGCCTGGACGGCTATGGTTTGCTGGCCGCACAACTGGAAGCACTGTTGGCCGACGAGCGCGATTTCATCGCCAATGCGGCGCAGTTTTCGGCGTTTCTCTACACCCAGCTCGATGATCTGAACTGGGCGGGCTTTTACGTCAATCGCAACGAAGAACTGGTGCTGGGGCCGTTTCAAGGGCAGATCGCCTGCGTACGCATTCCTTTCGGCCGGGGCGTTTGCGGGGCGGCGGCGCAGAGCCGACAAACCCAGCGTGTGCAGGACGTTCACGAGTTTCCCGGGCACATTGCCTGCGACAGCGCATCGAACAGCGAGTTGGTGGTGCCATTGATCAAGGAGGGACGTCTGATCGGTGTGCTGGACCTGGACAGTCCGAGTGTGGGGCGTTTCAACGAAGAGGATCAGGCAGGGATCGAGCGTCTTGCGGCGATCTTTCTGGCATCGACCGACTGCTGAGCCGGTCGGCCTGCCGCTGCCCGGAGCACAAGCCCGGCAGCGGCGGGGCAGTCATCAATCGTAGATGACTTTCTTCTTCCATTCCGATTCGGTGTCGTCCTGCTTGAGGCCTTCGGTCAGTGCGTTGTCGTCGTCTTCGGTCGGCGCGGTGTTGGTCAGCACTACGGAGTTGGCACGGGCCAGTTGTTTTTCCATCGCCAGCAGTTGCTGTTGATAAGTGACCGGGTCCGGCTGGTTGCGCAAATACTGTACGCCGCGCTCGAATGCCAGACGTGCCTGACCTGGCTGATCCTGAGAAAGTGCAGTCTGGCCAAGGTTGTTGAAGAATTCGATGTGCAGGTTGACCAGGATCGTGCGGATTTCACGGATCCAGTGTTTCGCTTCGCTGGTCTGCAGAAAGCCGTCATGTGCAGCACGCGTCACCTGACCATGCAGGGCTTCCAGCAGAAAACGCACGTCCTTGGCCTTGGCTTCGGTCTGGATCGGTGTGACCGGGTTGGGTATGTCGATGCCTTCGCCCTTGGCAATCTGCTCTTCCAGTTCGCCAATACGGTGCTTGAGCTGAGCGTTGCCTTTCTCCATGTTCAGCATGCGCTGCACGACGTTCAGCTCCAGCCGCGCGAGCAACAGCTTCAAGGCGGGGGACATCAGCTGGCCCGGGAACACTTCGGTGATCTCGCTGCAGCGACGCAGGCGATCGCCCAGTTCGACCTTGGTGCGAGCCTTCTCCAGTTTGCCGTTTTCAGCGACGTGATTCAGGTAGCCGATCGCGATGAGCAGTGCGATACCTGCTACTACCATCAGCGTGATCATGAGTGGAGTCACTGTGCAAACCTCATTCGTTCAATTAGTTTTAGTGCGAGTGTAGTGGCTAAGCACTACTGCGCATAGATGTCCCTCTCGGAGTTTGTCGGCATCTCTTCTATATAGATGAGGGGAGATTGATCAGCCGCGCGCCTGGCGACAGTCGGTCAGCGTCCGAACGGCATCGAAGTTATTGATTTCAATAAATTTTCACATGGGGGTTGACGACCCCTCAATCCATCCATAGAATGCGCGCCACTTACAGCGTAAAGCACACAGCGTAGCGCCAATAAGTATTGAATGTTGTACGTGTGTCCCCTTCGTCTAGTGGCCTAGGACACCGCCCTTTCACGGCGGTAACAGGGGTTCGAGTCCCCTAGGGGACGCCATTGCGGGAATAGCTCAGTTGGTAGAGCACGACCTTGCCAAGGTCGGGGTCGCGAGTTCGAGTCTCGTTTCCCGCTCCAATTTTAAGCAGCTTTGCCTTTGGGCAGGGTTGAGTGAAACCAGAACACGTCTTCGGATGATGTCTGGAACTGAAACACACACACCATTGTGTTTCAGGCAGTGTCCCCTTCGTCTAGTGGCCTAGGACACCGCCCTTTCACGGCGGTAACAGGGGTTCGAGTCCCCTAGGGGACGCCATATTGCGGGAATAGCTCAGTTGGTAGAGCACGACCTTGCCAAGGTCGGGGTCGCGAGTTCGAGTCTCGTTTCCCGCTCCAAATTCACAAAAACGCCGCTCAACAGAGCGGCGTTTTTGTTTGTGCGTTTTAAGCCAGATATTTTAACGTCACGGGTTTTTAACGTTATATAAAGGAACGCCGCTCTATTAAGAGCGGCGTTTTTTCGTTTCAGGCTCAAGGCATCTGCGGCAATTCATTTGGCCGCATGTCGAACACCAACACCTCTGCGTCAACCCCTGCGCTCAGGCTCAGAATCTGTTCGTCGCGAACACGCACGCCATCCCCTTCGCCCAGTTGCTCGCCATTGAGCACCACACTGCCACGGGCAACGTGCACGTAGGCATAGCGGTTGGCTGCCAGCTCCAGGGTGGCGGTTTCATCGCCATCGAACAGGCCGGCATACACGCGAGCGTCCTGGCGCACTTTGAGCGCACCGTTCTCGCCTTCCGGCGAAATGATCAACTGCAAGCGACCGCGTTTCTGCTCGGGGCTGAAATGCTTTTCCTGGTAGTTGGGCGTCGCGCCTGCAACATTCGGCACGATCCAGATCTGCAGAAAATGCACGCCCTCGGTGTGCGAGTGGTTGAACTCGCTGTGCGCTACACCGGTGCCGGCGCTCATCAACTGCACGTCGCCAGGGCGAATCACCGAGCCGGTGCCCAGCGTATCCTTGTGTTCCAGCGCGCCTTCCAGCACGTAGGAAAAGATCTCCATGTCCCGGTGAGGATGCTGGCCGAAGCCTTTGCCTGCACTGACACGGTCATCGTTGATCACCAGCAGGTCGGAAAAGCCCTGTTCCTGCGGGTTGCGATAGCCGGCAAAGGAAAAGGTGTGAAAGGATTTCAACCAGCCATGATCGGCTGCACCACGATCGGAGGCTTTGCGAAGAGTCAGCATGATTCTTTCTCCATCTATCGACGCTGCACATTCAGCAGTCGATCACGTAGGACGAAGAGTACGGCTTATCGACTGTCGCAATAAGTAGCTGAAATATGAATGACTGTCTCTCTGAGGTTGACAGTGTTCAATGCTGCGTTACGCTCTGTCGAACGCCATTAGCGCTTGATCAGGTCGCAACACATGAACCCTTTTGAAGACATGCGCATGTTCTGCCAGGTAATGGAGTCCGGCAGCCTGACCGCCGCGTCCGACAAGCTGGGCCTGTCCAAGCAGTTTGTCAGTCGTCGCCTGATGCAACTGGAGGAGCGTCTGGGCGTACGCCTGCTCAACCGCTCGACGCGACGTCTGGATGTCACGCCGTTGGGGCAGAGTTACTACGAATCGGCCCTGCGTCTGCTCGCCGAGCTTGAGCAGGTGGAACAGGGCATCACCGGACAGAACAACGAACCGCGCGGCACCCTGCGCGTGAGTGCGCCGCTGTCGTTTGCCGTTACGCACCTGGCGTGCCTGCTGCCGCTGTTTTTGCAGCGCTATCGCGAGGTGGCGGTGGAAGTGGACCTGAGTGATCGTCCGGTGGATGTGATCAGCGAAGGCTACGACGTGGTGCTGCGTATCGGGGTGCTGGAAGACTCCAGTCTGATCGCCCGGCGCATTGCTTCTATCGACCGGGTGTACTGCGCCAGCCCGGCGTACCTGGCCGAGCGTGGCACACCACAAAAGCCCGATGACCTGCACACCCATGATTGCCTGCCCTATGGCCACAGCCGTCAGGCGCAGTGGCGTTTTCAAGGGCAGGACAAGCCGTTGACCCTCAATGTCAGCGGGCGTATGCGCGCCAATAATGGCGAGCTGCTGAGGGAATCAGCCATTGCCGGGCTGGGCATCACCTATTTGCCGACTTTCATTGTCGGCGCGGCGTTGCGCGAGGGCAGCCTGGTCCGGGTGCTGGATGACCTGCGTCCCGAGCCATTGACGCTGTCCGCGGTTTATCCGCAACACCGACAGGCGTCGCGACCGGTGCAGGCATTCATCGAGTTCCTGCGCGAGCGTCTGGAATCAGGTCTCGAACTGAATGATCGGCAAGCTTGAAGCAGGCTGGCGGCCGATTCATTGATGATTAATTTGCATCTTAGGCTAGAACAAAAATGAATTTAGCTAATTTTTGTTCGGGTGTTAGGGTCGTTGCCGATCATTTCGATTTGCCCAATGCCTGTGGAGAACCTACCTGTGCCAACGACCCTCGTCCGCTGGAGCCAACGCTTGCTGAAGGGGCTGGCGCTGAGCCTTGTGGCCTCGCTCAATACCCAGGCGGCCAATCTGATCGTCGGCGATCAGAGTTACAGCGCCCGCACCGTGATGGAAGCCGCCGGGGTGCTCAAGGATCTGCCTTACGAACTGGAATGGAAGCAGTTCACCGCAGGCTCGCCGGTCGCCGAGGCCTTGAACGTCGGCAGCCTGGATATTGGCTTGCTGGGTGATTCGCCTGCGCTGTTCATGGGCGCGCTGGGGGCTCCGATCAAGGTCATCGGTGTGTCGCGACAGAACCTCGACGGCGTTGCCATCGTTGTGCGTAAGGACTCGCCAATCAAGACCGTGGCGGATCTGGCGGGCAAGAAGGTCGCCATCTGGAAAGGTTCGTTCAGCCAGCAACTGGTGCTCACTGCACTGGACAAGGCCGGTATCGCCCGCGATGCCGTTGACTATCGCTACCTCAGCGCACTGGATTCCTCCCACGCGCTGGACGGCGGTTCGGTGGATGCGATTGCTACCTGGGAACCCTACGTCACTCAACAGGAACGGCAGGGCGCGCGGATTATCGCGACTGCCGAGGGCTTGATTCCGGCGCAAAGCTTCATCGTCGCCAACGATCAGGCGATCAAGGACAAGCGTGCACAGATCAGCGATTTCCTGCAACGCCTGCAGGCCGCTCGCGCCTGGTCGGTCAGCGATCCGCAGCACAATGAACGCTATGCCAACGCGTGGGCCGCGCTGACCAAGGCCGATGCCGAGGTAGCACGCCGCTGGTTCTCCCGCGCCCAGGTGGTGGTCGTGCCGATCACTGCGCAAGTGGTGGCCGGTGCGCAGCAGACCATCGATTTTTTCAACAACGCGGGGCTGACCAAGCGTTATCCTGCCGCCAGCGTGTTTGACGAGTCGTTCAGTGCCGCGCTGGCCGATCAGGCGCAGGCAGTGCGCTGACCGTCTGCCACTGCGCTATCCGGGAGCCATCACCATGAGTTTCACATCATTGCACTGGGGCGCTTACCGTCCACAGGTCGAGGACGGCAAGCTGACCGGGCTGCTGCCAGCAGAATGGGACAAGGACCCGTCTCCGATCGGCGATTCGGTTGCCGAGGCCATTACCTCACCGACCCGCATCAGGCGCCCGGCGATACGCCGCAGTTTTCTTCAGCAGGCCGGTGGACGGCCGGATCTGCGTGGTCAGGAGCCGTTCATCGAGGTTTCCTGGGAGGTCGCGCTGGATCTGGTCGCCAGCGAGTTGCAGCGAGTCCGACACGAGCATGGCAATCAGGCTATTTTCGGCGGCAGCTATGGCTGGGGCAGCGCGGGGCGTTTTCATCATGCGCAAAGCCAGTTGCATCGCTTCCTTAACTGCATCGGCGGTTATGTGTTCAGCACCGACAGCTACAGTCTGGGTGCCGGACGGGTGCTGATGCCGCACATCGTCGGCAACATGGACTGGTTGCTGGCGGCGCATACCTCCTGGAAAAACCTGGCCGAGCATTGCGAGCTGTTCGTCGCGTTCGGTGGCTTGCCCGCCAAGAATGCGCAGACCAGCCCCGGTGGTGCCAGCGACCATCTGCTGGGCGACGCGCTACAGCGTATGTCCGACGCGGGCGTGCAGTTCGTCAATGTCAGCCCGCTGCGTGACGATCTGGTTGGCCCGACGCATAACCAGTGGCTGGCGGTACGTCCCGGCAGCGACACGGCGTTGATGATGGCGCTGTCCTGGGTATTGATCAGTGAAGGGCTGCACAACGAGGATTTCGTCCAGCGCTATACCGTGGGCTATGCGCGTTTTCGCGATTACCTACTGGGCCACACCGATGGCCGGCCGAAAGACCCGCACTGGGCCGAGGCGCTGACCGATATTCCTGCACAGCAGATTGTCGAGCTGGCCCGACGCATGGCCAGCAAGCGCACCATGATCAACGTCGCCTATTCATTGCAGCGTTCGCTACATGGCGAGCAACCGTTCTGGATGACCGTGACTCTGGCCGCGCTGTTGGGACAGATCGGTTTGCCCGGTGCCGGTTTCGGTCTGGGGTATGGCTGCATGAACAACACCGGCAGTGGCCGCAAGGCGTTCTCGGGGCCGCGCTTTTCCCAGGGCAGCAACCCGGTCAAGGCGTTCATTCCGGTCGCGCGGGTGACGGACATGTTGCTCAACCCCGGGACGCCCTTCGATTACAACGGGCAGCCACGCAGGTACCCGGACATTCGCCTGGTGTACTGGGCGGGTGGCAATATCTTTCACCACCATCAGGACCTCAACCGGCTGCTGGAGGCGTGGCAGCGGCCGCAAACCATCATCGTCCACGAGCAGTTCTGGACCGCCCAGGCACGCTATGCCGACATCGTGCTTCCGGCCACCACGGCCCTGGAGCGCAATGACATCGGCAGTTCGGCCTCCGACCGTTTCATGATCGCCATGCAGCAGGCCATCGAGCCCGTGGGAGAGGCGCGTGATGACTACTCGATTCTGGCTGCGCTGGCCGAACGGCTGGGGGTGGCACAGGCGTTTACCGAAGGTCGGGATGCGGGGGAATGGCTGCGCTTTATCTATGACGAGTCTCGGCAACGGGCCGAAACGTTTGGCATCACCCTGCCGGAGTTCGAGCAGTTCTGGCGTGACGGTGTACTGGAAATAGACTACCCGCACACCGACAACGTGTTGCTCGAATCCTTTCGTCATGACCCTGACGCGCATCCGTTGCCGACGCCGTCCGGACGCATCGAAATTTTCTCCGAGCGCATCGCAGGCTTTGGCTATGCCGATTGTCCCGGTCACCCGGTGTGGCTGGAAAAGCCTGCGCCGACACACGCGCTGCACCTGTTGTCCAACCAACCGAAAACCCGTTTGCACAGTCAGTACGACCACGGCAGCTACAGTCGCTCCTCGAAAATTCAGGCGCGCGAGCCGCTGACCCTTAATCCGCTGGATGCTCGCGCACGCGGGCTGGTCGATGGCGATGTGGTCAAGGTGTTCAACGAGCGTGGCGCGTTTCTGGCCGGGGTGATCGTGTCGGACGGCATTCGCCCCGGCGTAGTGCAGATTGCCACCGGTGCCTGGTTCGACCCGCTGGTGCATGGCGAACGGGGCAGCCTGGAAAAACACGGCAACCCGAATGTGATCACCGAAGATGTGGGCGCCTCCAGCCTGTCGCAGGGCTGTTCAGCACAGACAGCATCGGTGGACATCGTCAAATGGCATCAGGACCTGCCGCCGGTGACGGCGTTCGAGCCGCCGTCACTGCTCTGACGCGTCTTATTGGTCTTTGCTGCGTGCTGCAAACGCCGCCTTGCCCACGTTCACCAGCACCGCATCGTTCTGTGGGGTATGCACCCGACCGCACAGGACGTTGCGGTAGTGGCGCTGCAACGGGTTGCTGCGTGACAGTCCAGGATTCCCCGAAGCCTCGATGGCCAGCTCCACCGCGCGGATGGCGTTGCCCGTCACCAGGTATTTGATCTGCCCGGCGTGCTGGGCAGGTGTGTGCCCGTGGGCAGCCGAGTGCAGCAGGGTGCGATTGGCGAACAGCAGGGTATCGATCTGCCCGACGGTTTCCTGAAAGCGCGGCAAGGTCGATAGCGACGCGCCGAGGTTGGAGGGCGTGCGCTGTTCCAGCCAGTGCACCAGCCAGTCGCGGGCGGATTGAGCGATGCCGTCGTAGACCGACGACAGCAGCACCGCCATCCACAGCAGGCCCGATCCATCCAGTTCGGATTGCGGAGCGCTCCACGGGCTGACGCTGACGGCGTGATCGAGCGGCACCAGCACATTGTCGAATCTGACTTCGTGGCTGCTGGTGGCGCGCATGCCCAGATGGTCCCAGTCCTCGATGATCGTGATGCCGGGCGTGTCCTTGTGCACCAGCCAGCTGCCGACCAACGGGTCGTCGTCATCGCTGCGCGCCCACACGGCAAACCAGGTCAGGCCATGGCTGCCGGTGGAGTAGATTTTGCTGCCGCTGATCCGCCAGCCCTCGGCGGTACGGCAGGCGATGGTGCCCGGCAGGCCGCCGCGTGCGGGTGTGCCCAGGTCCGGCTCCACGCGCAGGGCGTTGATCAGCGCGCCGTCGCGAACCGCCTCTTCGGCCACGCGAATGCGCAGATCAGTCGGCCATTGGCTGTTCTCTTGCAGGCGCGAATGCTGCAGGTACTGCATCACCAGAATCAGCGCTGTCGACGGTTCGCCCCTGGCCACTGCGCTGACGACCTGTTGCGCTCGCGCCAGATCGGCACCGCCGCCGCCCAGTTCGGCGGGCACGGTAAAGCCCAGCAGGCCATGGCTGTGCAGCAAGGCAAAGTTGGCGTGGGGGAATGCTCCGCTGGCATCGTAGTGCTCTGCGGTTTCGGCCAGCGTTGCGGTAATCCCTTCCAGCCGGGTGGCGAAATCTGCTGCTGATTCGGACAGCTCACGGTGCTGACGAAGCGGTGAAAGTTTCATGCGGGGTCCTTTTCGCAGCGGATATCCGAGGGTTAGTGAGCGTTGGCCTGGGCAATCCGGGCACGCGATGTGTTGAAGCTTTTATCGAAGCCGGTCGAGACGTCGATGGGCTTGCTGACGATGCCTTCCGCCAGGTAGGTGTTGGCGGTTTCTTGCAGGCCCTGAATAATCGGGTCATCAATCGGCGTACGCTGCATCTTTGTGGCCTTCGCCACGGCCAGATGCACGTCTACTGGCAGGCCGGTGACTTTGGCCTGCGCAGCGGCATACTCCTCTGGATGATTGTTGGTCCAGTCGAAGGCGCGCTCGACCCTGGCCACGAAGTCCTCCAGTTGCACGCGTTTGCTGTCAATGGCCTTGCTGGTTGCGGCGAGGTACAGGTGGTTGCTCAGCAGTTCGTTACCACTGACCAATACGCGCGCATCGTTCTGGCTGATGGAGATCGTGGTGTAGGGGTCCCAGGTTGCCCAGGCATCGGCGTCGCCATTGGCCAGCACCAGCCGTGATTCGCTGGGCAACAGGTAGATGAAGGTCACATCGCTGGTCTTGAGCCCCGCCTGGTGCAGCGCGCGAATCGCCAGATAGTGGCCGA
Organism: Pseudomonas sp. P135; assembly: GCF_020312125.1. Taxonomy (NCBI): domain Bacteria; kingdom Pseudomonadati; phylum Pseudomonadota; class Gammaproteobacteria; order Pseudomonadales; family Pseudomonadaceae; genus Pseudomonas; species Pseudomonas sp. P135. The sequence goes on from NZ_JAGPYR010000002.1 coordinate 94,129, forward strand.
TGGAGCCACGCCCGGTGACGATGCGCTTGCCTTTGAGGTCGGCCACGGTCTGGATCGGCGAATCTTTCGCCACCAGCACGGCGGTGGTGAATCGGCCTTGGGCGTGGGTGATGCTGACCACTTTCAACGGTGCACCTGCGCCGAGGGCAAACACATAAGGTGCATCACCCAGCGCACCGATATCCACTGCCTCGGCATTCAGCGCTTCACCCAAAGGCGCGGCCGAAGGGAACTCGGAGAACTTGATTTCGTACGGCACACCCTTGAGTTCGCCGGAGACCTGCAACAGCACTTTGAGCAGTGACTTCTGGTTGGCCACCAGCAACGGTGCCAGCTCAGCGGCCAGAACCTGCTGACCTGCCATGACGCTCAACAGCGCGCCCAGCAACAGGCTTTTGAAGGGCAGGGGGGATTTGAAAAAAGGCAGCATTTAAGTGTGTCTCCAATAGGGTGATGAATAGTCCTGATGAGCCTTTGACGCTTGTGCCAATACGCCTCACCTTTAGAGTCGGACGCAGCCTTGTGGGAGCGAGCTTGCTCGCGAAGACCCTGTTCCAGACGCAGAAAATGCACTGAATGTAGCGCCCTCTTCGCGAGCAAGCTCGCTCCCACTTGGCGCTTGTGCCAATGCGCTGCGCGGTGTACTCAACGGCATCAAATCACGTAAAACCCATGTGTCCCGTCACGTCCCAGCTGTTCTACGAGGCCAAATTCCCAGTCCAGATACGCCTGCATGGCCTCGCGCGGTGCGTCGGTGCCTTCGTACGGGCGGCGGTAGCGATCGATGCGTGGCGAGGCCAGTCGGCTTTCGCCGTGCTCCAGCGGCAGACCTGCCTTGATCCAGCTGGCGGTGCCGCCTTCGAGCAGGAACACCGGCTTGTCGGTCAACGCTTCGAGGTCGGCCACGGCGAAGCGCGCCAGACGGCTGCTGCCGCAGGTCAAGACATAGCGGTCAGCAGCCGGCAGCTTGTGCAGCGCCTGTTTCAGGTCGGCACGCAAGGTCCACCAGGCGCCGGGAATATGCTGTTTGACATAGTTGGCGCTGGCGGTGAAATCCAGCACCGCCACGTTTACCTGTGTCTGCCACTGGGCGAGGGTCTCGACGCTGATCGCCTCTACCTGCGGCGGCGTCGGGAAGGGCGCGTCCCAGTCGCCCTGTTCGCTGAAGTCGGCCGCATCCAGGTCATCAATCACCGCCACGTCCCAGCCCAACTGTGCCAGCCAGGAGGCCGACATGTTGGCGCGTACGCCGTCGTCGTCCAGCAGAGCGATTCGCGCACCGCGTACGCTGGCGAAATGATCGGTTTCCTGCACCAGTTGCCCGCCCGGTGTAGAGCGCGCGCCGGGCAGGTGGCCTTTGGCAAACTCTTCCGGGGTGCGTACATCGAACAGGTAAGTGGTGCGTGAAGCCTCGGCTTGCCAGCGTTGCAGATCGGCACGGCTGGCACGTTTGACGCTGGCGCGATCGGCCACCTTGCGGGCATCGGCACTGGCGGTTTCGCGGGTCTCTTCACTGACTGCCGCAAAACGCCGGTTCTGGCCATGGTCCAGCGTTTGGCCGGCCAGCAGCCAGCCAATGGTGCCGTTGCGCAGTGCGTTGATCGGGTTGGGCAGACCCGCGTTGACCAGCGACTGGGTGCCGATGATGCTTCGCGTGCGACCGGCACAATTGACGATGATTCGAGTAGTGGGATCCGGTGCCAGCTCACGTGCCCGCAGCACCAGTTCGGCACCCGGCACGCTGATGCCGCCGGGAATGCTCATGGTCTGGTATTCGTCATAGCGCCGGGCATCGAGCACCACCACGTCGGCATTGCTGTCGAGCAGGCGCTTGACCTCTTCTGCGGCCAGCGACGGGGTGGCGCGGTGATGCTCCACCAGCTCGCCAAACGCCTTGCTCGGCACATTCACGTCGATGAACAGCTCGCCGCCAGCCGCGCGCCAGCCCTGCAGGCCGCCGTCGAGCAGTTTCACGTCGCTGTAGCCCAGTGTCTGCAGGCGTTGCAGGGCGATCTGGGCCAAGCCTTCGCCATCGTCGTACAGCGTCACGGCCGTGTCGCGTCGCGGGATGCGGGAGAAAACCTCCAGCTCCAGCTTCGACAACGGGATGTTCACGGCAAACAGCGGATGAGCCTGGGCAAAGGGTGCCTCTTCGCGGACGTCTACCAGGGCCAGCTCCTGACGGTCCAGCAAGGCCTGGCGAATGTCGGCGAATGATCGGGTGGCAGGTGTGGTCATGGGGTCGGGCTCCCTGTTGGCTGATCCTGATGGGCAGTGGCGGCGTTCGAATAGCCGGAGATGAACAGTTTTTCGCTGCCGTCGAGGTCATAGACCGCACGCTTCACAGTGCCGATATCGGCGCCGTAAACGTGGATGCTGATCGACACCTGATCGCTGAAGGCGTTGCTGACCTGATGGACATCGTTGCTGTGCGGTGACAGCGCCTCGACCTGCCCGGGTTGCAGGCGAATCGCCGGGCCGCTGGTTTCCAGGCGCCCTTGCGCGTTGCGACGGTAGCCTTGGGCGTCTTCCGCGCCGCGCAGCATGCCGATCAGCCCCCAGACGCGGTGGTCGTGAATCGGCGTGCGCTGCCCCGGCCCCCAGACGAAACTGACCACCGAAAAGCGCTGCTGCGGATCGGCATGCAGCAGAAATTGCTGATAGCGGTTGGCGTCGGGTACGGTGAATTCTTCTGCCAGCCAGTCATCGTGGCTGACCAGCTGCGCCAGCAGCTTGCCGCCGCGACGCAACAGATCGCCTTCGTGCGGCTCGCTGCCAAGCAGTTCGGTGAGGGCATCGATAAACGCCCCGAGTCGTTCCGGGTGTCGGTTCTGAGTCATGTCCATTTCCAGATCAAAGTCGGGGAATGGTTCGATATAAGCATAATATGGATATTTAATATGCTATTTTTTAATGATTAGGTTATAACAAAAACGTCTTTTACTTCTTTGTCGTAATCCGCGAAATCTACGCTCGGGCTATTAATGAGCGCCGGCTGGTACTATGCTTTTTGCCTATGTTTAATCTCTTTTTTATGTGCGGTCCGAATGAAAATTGATGATATCGATGCGTTCGTTGCAGTCATCCGCTGCCAGTCGATCAGCCACGCTGCTGAATCGTTGGATCTGACCCAGCCAGCCATCACGCGGCGGGTGCAGAATTTCGAGCAAGCCCTCGGAGTCGAGCTGTTCGACCGCAATACCAAGCCGCTCAAGCCGACTCCGATGGGGCTTCAGGTGTACCAGAAGTGCCTGGCGATCCTGCGCGAGATGGATTCGTTGCGCGAGCTGGTGGCCAGTGACACGCCGCCCAGCGGTCTGTTGCGTCTGGGTGTGCCGCAAACCATCGGTGACGTAGTGCTGCTCGATGCGCTCAAGCAGTTGCGTGGGGAATTTCCCGATCTGCGTGCGCAGGTCAGCACCGGTTGGGGCAGCCATCTGATCGGCAAGATCGAAAACGGCGAGCTGGATGCGGCGGCTGCGCTGTTTCCGGCGGGCAAGATATTTCCGGACAACATCATCGGTCAGTCGATTGGCAAGATGGAGCTGGTGGTGGTCTGCGCCAGGGGGCTGGCTCCGAAAAAGCCCGGCAAGCTGGCGGACTGTTATGAGCAGGGCTGGGTGCTTAATCCGGACGGCTGCGGTTTTCGTGCAGGCTTGCAGCGCACGCTGACCGATCAGGGCTTGAGCATGAAGGTCAATCTGGAAACTTTCGGCACCGAGCTGCAACTCGGGCTGGTGGCCGACGGCATGGGGCTTGGCCTGGTGCCCCGTCCGCTGCTGGAACGCAGCGCGCACCGCGAGCAGTTGGTGGCGTTGCCGCTCAAGGACTTCAAACCGGTGATGGACTTGTGGCTGTTCTACCCGCGCTTCCTGGGTAACCTGCAAGCGCCGGTCGAAGCCTTTGGCGCACTGGTGGCCCGGTCGCTCAAGCCGGTCTCGGCCGCCGCCTGAACGCTGCATCGCGGGCAGGCGGTCTGGCGTTGGGCGTCAGACCGGCCCGCAGGGTATGGGTTTAATCAGGCGACCTGTTCGCGAGCCTGCTGTTCACGCTGCGCCACCAATGCGCGGGTCAGCGGGATCAGCTTCTTGCCGTAGTCGATGGCATCTTCCAGTGGATCGAAGCCGCGAATCAGGAAAGTGGTAATCCCCAGATCGTAGTAATCCAGCAGCGCTTCGGCGACCTGTTCCGGGGTACCGACCAGCGAGGTCGAATTGCCCTGTGCGCCGAGCAGGCCGGCGATGCCGGTCCACAGGCGCTTGTCCAGGCGCGATCCTTGTGCAGCGGCGGCGAGCAGGCGGCGTGATCCTTCATTCGGTGGTTCGCGACGTACGAAGCCGTTGCGGTCTGCCAAGGCCTTGGCCTTTTCCAGAATACTGTCGGCACGTGCCCAGGCCTGTTCCTCGGTCTCGGCCAGAATCGGGCGCAGTGACAGGCTGAAACGAATGGTCCGCCCATGTCTGGCGGCTTCGGCGCGAACCTGCTTCACCACGTCACGCACCTGTTCGTATGTCTCGCCCCACAATGCATAAACATCGGCGTGTTTACCCGCCACAGCAATCGCCGCCGCCGAGGAACCACCGAAGTACAGAGGGATATGTGTCTGCTGTGGGGATTTGACCAGTGAATGCGCACCCTCGAGCTGGTAGTAGGTGCCGTTATGATCGAACGGCTTGTCGCTGGTCCATTCCTGACGCACTACGCTGAGGTACTCGTCGCTGCGTGCGTAGCGTTCGTCCTTGCCGATGTGGCTGCCGTCGGCGCGCAGTTCCTTGTCGTCACCACCGGTGATGATATGCACGGCGGTGCGCCCGCCATTGAACACGTCCAGCGTCGCGAACTGGCGTGCCGCTACAGTAGGGGCGATGAAGCCAGGGCGATGGGCGACCAGAAACTTCAGCTTGGTGGTGACGCTGGCGGCATGCGCTGCGACCAGCGTGCTGTCCGGGCTGTTGGAGTGGTAGGCGATCAGTGCACGATCAAAACCGGCATCTTCATGAGCCTTGGCGACGGTCTTCACGTAGTCGGGCTGGATGGTCGCGCCGCTGCGCGGGTGAATTTCAGAACCGGGTTGCGTGGCGATATAGCCAATGAATTCGATGCTCATGAAAACTCCTGCCAATGGTTGAGGTCCGTTCGACCTTGTCGAGAGGCACCATAAAGGCAAGGGGCAGACGCTGTGAAATTCGATTTCGGTCTAAGTTAATTATAAAAAATATGCATTATGGTATCGTAATGTGATCAAATATTTTAACTATTAGCTTAGGTCTAAATCGAATTTCACGCAGCGTTCTTATGCTCATAATATGGCCTTCATAATGCATCGGGTGCGTCCTGCCCGGTTTGTCCAGGAAGGATGTACCCATGTCTGACACAACGCTCAACCCCGCAGAACCCGGTTTTCTGGTGGTGAACAAACCCGAACAGGGGCGCGTCTCGCAATCGGGTCGCCCGCGCTGGCAAGTGCCGGGTTTTGTCTTGCGTCTGCTCAGCCCGCTGGTGCTGTTGCTGCTCTGGGAACTGGCTTCACAAACCGGCCTGCTGCCCGTTCGCGTGATTGCCGCGCCGTCGCAGATCGGCGGTACGCTCTGGTCGATGATCGTCTCGGGCGAACTGGCCCACCACTTGTGGGTTTCGTTGCAACGGGCGCTGTTGGGCTTGAGCATTGGCGTCAGCATCGGCGTGGTCGCTGCGCTGGTGACCGGGATTTCCCGGCGCGGCGAAATCGTTCTCGACTCGCCCATGCAGAGGTTGCGCACCATTCCCTCGCTGGCATTGGTGCCACTGTTCATCCTCTGGTTCGGCATTGGCGAGTTCACCAAAGTGGCGCTGATCGTCATGGGCACCACCTTTCCGGTGTACCTGAACCTGTTTTCCGGCATCCGCAATATCGACCCGAAACTGATCGAGGCTGCCAATACGCTCGGCTTGAGCCGCCGCGAACTGATCTGGCACGTCATCCTGCCCGGTTCGCTGCCTGCGTTTTTTGTCGGGCTGCGCTATTCACTGGGTATTTCGTGGCTGGCCCTGGTCTTTGTCGAGCAAATCAACACCACCGCTGGCATCGGTTATCTGGCCAGTGATGCACGGGACTTCATGCGCACTGATGTGATCGTTATCTGCCTGTTGATCTACAGCGTCCTTGGCCTGGTGATCGACGCCATCATTCGCACGCTGGAGCGCTATGCGCTGGCCTGGCGACCGACCTTCGTGAGGCATTGAACACATGGCGACTCCTGATCTGCGCAACACTCCATCCGTGTCTCCCGAGGCGGGGCAGGCGCCTGTACAACTGCGCAACGTGGTGCGTCAGTTTGGCCGGCAACGGGTCATCGACGGGCTGAATCTGGACATTGCTCCAGGTGAATTTGTCGCCTTGCTCGGCGCCAGTGGCTCCGGCAAGACCACCTTGCTGCGCACCCTGGCCGGGCTGGACGAGATCGACAGCGGCGAACTGCGTGTGCCGGTGGCACGTGCGGCGGTGTTTCAGGAACCGCGCCTGATGCCGTGGAAAAGCGCCTGGAAGAACGTGGTTCTCGGCTTGCGTATCAACGATGCCAAGGCTCGGGCCGAAGCGGCGTTGACCGAGGTTGGCCTGGCGCATCGGCTGAATGCCTTTCCTGCCACCTTGTCCGGCGGCGAAGCGCAGCGTGTGGCGCTGGCGCGAGGGCTAGTCCGTGAGCCAAAACTGTTGCTGCTCGACGAGCCTTTTGCCGCACTCGATGCGTTGACGCGCATTCGCATGCATCAGTTGATCATCGACCTGTGGCGCAAACACACCCCGGCGGTGCTGCTGGTGACGCACGATGTCGATGAGGCGATCCTGCTCGCTGACCGGGTCAACGTGCTGGCCGACGGCAGGATTGCCGACGACATCCGCGTCGACCTGCCGCGCCAGCGCGACAGCGGGCAGGCCGGGTTTCAGCTGATTCGCAGCCGCTTGCTGGGCTTGCTGGGCGTCAAGGTGCACGCGGCTGTCGATAGCGCACCGCAAGCGCCAGAACAGGACGTGACCCTCAGCGCATTGCGCCGCTTCGCCAACGCTCGTTGATTCGGCGCACGCTGCGTATCATGGTCGTCTGAATTTCCGAAGAGGGACGCCCATGCCTGCCGAAAAGCCTGAAGTCATCATCACCTATTGCATTCAATGCCAGTGGCTGTTGCGCGCTGCCTGGCTGGCCCAGGAACTGCTGAGCACCTTCAGTGACGATCTGGGTAAAGTCTCGCTGCAGCCAGGCACCGGCGGCGTGTTCCGCATTACCTGCGACGGCGTACAACTCTGGGAGCGCAAGGCCGACGGCGGCTTTCCCGAAGCCAAAGTGCTCAAGCAACGGCTGCGTGACCAGATCGACCCGGCCCGCGATCTGGGCCATAACGACCGTCATACTCCGGCAAGCCCTCAGTAATACAGGGCCGCTGTCACGACATCGCCACGCACGTGTCACATTCGGTTAACCGGCATGCTCCACTCTTCTGGAAACCCTGCCGGAGGTCGTTACATGACCAGTGCTCAGCTCGCCACACCCAGCCGCAAACAGCGCGTGCGCACCTTGTGGATTTCCGACGTTCATCTGGGCACACGTGATTGCCAGGCCGAGCACCTTTCCGCTTTTCTCAAGCGCTATCAGGCTGACAAGGTGTACCTGGTCGGCGACATCATCGATGGCTGGAAACTGCGCGGCGGCATGTACTGGCCACAAGCACACACCAACGTGATTCGCCGCTTGCTGACCATGAGCAAGCGCGGCACCGAAGTCATTTATGTCACCGGCAATCACGATGAATTCCTGCGCCGTTACTCCAAGCTGGTGCTGGGCAACATCCAGCTGGTCGACGAAGTCGAGCACGTCACGGCCGATGGACGTCGCTTTCTGGTCATTCACGGCGACCAGTTCGACGTGATCACCCGCTACCACCGCTGGCTGGCCTTTCTGGGCGACTCGGCCTATGAATTCACCCTGACCCTCAACCGCTGGCTCAACCACTGGCGCGCCAAATACGGCTATGGCTACTGGTCGCTGTCGGCGTACCTCAAGCACAAGGTCAAGAGTGCAGTGAACTTCATCAGCGATTTCGAGGAAGCCATCGCCCACGAATGCGTGAAGCGCGGGCTGGATGGGGTGGTCTGCGGGCACATCCACCATGCGGAAATTCGCCAGGTGGGCGGCGTGGAATACCTCAACTGCGGCGACTGGGTCGAATCCTGTACCGCCCTGATCGAACACCTGGACGGCAACATCGAACTGTTCCGCCTGGCGGATGCGCATTTGAGGGCGCAACAGGTTGCGGTCGAGGAACCCGTCAGCGAAACGCTTGCCTGAAGCAACCGGCCTAGAACGGCACCTTGCCCAAGAGCATGTCGCGATACATCACGAAGTCGCCGAGCAGACTGTAAAACGGATGCTTGAACGTGGCCGGGCGGTTCTTCTCGAAGAAGAAATGCCCGGCCCAGGCGAAGCCGTAACCCGCAACCGGCAACAACCACAACAACCCCCAGCGGCCGCTGCCCACACCAAACGCCAGCAGGAAAATCACCAGAGACGTACCGACAAAATGCAGACGCCGGCTGGTAGCGCTGCTGTGCTCGGCAAGATAGAAAGGATAGAACTCGGCAAAGCTCGAAAAACGCCTGATGGTATCCACGGTGCCTGTCCTCGTGTGGGCTCTTGTTGTTATACACAAATTTAGCCGACTGTCGTGCCGATGTGGAGTATTCGAGTCGTGCTCATGTTTACGACTATCGTGCCAGCTCTCCGCGCTCATGCTTACGACTATCGTGCCCACGCGCAGCGTTGGAACGATAGCAAAACAATCTAATGCCTTGCCCGCAGCCACTGCCGCAAAAGCGCTTTTCAACCGCGATGGCACTGACGACGCAGAGTGCGACGTTAGTGACGGCTGAGTCCTGGCGCTGATCCGGGGGTAGCCTGGCAGGACGGCAGGCTAGCCGCACCGTGCCATGGATGGCGCGTTGCGGCGACCCCCGGATCAGTGACAGGGCGAAGGAACCCGACGAAGTCGGGCCGGAAACAGGAGTGAAAGGATTTGGTTACTTTGGCCTCATCAAAGTAACTCGCCGAGGGGCGAAAAGGTGACCTGAGCCGAACATCAATCCACCTGACATCGCAGAGCCGGGGTGTGACGCGGAGCGTCACGAACTGCATTCCCACGCGGAGCGTGGGGACGATAGTCATCAGTTTCCGAACCGTGCCTCTAGCAAAACTACTCGAAAGTGCTTTTCGAACACGATGGCACTGACGTTGCTCACTTGGTCCCTCAAAGTGAGTCGCCTAGGGGCGAAAAGGTGACCTGAGCCGAACGTCAATCCAGCTGACATCGCAGAGCCGGGGTGTGACGCGGAGCGTCACGAACTGCATTCCCACGCGGAGCGTGGGGACGATAGTCATCAGTTTCCGAACCGTGCCTCTAGCAAAACTACTCTAAAGTGCTTTTCGAACACGATGGCACTGACGTTGCTCACTTGGTCCCTCAACGTGAGTCGCCGAGGGGCGAAAAGGTGACCTGAGCCGAACATCAATCCACCTGACATCGCAGAGCCGGGGTGTGACGCGGAGCGTCACGAACTGCATGCCCACGCGCAGCATGGGGACGATAAATAATGCCTTGCCCGCGGTCTCTGCCAGGCCTCAATGCCGCCAGAATGCCGGTACACAGAGCACTAGCACAGTAATGATTTCCAGACGGCCAAGCAGCATACCGCCGGACAGAATCCATTTGGCCGCATCCGGCAGGGTAGAGAAATTGCCCGCCGGCCCGATGACCTCACCCAGCCCTGGTCCCACACCCGATACCGTACTGGCAGCGCCAGTCAGCGCAGTCATCCAGTCCAGCCCGAGCAGCGACAGCATCAGCGCGATCAGACAGATAGTGATCGTGAAGAAAAACGAAAAGGTCAGGATCGAGCGCACGATCTCGTCGTCCAGCCGATGGCCGTTGTATTTCTGCTTCATCACCGCGCGCGGATGGATCAGTTGATTGAGGTTGGTCTTGAGCAGAATGTAGGCCACCTGAAAGCGAAAGATCTTCACTCCGCCCGCTGTCGAGCCGGAACAGCCGCCGATAAAGCCCAGATAAAAGAACAACATCAGCGAGAAGTTGCCCCACAGGCTGTAGTCACCGAGTGCAAAACCCGTCGTGGTCACCACCGAGGTCACGTTCAGCGCGACATGGCGCAGCGCCTCGGTCCACGGCAGGTCCGTGGTATTGGCGTACCAGACGGTCATGACCAGCCAGGTAATCAACAGCAACCCGATCAGGCCCTGAACCTGCTCATCCTTGATCAACGCCTTACGGTTGCCGCGCAGGGTCGCGACATACAGGGTAAAGGGCAGGCTGCCGAGGATCATCACCACGATCGCCACCCAGTGCACCGCCGGTTGCGGCCACTTAGCCAGCGACTGGTCGGAGGTAGAGAACCCGCCGGTGGAAATCGCCGACATCGCATGGTTGATCGCGTCGAACAGACTCATGCCCGCCGCCCAGAAAGCCAGGCTGCCCAGCGCGGTAAAGCCCACGTAGGCGAGCACGATGAACTTGGCCACCATGTGCGAGCGGGGCATGACCTTTTCCGAGCGGTCCGAGGACTCGGTCTGAAACAGACGCATGCCGCCGATGCGCAGCAAGGGCAGAATCGCCACGGCCATACCGATGAAGCCGATACCGCCCAGCCAGTGCAGCATCGAACGCCAGATCAGAATGCCCGGTGACATGCTGTCCAGGTTGCTGAGTACTGTCGAGCCGGTGGCCGTGATGCCGGACATGCTCTCGAAGAACGAGTCGGTGTAACTGATGTGCTGGGTCAGCAGAAAGGGCAGGGCGGCAAAAATGCATACCACGATCCAGCTGGAGACGGTCAGCATGTACATGTCCCGCGGGCGCAACTGAACGTTGTCGGGACGTCCGGGCACCACCAGCGCCAGGCCGGCGATAAAGGTGATGGCGCTGGCCCAGAGAAACTCGCGCAGGTCTTCGAAACGGTCGTAGATGACCAGCGTGGCCATGGGTACGATCATGGCAACAGCCAGGGTGATCAGGAAGATGCCGATAATGAAACCGATGATACGCAAGGTCGGCAACGACATGACAGGCTCTGGCTGGTGTGAGGAAAGGCGCCATTCTACCTGCGCTTGAGGGCATGTAAACCGGCGCGGCCGAGGACCGGCTGCAAGCGCAGAGGTAACGAATTGTCCGTCGCACTCGTTATTGACGCTAAACAGGCTCTAGAATGCTCGATCACTTTTCAAGGAGACAGTCCATGCAGGCGCTCGACGTTTTGCTCAATCGTGTATCGGTTCCACGACTGGTCGACCCGGCCCCGGACGCTGCGCAGCGGGAAATCCTGTTCGGTGCCGCATTGCGCGCCCCGGATCATGGACAGCTCAAGCCGTATCGTTTTCTGACGGTCGAAGGCGCGGCCCGTGAGCGCATGGGCGAGATGCTGGCGCAGGCGCTGCAGGAGAGTGGCGCAGAAGTTACCCCGCAGGCGCTGGAAAAGGCCCGTCTTGGCCCGTTTCGCGCACCCTTGGTGGTGGTCGTGATCGCGCGCTTGCAGGACCACTTCAAAGTCCCGCACTCAGAACAACGGATCACCGCCGGATGCGCCGCCCATGGTGTGTTGCTGGCAGCTTATGCACTGGGTATCGGTGCGGTCTGGAGGACTGGCGAGCTGTCCTATGCGCCGCAGGTAGCCAAAGGCTTCGGCCTTGAAGCCGGCGAAGAAGTGCTCGGCTTTCTGTATCTGGGCACCCCGCTGAACCCGCCGCGCGAAGCACCAAAAGTCGATACGGGCGGGTTTGTCAGCGAGTGGCAGGGCTGATCAGACAGACGATGAACCGAGCGGCTCTCTGGGCAGATCCAGCGTGGCGATAAACCCGCCGTCCGGGTGATTGCCCAACATCAGAGTGCCGCCATGTCGTTCCGCTGCGCGTTTGGCGATCGCCAGCCCCAGACCGTGACCCGGCGTGGTCTGGCCGGGGGCGCGGTAAAACGGCTCGCCCAGTTGTGTCAGGTGTTCGTCGGCAACCCCCGGGCCATGATCGCGAACGCTCAGACGGATGTGATCGCCCACCAGCGTTGCCTGCAGATCGATGCTCTGGCCGCTCGGGTTGAAGCGCAGCGCGTTGCGCAGCAGGTTGTCCAGCGCACGTTCGATCATGTCCGGCCAGCCTTTGAACTGCAGGTTGTCCTGCACCTCGACGCGAATATTCTGGTCGACACCGTCCAGCTGTGTGTCACTCTTCAGGCGCTGCAGCAGGGCTTCAATGTCGACGGGCTCAGGGCCACGAAGCTCGGCGTCGAGGCGTGCGAGGGCCAGAATCTCGCTGATCAACGCCTCCAGCCGGTCACATTCACGACCCAGCCGTGGCCAGAGCTTTTCACGCTCGGCAGGCTCCGCGCGTTCCGCCAGCGCCAGAGCGATGCGCAACCGGGCCAGCGGTGAGCGCAGTTCATGAGACACATCGCGCAGCAATTGGCGCTGGCTGCCAATCAGGCTTTGCAGGCGCGCACCCATGCGGTTGAAGTCCTTGGCCAGCACGCCGAATTCGTCACGGCGGTTGGCCAGCTGTCCGAGGCTGTGCTGTTGATAGCTGGTTTGCCCCAGGTCGTACACTGCGCCGCGCAGGCGGCTCAGCGGTCGGGTAATCGACAGCGTCACGAACAGGCTGAACAGGGTCAGCACCACCAGGGCAATGCCCAGCGCGCTCAACGGCCACATCAGACTCTGACGGTGCCACTCGTCGAGCTCCGGGTGCGGAACGCGGTAGATAAACAGGTAGGTTTCGCCGGTCTTCGGGCTGCTGTACTCGGTGGCCAGGCGGCGCCAGGGCAGTTTGCGCCCCTGATCGTCGTCTTCCCGCTGCCGCGCTTCCAGGGCTGCGGCGCGGGGCGGGAAGGTGCCGCGCACCATCGGCTCGCCGCTGTCGCTGAGCACTTGCGTGTCGATACGATTGCGTCGTTTGATGTCCTGAAGAAATTCCTGAGCGTTATCCGCGCCCTTGTCCTCGAAGCGTTGCGTCCACTGTTCGGGCAACGAGTTGAGCACCGGATGACGACTGAGGATCCACGCATCCTGATTGAGCATATGCCCCATGAGCACCGACAGGCCGCCTACCAGAGCGATGGCCAGCCAGAAGCTGGCCAGGATTCGCCAGAACAATGAACGCACGGGATTTCCTCGGTCTCAGTAAAAAAGCCCGGCATGCGCGCGCATGCCGGGTTGTGTTCAACTCACCGGGCCGCGAGGCCTGATGGTTACAGCGTTTTTGCTGCTTTTGCCGCTTTCCAGGCCTTGAACTCGGCCCATTCGGCGCGACGCTCATCTTCTTTCTTCTTGATTTCGTCAAACAGCTTCTGCTGGTCAGGCCTCAGCAGTGCACGAACTTCGCTGTCGGTCTTGGAGCGTTTGGCTTCGATTTCGTCGTGCATTGCTTTCTGGTCGGCAGCAGGCATTTTTTCCAGGTAGCTTTGAGTGATTTCGCGGCGCTCATGCTTTTGCTCGCGCATCAGGCGTTCGATCTGCTGACGCTGTTCACGTGTCAGGTCCAGCTCAGCCATCGGTCCCATCGGGCCAGGGCCGCGATCCATACGTGGGCCAGGGCCTGGGCCGCGGTCATCGCGATCCATGTGCATGGCAGGTCCGTCAGCATCCGGGCCACCGGCAGGTGGTGCTGGTGGTGCAGCCATGGCAATGGTCGGCAGGGCAGTGGCAAACATCAAAGCGATCAGGGTCTTGCGCATTGTGTATCTCCTTGTCTCTAGTGCGGCTCGATGCCGATAAGCCCAGTTTAGGGAGATCAAGGTCAAGCGCAGTCAGCGCTTGGTAAAGCTTGTGTAAGGGGCAGCTGCAAGTTGTCAGCTTCAAGCTTCAAGCCAGAAGCGCTCTGCTTGTAGCTTGCAGCTTGCAGCTTGTAGCTGCTCAAAGAGCATAATAATAGCCGCGGCTGCGCAGTGCGACGATGCGCGGGCGGCCGTCGGCGTGCGGGCCGATTTTCTTGCGCAGGTTGCTGACGTGCATGTCCAGACTGCGGTCGTACAGGGTCAGTTTGCGGCCCAGGGCCAGTTGCGCCAGTTCCTGCTTGTCCAACGGCTCGCCGGGCTGGCGCATCAGCGCTTCCAGCAAACGGCTTTCGGACACGGTGAGGGTCAGTTCCTTCTCGTCGACACTGACCACGCCGCGCATCGGGCTGAAAGTCAGGTCGCCCAGTTCGAGCTGGCTGGACGACGCCACCGGATGGCTGCGGCGCAGCACGGCGCGCAGGCGGGCGGTGAGTTCGCGAGGGTCGCAGGGCTTTGCCAGGTAGTCGTCAGCCCCCAGCTCCAGACCCAGAATACGGTCCAGCGGCTCGCCGCGTGCCGAGAGCATGACCACCGGCAGGTCAGGGTGTTCGGCGCGTAATTGCTTGAGCAATTCCAGACCACTGCCATCGGGCAGCATCACGTCCAGCACCACGGCCGCCGGGGCAGCGTCGGCCAATGCCTTGCGCGCGCTGTTCCCGTCGTGACAGGCGCGTACCTGAAAGCCTTCCTGGCTCAGCCAACTGCTCAGCAGCTCGCACAGCTCCTGATCATCATCAATTAGTAACAGCTCGCTCATGACTCACTCAATTGGCCACTACCGGGGTGCAGCGTGACTCTGCCTCGATCAGAAAGCAGAGCTGTTAAGAAGTCGGTCGGGCAGGCTCAGGGCATAACCTGCTTGAACGGCTTGACCACGACGTTGGCGTAGACGCCTGCGGCCACGAACGGATCGGCTTCGGCCCACGCCTTGGCGGCGCTTTGCGATTCGAACTCCGCAACGATCAGGCTGCCGCTGAAACCGGCAGCGCCCGGGTCGTTACTGTCGACTGCCGGGTGTGGACCGGCCAGCACCAGACGGCCTTCATCCTTGAGCGCGTTGAGGCGCTCCAGGTGTGCCGGGCGAACGCTGAGGCGTTTTTCCAGCGAGTTTTCGACGTCGGTGGCGATGATTGCGTAGAGCATGTCAGTCCTCGGATTTGGGCGTATTGGGAGTGGTGTCATGCAGGTGGCGTGACAGGTAGATCCCCTGGCCGACCAGGAAGATCAGGGTCATGCCCAGACTGCCGAATACTTTGAAGTCGACCCAGAATTCCTGATAAGTGAACGCCACATACAGGTTGGCTGCGCCACAGAACAGGAAGAATATGATCCAGGCGATGTTGAGCCGGGTCCAGATCGCCGCCGGCAGGGTCAGTGCATGACCCATGATGCGCTGGATAAGCGGACGGTCGCCGATGAAATGACTGCCGGCGAAGGCGACTGCAAACAGCCAGTTGACCACCGGTGCTTTCCATTTAAGGAAGGTTTCGCTGTGGAAGGCCAGGGTCAGGCTGCCGAACACCAGGCACGCCACCAGGGTGAGCCACTGGCTTTTTTCCAGCTTGCGCTGTTTGACGTAGAGAATGCCGTAGACCACCACCGAACTGATGATCAGCATCGCCGTTGCACTGAAAATGCCGCCTACCATATAGGTATTGCCGAGGATATCCACGGCGCGCGGCTCGGTTTTGTAAACGATGAAAAACAGCAGCAGCGGGATGAAGTCGATGAATTGTTTCACAATGGCAGCCAGAAGCAGGATGTGGCGGCATAATAACAAACATCAATGAACACGAAAGCATCACTATGAATGTAGACCTGCACTGCCACAGCACCGCTTCCGACGGGGCGCTCTCGCCCACGGCACTGGTTGCGCGTGCTCATGAAAACGGCGTGCGCGTCCTTTCGCTGACCGACCACGACACCCTCGAAGGGCTTGAAGAGGCCCGTGCGGCCGCGCATTCATTGGGTATGCAACTGGTCAACGGGGTGGAGCTGTCCTGCACTTGGGGCGGGGCGACGATCCATATTCTGGGGTACGGATTCGATACCCGGGCCCCGGCGCTGACCGAAGCCATCAGCCGTTTGCACGAAGGACGCTGGCTGCGTGCGGAAGAAATCAGCCGCAAACTGGCGATCAAAGGTATGCCAGGGGCGCTGGAAGGCGCGCGCGCGATTCAGCAGGAGCTGGGTGACAGCGGTAATGCGCCTGCGCGTCCGCACTTTGCCGACTTCATGGTGCGCTCGGGCTTCGTCAAGGATCGCGCCGAGGCATTTCGCAAATGGCTGGGCGCGGGCAAACTGGGCGATGTGAAACAGCACTGGCCGACGCTGGAAGACACGGTAGCCACCTTGCGGGCGTCGGGTGCATGGGTCAGCCTCGCACATCCTTCACATTATGACTTTACCCGCAGTAAACGGCGTAAACTGGTCGGCGATTTCGTCCAGGCCGGTGGGCACGCCATAGAAGTGGTCAATGGCATGCAGCCTGCCGATCAGGTCGGCACCCTGGCCATCCTTGCCCGCGAGTTCGGTCTGCTGGTTTCCGCCGGCAGCGACTTCCACGGTCCTGGCACCTGGGGCGAAATCGGCACTTATCGCCCCGTGCCTGAAGATCTACCGCCTTTGTGGTGCAGATTCAAACATGAACAGCCTACTGCCTCCGTCTGAACAGGAAGTAATCGTGAGTCAATTTTTCCAGGTCCATCCGGAAAACCCGCAGCCGCGCCTGATCAAACAGGCCGCTGAAATCATCAAGGCCGGCGGGCTGGTGGTGTACCCGACAGATTCGTCCTATGCACTGGGTTGCCAGATCGGTGACAAGAGCGCCATCGAGCGTATCCGCCGCCTGCGCCAGCTGGACGACAAGCACAACTTCACCCTGATGTGCTGTGATCTGTCGCAACTGGGGCTGTTTGCCAAGGTCGACACCGGCGCGTTCCGCGCACTGAAGGCGCACACGCCAGGGCCATACACCTTCATTCTCAACGCCACCCGCGAGGTGCCGCGTCTGGTGCTGCACCCCAAGCGCCGCACCATCGGCCTGCGTGTGCCAAGCCATCCCATCGCCCAGGCCCTGCTGGAGCAATTGGGCGAGCCGCTGATGAGCGTCAGCCTGATCATGCCGGGCGACAGCGTGCCCCTCAGCGATCCCTATGAGATGCGCCAGGTTCTCGAGCATCAGGTCGACCTGATCATCGATGGCGGGATCGGCGGTATTTCGGCGTCCACGGTCATTAACCTGGCTGAGGGTGAACCCCAGATCGTTCGGGTTGGTTGCGGTGATCCGACGCCTTTCGGTGAACGCGCCTGATGACAGCCGTCGAGTCGGTGGACAGCCAGGCAGACGCCCAGCAGGAACTGCCGTTCGCGCTGGTCTATGGGCGTGCTGTCACGCAGATGCCGCTGGACCTGTACATCCCGCCCGACGCGCTGGAGGTTTTTCTCGAAGCGTTCGAAGGGCCGCTCGACCTGCTGCTGTACCTGATCCGTAAACAGAACATCGACATCCTCGATATTCCCGTGGCCGAGATCACCAAGCAGTACATGGGTTACGTCGAGCTGATGAAAACCGTGCGGCTGGAGCTGGCTGCCGAGTATCTGGTCATGGCCGCCATGCTGGCCGAGATCAAATCGCGCATGCTGTTGCCGCGTTCGGCGGAAGTCGAAGAGGAAGAAGGCGATCCGCGCGCCGAGCTGATTCGCCGCTTGCAGGAATACGAGCGCTTCAAGGCGGCCGCCGAGGGCATCGATGGCCTGAGCCGGGTGGGGCGCGATGTCATCGTGCCAAAACTGGACGCTCCCGAAGCCCGTGCACGCAAGTTGCTGCCGGATGTCAGTCTCGAAGAAGTGCTGATGTCGATGGCCGAAGTGCTGCACCGCGGCGACATGTTCGAAAGCCACCAGGTCAGTCGCGAGGCACTGTCCACCCGCGAGCGCATGAGCGATGTGCTGGAACGTCTCAAGGGCGGCGGTTTTGTGCCGTTCGCCGAGCTGTTCACTGCCGAAGAAGGGCGTCTGGGTGTGGTCGTGACGTTTATGGCGGTGCTTGAGCTGGTCAAGGAATCCCTTGTCGAGCTGGTCCAAAACGAGCCCTTTGCGGCGATCCATGTCCGGGCGCGAGCCGAGTAGAGCTAAAACACACCCATGAATCTCAACGAACCTCGCGAACTGGCCCCGTTGCTTGAAGCATTTCTGCTGGCCTCCGGAAAACCGCAGACGCTGGAGCGGCTGTATGAGCTGTTCGAGGAAGGCGAGCGCCCTGAACCTTCGGTGTTCAAAAAGGCGCTCGAGGTGTTGCGCAAGTCCTGTGAGGGGCGCGCCTTCGAGCTCAAGGAAGTGGCGTCGGGTTATCGTCTGCAGATTCGTGACCGCTTTTCGCCGTGGGTCGGGCGGTTGTGGGAAGAGCGGCCGCAGCGTTACTCCCGGGCCATGCTGGAAACCCTCGCGCTGATCGCCTACCGCCAGCCGATCACGCGGGGCGAGATCGAAGATGTGCGCGGTGTCGCGGTCAACAGCCACATCGTCAAGACCCTGCTCGAGCGCGAGTGGATTCGCGTGGTGGGCTACCGTGATGTGCCCGGCAAACCGGCCATGTTCGCGACCACCAAGGGCTTTCTCGACCACTTCAACCTCAAAAGCCTCGACGAACTTCCGCCGCTGGCCGACCTGCGCGAAATGGAAACCGAGCCAGTGCTGGATTTCGAAGAGGCGCCGGTGCCTGCGCACCTGCAAGCCCTGGCCGACGCCAGCCTCGACCCGGACGCAGAGCCCGAAGCCCCGCGTGACGAAACCAGCTTCCGCAGCCTGCTGGTGGAACTGGACTCGATGGAGCAGGGCCTCAAGACCGACTTCGATGACCTGCTACGCGCGGAGCCAGAGCCTGAAGACGACAAAGGCGACGATGAGGTCTGATTGACTAGCGCTCCCACGCTGAAGCGTTCAGCGTGATACACAAGTCTCGTGGGAGCGAGCTTGCTCGCGAAGGCGATGGTGCAGGCTCGCTATTTTCGGATTCTGTAAGGGCCCTTTCGCGAGCAAGCTCGCTCCCACAAGACCTGTATGTAGCCATGGGCGATCTGCGTCCTCTTGATACCTCGTCCTGGAGCGTGCGGAACGACAATCAGAACTGCCCTGCCAACGCCCGATGCACTTCGGTCGAATTCATACGCCAGCCCAGGGTCACATCTGATACCACTCGCCACGAGATTCGCTGCCCATGAGTTCGACCAAGAACCCCTGCATCAGCCTGTGCAAGTTCGATGATGACATTTGTCTGGGATGCGGCCGCAGCAAGCGCGAAATCAAGTCCTGGAAGAAGCTCGACAAGGACGACAAACGCACGGTGCTTGATGAGTCTGCCAAGCGGCTGGCGAAGCTCAAGACCGCCGGTCGCAAAAAGAAGAAGTGATCCGGGCATTTGCCGCTGACGCCGGATGCGTAAACCGGCGCAGGGGCGTATGATGGCCGACCCTCGGCGATCAAGTGTCGCCCGGGCTTTCAAGTATTTCGCCT
The DNA here is from genome assembly GCF_020312125.1 of Pseudomonas sp. P135. Classification (NCBI taxonomy): domain Bacteria; kingdom Pseudomonadati; phylum Pseudomonadota; class Gammaproteobacteria; order Pseudomonadales; family Pseudomonadaceae; genus Pseudomonas; species Pseudomonas sp. P135. Next base: position 113,500 of record NZ_JAGPYR010000002.1, read on the forward strand.
TGCCGCTATCCACAGCGCGCCGGGCACAGGTCTTGCCGGTTCTCGGCCAGCCCTGATTCGACACACCGGGAGGTGCCCAGATGAGTGAAAAAGACAAGCAGGACAGCCAGGAAATCGGACCCGCAGGCGAAAAGCTGCAGAAGGTTCTGGCGCGCATTGGCGTGGGTTCACGCCGTGACGTGGAAGCCTGGATTACCCAGGGCCGTATCAAGGTCAACGGCAAGGACGCGACCCTCGGTCAACGCGTCGACCTGCATGACGCCATCAGTGTCGATGGTCGCGTCATCAAGCGCGAAGAAGCGGCCGAAACGGTCCGTCGCGTCATCATGTACAACAAGCCCGATGGTGAAATCTGCACCCGTGACGACCCTGAAGGCCGTCCGACCGTGTTTGATCGTCTGCCGCGCCCGAAAGAAGGCCGCTGGATCAACATCGGTCGTCTCGACATCAACACCACCGGCCTGCTGATGTTCACCACCGACGGTGAACTCGCCAACCGCCTGATGCACCCGTCGTTTGAAATGGACCGTGAATACGCGGTTCGCGTGCGTGGCGAAGTCGATGACGACATGCTGCTGCGCCTCAAGAACGGTGTGATTCTCGAAGACGGTCCTGCGCGCTTCACCGATATCCAGCAGGCACCGGGCGGCGAAGGCTTCAACCACTGGTATCACTGCGTGGTGATGGAAGGCCGCAACCGCGAAGTACGTCGTCTCTGGGAATCCCAGGGGCTGGTGGTCAGCCGCCTGAAGCGCGTGCGTTACGGGCCGGTGTTCCTCAACTCCGACCTGCCGATGGGTCGCTGGCGCGAAATGAGCCAGTACGAAGTCGATATTCTGGCCGCTGAAGTCGGTCTGCAACCTGTGGCCCAGCCGCAGATGAATGCCAAGACCAAGGACAAGATGGAGCGTCTGCAGCGTCAATCGTCGCGCCCTCTGGGCAAAGGCGAGCGCGTTCGCACCTTGCGTCCGGCTGCTGGTGCTCCGGCGACCGGCGGCGAGCGCGCGCCGCGTCAGCCGCAGATCACCGGCAGCGAGCGTGATCGTCCGCGCGGTGGCGATTCGACTCAGCGTCCTTCGCCGCGCAAGGATTCGGGCAAGCCCGGTTCGCGCGCGCCGCGTCCGGCCGACAACAGCCGTGGCACGCCGGTCGCCGAGCGTCCGAGCGACATGAACAAGCGTCCGGCCAAGCCGGGCCCCAAGCGTGTCGGCATCAAGCTGGTCAACGATGATGCGCCGTCAGGCAAGCGTCGTGGCCCACCGGCAGGTTCAGGTCAGCGTCCGGGCTTCGGTCGTCGCAAGCCCGAGTGATCGCGCGGTGTGAATGAATGGCAGCGCCAGTCCACAGGGCTGGCGTTGTCGTTTTCGGCGCTCTGAAAAGTGCGGTCACACAGCCGCGGCACCTCGACCCCCCTGTTTTGAACCTCAGCCGGGATGCACGTGTACAATGCTGCGCTTTTTTCTGTGAAACAGTGCTGTTCAACGCTCCGGGCCATCCGCCTCGAACGCTGCAATTCTGTTGCGCCACGAGCGCAACAGGTTCTATTCCGTCACAGAACACGATCGATCAGGTGGCTATTGAATGAGTGAAACAACCTCACCCTCGGGCGAACTGAAACGTGGCCTGAAGAATCGACACATCCAGTTGATCGCCCTGGGCGGTGCTATCGGAACGGGCCTGTTTCTCGGCTCGGCGGGCGTGCTGAAATCAGCCGGGCCGTCGATGATTCTCGGTTATGCCATCTGTGGCTTCATCGCCTTCATGATCATGCGCCAGCTGGGCGAGATGATCGTCGAAGAACCGGTCGCCGGGTCGTTCAGCCACTTCGCCCACAACTACTGGGGCGGTTTCGCCGGGTTTCTGTCGGGCTGGAATTGCTGGCTGCTGTACATCCTGGTCGGCATGTCCGAGCTGACTGCCGTCGGCAAATACATCCATTACTGGTTGCCGGACATCCCGGGCTGGGTATCCGCGGCAGCCTTCTTCGTGCTGATCAATGCCATCAACCTGACCAACGTCAAGGTCTTCGGCGAGACCGAATTCTGGTTCGCGATCATCAAGGTGGTGGCGATCATCGGCATGATTGCGTTGGGCAGCTACATGCTGGTCAGCGGTAGCGGTGGCCCGCAGGCCTCGGTCAGCAATCTCTGGGAGCATGGAGGATTCTTTCCCAATGGTGTCAGCGGTTTGGTGATGGCGCTGGCAATCATCATGTTCTCCTTCGGCGGCCTGGAAATGCTCGGTTTCACTGCTGCTGAAGCCGAACAGCCGAAGACCGTAATTCCCAAGGCGATCAACCAGGTCATCTACCGCATCCTGATTTTCTACATCGGCGCGCTGGTGGTGCTGTTGTCACTGACGCCGTGGGACAGCCTGCTGGCCAGCCTGAATGCGTCTGGCGATTCCTACAGCGGCAGTCCGTTCGTGCAGGTGTTCTCGATGCTGGGTAGCGACACGGCGGCGCACATCCTCAACTTTGTGGTGCTGACGGCAGCGCTGTCGGTCTACAACAGCGGCACCTACTGCAACAGCCGCATGCTGGTGGGCATGGCCGAGCAGGGTGATGCACCCAGGGCGCTGGCCCAGGTCGACAAACGCGGGGTGCCGGTCAAGGCGATCTTCGCCTCTGCCGCCGTGACACTGGTCGCGGTGCTGCTCAATTATTTCGTGCCGCAGCAGGCGCTGGAACTGTTGATGTCGCTGGTGGTGGCCACGCTGGTGATCAACTGGGCAATGATCAGCTACTCGCACCTGAAATTCCGCCAGCACATGAACCGCACCGCACAAGTGCCGCTGTTCAAGGCACTGTGGTATCCCTATGGCAACTATGTGTGCCTGGCCTTCGTGGTGTTCATCCTCGGCATCATGCTGATGATCCCCGGCATCCAGATCTCGGTGTATGCGATCCCGGTTTGGCTGGCGGTGATGTGGGTCTGTTACCGGGCCAAAAACAGGCGTAGCGTTGTCGTGCCTGCCGAGTCTGGCAAATAGCCTTGCCCTTTTCCGAGAAGAAGAGACCCCGATGCTGGTGATTTCCAACAACGTTCATCTGCCGGACGCCGAGATCGAATTGACCGCTATCCGTGCCCAGGGCGCGGGCGGGCAGAACGTCAACAAGGTCTCCAGCGCCGTGCATTTGCGTTTCGACATCAACGCTTCGTCGCTGCCGCCGTTCTACAAGGAGCGGCTGCTGGCGTTGAGTGACAGCCGGATCACCAGCGACGGCGTAATTGTGCTCAAGGCTCAGCAGTATCGAACCCAGGAGCAGAACCGTGCCGATGCCTTGCTGCGCCTGAGCGAGCTGATCGTCAACGCGGCCAAGGTCGAAAAGAAACGCCGCCCGACCCGCCCGACCCTCGGCTCCAAGACCCGGCGCCTGGAGTCCAAGAGCAAGCGCGGCTCGATCAAGGCCGGACGCGGGAAAGTGGATTTCTGAGGTGTTTTTCAGTCTCGTGCCACGCAGTGCTCAGCGCTATACAAAAGTCTGCGCTTGATTCTGGCCGCAGGCCGTAGGAGCGAACTTGTTCGCGAAAGGGCCCGTACCGTCGCAGAAATTTTGGCGTTCAAAACAATGTCTTCGCGAACAAGTTCGCTCCTACAAAAGCCCTCCCGCCCTCACGCTCGAACGTAGGAGCGAACTTGTTCGCGAAAGGGCCCGTACAGTCGCAGAAGATTTAGCGTTCAAAACAATGCCTTCGCGAGCAAGTTCGCTCCTACAAAAGCCCCGTTCCCACGCTCGAACGTAGGAGCGAACTTGTTCGCGAAAGGGCCCGTACCGTCGCGGAAGATTTGGCGTTCAAAACAATGCCTTCGCGAACAAGTTCGTTCCTAGAAAAGCCCCGTTCCCACGCTCGAACGTAGGAGCGAACTTGTTCGCGAAAGGGCCCGTACAGTCGCAGAAGATTTAGCGTTCAAAACAATGTCTTCGCGAACAAGTTCGCTCCTACAAAAGCCCCGTTCCCACGCTCGAACGTAGGAGCGAACTTGTTCGCGAAAGGGCCCGTACCGTCGCAGAAGATTTAGCGTTCAAAACAATGTCTTCGCGAACAAGTTCGCTCCTACAAAAGCCCCGTTCCCACGCTCGAACGTAGGAGCGAACTTGTTCGCGAAAGGGCCCGTACAGTCGCAGAAGATTTAGCGTTCAAAACAATGCCTTCGCGAACAAGTTCGCTCCTACAAAAGCCCCGTTCCCACGCTCGAACGTAGGAGCGAACTTGTTCGCGAAAGGGCTCGTACAGTCGCAGAAATTTTGGCGTTCAAAACAATGTCTTCGCGAACAAGTTCGCTCCTACAAAAGCCCCGTTCCCACGCTCGAACGTAGGAGCGAACTTGTTCGCGAAAGGGCTCGTACCGTCGCGGAAGATCTGGCGTTCAAAACAATGCCTTCGCGAACAAGTTCGCTCCTACAAAAGCCCCGTTCCCACGCTCGAACGTAGGAGCGAACTTGTTCGCGAAAGGGCCCGTACCGTCGCGGAAGATTTTGCGTTCAAAACAATGTCTTCGCGAACAAGTTCGCTCCTACGCCCTGCGGGCAGCAGCCTGAAAACTCCGCTTTTCGGGCTCTTCAGGACCTGTATGACTATGAGCACCGATCATTACTGGCGCAGCACCTGTGCCTGCTTGTACAGATAAACGCTCAACGCCAGCCCGGTGAGTGACGCCAGTGCCGCGAACAGGAAGATCGAGACGAAGCCGAAACCGGCGGCAATGGCGCCTGCCAGTGGCCCGGTGATGCCCAGTGACAGGTCGATGAACAGCGAGTAGGCGCCCACTGCCGCGCCCCGGCTCGACGCCGGGACCAGATTGACCGCTTCCACGCCCAGCGCCGGGAATACCAGCGAGAATCCGAAGCCGGTCAGCGCCGCGCCAGCCAGCGCCAGGTCCGGAGTGGGTGCCAGCCACAGCAGCAATAGCCCCAGGCTTTCCACGGACATGCAGACAATCGCCACTCGAAAGCCGCCCAGGCGATTGATCAGGTTGCCGAACAGCAGGCGCGCGGCGATGAAACTGCCACCAAACAGCGTCAGGCACAGCGCGGCATTCGGCCAGTGGTTGCTCGCGTAATACAGGGTGATGAACGTCGCGATAGTGCCGAAACCGATACCGCCCAATGCCAGGCCCATGCCATGCGGAAACACTCGCCCCAGCACATGCATGAATGGCAGTCGCTCACCCTGCACAATAGGCGCCGGCTCTTTATGCCAGGTCAGGTACAGGCCCAGCGCGCACAGCAGCATGATGCTCACGCCCACTGTCCACAGGCCGAGTTCGTCAACCATCCACACGCCCAGTGGCGCACCGATGGCCAGCGCGCCGTAGCTGGCGATGCCATTCCAGGAAATGACCTTGGCGGTGTTCTGTGCGCCGACCCGGCCGATGCCCCAGCCAATCGAACCAGAACCGACCAGGCTTTCCGCAGCACCGAGGATCACCCGGCCAATCAGCAGAATCACCAGGCTCGCCATCGGCCAGCTGTCCAGCCACACCGGCACCAGCATGAACACACCGCTCAGCCCGCAACCGGTCAGCCCGATCTGCACAGCTTTCTTGCTGCCCAGATTGTCGATGATGCGACTCGACCAGGGCCGACTGATCAGCGTGGCCAGGTATTGCACGCTGATGACCAGCCCGGCGATGACTGCACCAAAGCCCAGATCACTGTGGACATAGCCGGGCAGAACGGCGAGGGGAATGCCGATGTTCAGGTAGCCGATAAAGGTGAACATCACGATGGACACGACGGTCAGGGTAACGGCCATCGGGGTTTGCGGTGTGTTTTGCTGTGTCTCGGACATGGGGCGGGCTTTCGTTCTTTTGCGGGCATGGCGTTCGAGCGGGCAGGGAAAACCCTTAGCAAGCTCTCGAAGTGCTCATCATACCGATGCATCGGGCGATGCAGGTGCAACAGATTGAAATAAACCTGAATGGAGGGGCTATTTGTCCCTGGGGGCCACAAGGTGTGTGGTCACGAGAGCGGCCAAGGCGTTTTCCTGAGTACCGAAACGGGCGAGCAGGGCGCTCTGTTTTTCCGGGCTGAGGCGTGACCAGATCTCGATCATTTTCTCGGCGGTGCCAATCAGGGCGCTGGCTTGGGTTTCAGTGAAGTCGCTCATAAAAATCTGCTGTTTGCCTGTTGCTGGTTTTCCAGGCGTATTGAAAACCGGCAAAACCGTTTTTCGATACGCCTGAAAACAATCGCCTTCAGTCTTTGCTTCCGGCTTTCTGGCTGTCTTGAGCCGAGGGTGCTGCTTTCATTGCGACAGGTTGACCAAGCTCTTGCTGAGCCAGAGTCGACTGTTGTGGTTCCTGTTGGCCTGGTGGGAAGTTAGGGATTTCATGCATCGTCGTCGCTCCTCGCAAGGGGTTGCAGATAGAACCGTGCTTTAAAAAGCCTGCGCAGGATAACCCACTGAAAATGACAATCAGGATATTTTTTTACCCTGATTGCCCTGATCGTGAAACAAAATCGCGTTTTTACTGTCCGGCTTTTCACCTTGCGAGGTGCTGAGCAGCTTGATTTCATTGGGCCGGACCGCTCTGGCAAGGTCCATGGCCCGCCAATCATTTTATTTTCGGCCTTCTGCGCCCTTGGCCACTTCGTCAGTGCGCGCGGCCATGATGAAGTCGTTGCGGTGCAGGCCCTTGATTGAGTGGCTCCACCAGGTCACGGTCACCTTGCCCCACTCAGTCAGCAGGCCGGGATGATGGCCTTCCGCTTCGGCAATCTCACCCACTGCGTTGGTGAACGCCAGCGCCCATTTGAAATTCTTGAACAGAAAGACTTTTTCCAGCTGCATCACCGCGTCGCGGACCTCGATGCTCCAGTCCGGGATCTGCTTGAGCAGTTCCGGCAATTCGGCTTCGCTGACCTGCGGCGCATCGGCACGGCAGGCTTCACAGTGAGGTTGATTCAAGGTGGTCATAAGCAGAGGGTCCTTTTCGGAGAGCTGGCCGAGTGTCAGGCGGCGTGGCTTTTGGTTTTAGGTGGAAACTTGGGTGCGTGCAAGCCCAACTGCATGCCTTGCCCGACCAGCGCCATGATGTCCTGCTGCGCCAGGTCGAACAGACGCTTCAGATCCGGCAGGACAAAGTACAGCGGTTGCAGAATGTCGATGCGATAAGGCGTGCGCATCGCTTCAAGCGCATCGAAAGGCCGGTGTTCGGGGGCTGACGACAAGCTGTACAGCGCTTCCTTCGGCGAAGAAAGAATACCGCCGCCGTAGATTTTCCGCCCCTGCGGGGTATCGACCAGGCCGAACTCGATGGTCATCCAGTACAGCCGGGCCAGGTACACGCGTTGTTCCTTGCTCGCGCTCAGGCCGAGTTTGCCGTAGGTATGGGTGAATTCGGCAAACCACGGATTGGTCAGCAGCGGGCAGTGGCCAAATATTTCATGAAAGATGTCCGGTTCTTGCAGGTAGTCCAGTTCTTCTGCGCTACGGATGAACGTCGCCACCGGAAAACGCTTGCTGGCCAGCAGTTCAAAAAACGTCTGGAAGGGGATCAGCGCAGGCACTCGCTCGACCTGCCAGCCCGTGGTCGCGCCCAGAACCTTGTTGATTTCGCCTAACTGAGGAATGCGATCAAGCGGCAGGCCCAGTTGCTCGATGCCGTCCAGATACTCCTGGCAGGCACGCCCTTCGATGATCTCCATCTGCCGGGTGATCAGGGTGTTCCATACCGCATGTTCGTCCGCCGTGTAATCGATGAAACCCGAAGCGTCCGGCTCGCGTGCCACGTAAAGCGTCTGGGCCATGCTGATGTCCTCGAAAGGCTGCTGTTTTTAGAGTGTTCTTGTAAAAGCCTGTGTTCAGGAATAACCCGGTTTCGAGGGCGCGTCAGCGGCGGTGAGCAGGGCAGCGCAAGGGTTTGATCACTGGCTCGTAACGAAAAGTTTACGTTTGCGATGAATGAGGCCTGAAATCAGTCCTACTGCCGCTCGCGAAGCGTGCATGCGTAACGTATTGTTGACATTAATTTTGCCGCCTCATAAAAAACATACCCTCACAGGGGCAACGACTCATGCGCATCAAGGTGCACTGCCAGAACCGCATCGGCATTCTTCGCGACATTCTCGATCTGCTGGTGGCTTACGGCGTCAACGTGGCGCGTGGTGAAGTGGGGGGTGAGCACGGTGACGCGATCTATCTGCATTGCCCGAACCTGATCAACCTGCAGTTCCAGGCCTTGCGCCCGAAGTTCGAGGCGATCACCGGGGTGTTCGGCGTCAAGCGTGTCGGGCTGATGCCCAGCGAGCGCCGGCACATGGAGCTCAATGCCTTGCTCGGCGCGCTGGAATTTCCGGTGTTGTCCATCGACATGGGCGGGGCTATCGTTGCGGCCAATCGTGCCGCTGCGCAATTGCTGGGTGTGCGGGTCGATGAGGTGCCGGGCATGCCCTTGTCGCGTTACGCCGAAGATTTCGACCTGCCTGAACTGGTGCGCGCCAGCCAGTCGCGGATCAACGGCCTGCGGGTCAAGGTATGCGGCGATGTGTTTCTTGCCGATATCGCGCCCCTGCAATCGGAACATGATGACAGCGAGGCCATGGCCGGGGCCGTGCTGACGCTGCACCGTGCTGATCGGGTCGGCGAGCGCATCTACCATGTGCGCAAGCAGGAGTTGCGCGGCTTCGACAGTATCTTTCAGAGCTCGAAGGTCATGGCCGCTGTGGTTCGCGAGGCGCGGCGCATGGCGCCCCTCGATGCGCCGCTGCTGATCGAGGGTGAGACCGGCACCGGCAAGGAATTGCTGGCCCGCGCCTGCCACCTGGCCAGCCCGCGCGGCCAGTCACCGCTGATGGCGCTCAACTGCGCCGGGTTGTCGGAGTCGATGGCCGAGATCGAGCTGTTCGGCTATGACCCCGGCGCGTTCGAAGGTGCGCGTGCGGAAGGGCGGCTGGGGCTATTGGAGCTGACCGCGGGCGGCACGCTGTTTCTCGATGGCGTGGGCGAGCTGAGTGCCCGCATGCAGGCCAAGCTGCTGCGCTTCATTCAGGACGGCAGTTTTCGCCGGGTCGGCAGCGACGAGGACATGTTTCTCGATGTGCGGGTGATGTGTTCGACCCAGGTCGATCTCTCGGAGCTGTGCGCCAAGGGCATGTTCAGGCAGGACCTTTATCATCGCCTTAATGTGCTTTCACTGCATATACCCCCACTGCGCGACTGTCTGGACGGTCTTGAGCCGCTGGTGGAGCATTTTCTCGATCAGGCCAGCCGGCAGATCGGCTGTGCGCTGCCCGGCATATCACCTGCGGCCATCAAACGCCTTGGTCAGTACCACTGGCCCGGTAATGTGCGGCAATTGGAAAATGTATTGTTTCAGGCCGTATCGCTGTGTGACGGCGGCAAGGTGCAGGCCGAGCATATTCGTTTGCCGGACTACGGCATGCGACAGGGGTTGAGTGAGGTGTCGCTGGAGGGCGGGCTGGGCGCTATTATCGGGCGCTTTGAAAAGTCGGTGCTGGAACAACTCTATGCGCAATATCCCAGCAGTCGCCAATTAGGCAAACGCCTGGGAGTGTCTCATACAACAATTGCCAACAAGTTGCGCGACTATGAAGTGGGGCGCGAATCAGATCCGCATTCAACGGATAAATAACTCGCTCATTGATAGTTCCGTCACCCACTTCGTGCATGCGCCTCGCACCTTATATAGCGGCGAGGCTATAGCGGCGAGGCGTCGTGCACAGGTTGCAACGGCAAGAAGCCTCAACCGTTGCTGCAGCCGTTGCCCATCACCTGATAGCCCATGGTGTGGCGTGCGCCCTGCGAATCTTCATACACCATCCGCGCCGGGACCACTTCGCAGACATTGGGTATCTGGCTGATGGAAATAACCCGAGCGATATCCAGATGAGTGCCGTAGGTATATTGCTCGACACGCGCCTGTTGCGCAGCCACTTTGGTCTGCGATTCTTCGGCCATGGCCAGACTACTGACGCCGCACAGGGCCAATGCCACTAATAAAGCTTTCATTGTCGTTTACCTTTTTCAAAGTGAGCGCCGTCGCATCACGTTTTTGACGTCATGGGCTAGGGCGGTCTGATACGTTTTTCGAGTTGGAACAACACTGCGTGGGGGCAGTTGATGTCTGCCTTGTTGGCGGATCGAATTCTATGCCTGTTGTGACAGCGCATATATAAAGACTTTGGATAAGCGCTTTTATCAAAATGGTAATAATCTTTAGGGCAGCTGCAAGCTGCAAGCTTCAAGCTTCAAGCTTCATGCTTCATGCTTCATGCTTGCGGCTTGCGGCTTGCGGCTTGCGGCTCCGGCCCCGGCCCCGGCCCCGCCCGGTAATACCAACGTCGAATGGCCCCTGCGGGTGGGGCGGGATACAACAGGGGCATAAAACAACAACTATCCACCGAGGTAACCAAGATGAGTGCAGCTTCCCTGTACCCCGTCCGCCCAGAAGTCGCAGCGACTACGCTGACGGATGAAGCGACCTACAAGGCCATGTACCAGCAGTCGGTGGTCAACCCTGATGGTTTCTGGCGTGAACAGGCTCAGCGCCTCGACTGGATCAAACCTTTCAGTGTGGTCAAACAGACCTCGTTCGATGATCACCGTGTCGATATCAAATGGTTCGCCGACGGCACGCTGAACGTTGCCTACAACTGCCTGGATCGCCATCTGGAAGAACGCGGCGACAGCATCGCCATTATCTGGGAGGGCGACGACCCTTCCGAGCATCGGGAAATCACCTACCGCGAACTGCACGCCGAAGTGTGCAAGTTCGCCAACGCCCTGCGTGGCCAGGATGTGCACCGTGGCGACGTCGTGACGATCTACATGCCGATGATCCCCGAAGCTGTGGTCGCCATGCTGGCATGCGCCCGGATCGGTGCGATTCACTCGGTGGTGTTCGGCGGTTTCTCGCCCGAAGCACTGGCTGGCCGGATCATCGATTGCAGTTCCAAAGTGGTCATCACTGCTGACGAAGGTCTGCGTGGCGGCAAGAAGACGGCGCTCAAGGCCAACGTCGACCGCGCCCTGACCAACCCGGAAACCAGCAGCGTGCAGAAGGTTATCGTCTGCAAGCGCACCGGGGGCGAGATCGAATGGAACCGTCACCGTGATATCTGGTACCACTCGCTTCTGGAAGTGGCGTCCAGCACCTGCGCGCCGAAAGAGATGGGCGCCGAAGAGTCGCTGTTCATTCTCTACACCTCGGGCTCGACCGGTAAACCCAAGGGCGTGTTGCACACCACCGCAGGTTACCTGCTGTATGCCGCGCTGACCCACGAACGCGTGTTCGACTACCGGCCGGGTGAAGTTTACTGGTGCACCGCCGACGTCGGCTGGGTCACCGGGCACAGTTACATTGTCTACGGGCCTCTGGCCAACGGTGCGACCACGCTGCTGTTCGAAGGCGTGCCGAACTATCCGGACATCACCCGCGTGTCGAAGATCATCGACAAGCACAAGGTCAATATCCTCTATACCGCGCCGACCGCGATTCGCGCCATGATGGCTGAAGGCACCAAGTCCGTTGAAGGTGCCGACGGTTCCAGCCTGCGCCTGCTGGGTTCGGTGGGCGAGCCGATCAACCCGGAGGCCTGGGCCTGGTACTACAACACGGTCGGCAAGCAGAACTGCCCGATTGTCGATACCTGGTGGCAGACCGAAACCGGTGGCATTCTGATCAGCCCGTTGCCAGGTGCGACCGCCCTGAAGCCGGGCTCGGCGACACGTCCGTTCTTCGGCGTGATCCCGGCGCTGGTGGACAACCTGGGTAACCTCATCGAGGGCGCTGCCGAGGGCAATCTGGTGATCCTCGATTCGTGGCCGGGCCAGTCGCGCTCGCTCTATGGTGATCACGACCGTTTCGTCGACACCTACTTCAAGACGTTCCGCGGCATGTACTTCACCGGTGACGGTGCCCGTCGTGACGAGGACGGTTATTTCTGGATCACCGGGCGTGTGGACGACGTGCTCAACGTTTCCGGCCACCGCATGGGCACGGCTGAAATCGAAAGCGCGATGGTTGCGCACCCGAAAGTCGCCGAGGCTGCAGTGGTCGGTGTGCCGCATGACCTGAAGGGGCAGGGCATCTACGTCTATGTGACCCTCAACGGCGGTGAAGAGCCGAGTGACGCGCTGCGCACTGAATTGCGCAACTGGGTACGCAAGGAGATCGGCCCGATTGCCTCGCCTGACTTCATTCAGTGGGCGCCCGGCCTGCCGAAGACCCGTTCAGGCAAGATCATGCGCCGTATCCTGCGCAAGATTGCGACTGCCGAGTACGATGCGCTGGGTGACATCTCCACCCTGGCCGACCCGGGCGTGGTGCAGCATCTGATCGATACGCACAAGACCATGAACGCTGCCTGAGCGATCCTGTGACTGAAGCGCCCCGTTCGGTGAGAGCCGATCGGGGCGCTTTTGTTTCCAGGGGCTGAAGCGAGAAACGGGATATATATCGGGTTGTTACCGGTTTACACGGTGTTGTCGCGCGGTGCTTCGTTGTGGGACATGTCCGGGCTTTCTGTGTAGGAAAGTACGACGCAGCAGGGCTTTAAAACCGCCATGTGGCACGCCGGGCTTGCCGGATTAAAAGGGTTTGCCAATAATGGGCGCACTTTTTGCTGTTATGACAGGTTAAGTCTGCGCTGCTGGATCAGCAGAAACAGGTCCCGTCAATACCGTGTAGCGGGTTTTCAGGTGCTTCTGTAACTAGTTGTCGCATTGAAGAAATATCGACTTTGAGCCTGTCGTTAAAATGCCTCTCATTCGCCGGAGGGCTGTGAACCGCCAGCGCGGTGTCACGCATCCGGCGTCGCTCCTCCCCGAGATTGTCCTTTCGCACATTGGGCGCTTGCTCACTTTGCCATTTGTCGTGCTTTACCGATGGAGTCCCTGGAAATGAAAAAGCTCATGCTTATTGGCGCGATGGCGTTGTCCGTGCTCGCCCAGCCGATCTTTGCTGATGAAAAACCACTGAAAATCGGTATCGAAGCGGCTTACCCTCCGTTCGCGTCCAAGGCCCCGGATGGCAGCATCGTCGGCTTTGACTACGACATCGGCAATGCGCTGTGTGAAGAAATGAAGGTCAAGTGCACCTGGGTCGAGCAGGAATTCGACGGGCTTATCCCGGCGCTGAAAGTGCGCAAGATCGATGCGATCCTGTCGTCGATGTCCATCACCGACGACCGCAAGAAGTCCGTGGACTTCACCGGCAAGTATTACAATTCACCGGCGCGTCTGGTGATGAAGGACGGCACTACGGTCAGCGACAGCCTGGCTGAGCTCAAGGGCAAGAAGATCGGCGTACAGCGTGGCACGATTCACGAGCGTTTCGCCCGTGAAGTGCTGGCCCCGCAGGGTGTCGAAGTGACGCCGTACGGTTCGCAGAACGAAATCTATCTGGACATCAGTGCAGGGCGCCTTGACGGTACTATCGCCGACGCCACGCTGTTGCAGGACGGCTTCCTGAAAACCGACGCTGGCAAAGGCTATGCGTTCGTAGGCCCGTCGTTCTTCGATCCGAAATACTTCGGTGACGGCATCGGCATTGCCGTGCGCAAGGGCGACAAGGCCAACCTTGACCGTCTCAACGCCGCCATCGCCGCGATCCGCGCCAACGGCAAGTACAAGGCTATCCAGGACAAGTATTTCGACTTCGATATCTTCGGCAAATAAGTCGTCGCAACGAGATGGCGCAAACAGGGTTGCCTGGCTTGCGCCATTTTTATTCCACGCTTGAGGACCGCACATCATGTTGAAAGGTTACGGAGCTGTCATCCTCGAAGGTGCCTGGCTGACGTTGCAGCTGGCCCTGTCGTCGATGGCTCTGGCGATCGTTCTCGGTCTGATCGGCGTGGCGCTGAGACTGTCTCCGGTACGCTGGATCGCCTGGCTGGGCGATCTGTACAGCACGGTGATTCGTGGCATTCCCGATCTGGTCCTGATTCTGCTGATTTTCTACGGCGGCCAGGACGTCCTCAACCGCGTCGCCCCGTTGCTGGGGTTTGACGACTACATCGACCTTGATCCGTTGATGGCCGGCATCTGCACGCTGGGCTTCATCTTCGGTGCGTATCTCTCGGAAACCTTTCGCGGTGCGTTCATGGCCATCCCCAAGGGGCAGGCCGAGGCGGGCATGGCGTATGGCCTGAGCAGTGGCAAGGTGTTCTTCCGCATTCTGGTGCCGCAGATGATTCGTCTGGCGATTCCCGGTTTCACCAACAACTGGCTGGTGCTGACCAAGGCCACTGCGCTGATCTCCGTGGTCGGTCTGCAGGACATGATGTTCAAGGCCAAGCAGGCGGCCGATGCCACCCGCGAGCCTTTCACCTTCTTTCTGGCGGTTGCGGCGATGTACCTGGTGATCACCAGTGTGTCGCTGCTCGCTTTGCGTTACCTCGAAAAACGCTACTCGGTAGGCGTGAGGGCGGCTGACCTATGATCTTTGACTACAACGTGATCTGGGACAGTCTGCCGCTGTACTTCGGCGGGCTGCTGACCACCCTGAAGCTGCTGGCGATTTCGCTCGCGTTCGGGCTGCTGGCGGCATTGCCGCTGGGCTTGATGCGGGTCTCGAAAAACCCTTGGGTGAACATGCCGGCCTGGCTGTACACCTACGTGATTCGCGGCACGCCGATGCTGGTGCAGCTGTTCCTGATCTACTACGGACTGGCCCAGTTCGACGCGGTGCGTGAAAGCTTTTTGTGGCCCTGGCTGTCCAGTGCCACCTTCTGTGCGTGCCTGGCATTCACCATCAATACCAGCGCCTACACGGCGGAGATCATCGCTGGCAGCCTCAAGGCCACTCCGGCGGGTGAAATCGAGGCCGCGCGGGCCATGGGCATGTCGAAAGCCAAGATGTACCGGCGCATTCTGCTGCCCTCGGCCTTGCGCCGGGCACTGCCGCAGTACAGCAACGAGGTCATCATGATGCTGCAGACTACCAGTCTGGCGTCCATCGTGACCCTGATCGACATCACGGGCGCGGCCCGTACGGTCAACGCGCAGTTCTACCTGCCTTTCGAGGCTTATATCACCGCAGGTGTTTTCTATCTGGGCCTGACATTCATTCTGGTGCGGCTGTTCAAGATCGCCGAACGCCGCTGGCTGGGCTACCTCGCCCCACGGAAGGTCTGAAATGCAAAGAACCGATCATGTATTGCCGTGGAGCACCCTCGGCACCGAGCGCACGCTGAGCGTCTTTCGCTTCGGCACCGGCGAGCGCAAGGCCTACATTCAGGCCAGCCTGCATGCCGACGAACTGCCCGGCATGCGCACGGCCTGGGAGCTGAAAAAACGCCTGACCGAGCTGGAGCAGCAAGGCCTCCTCAAAGGTGTCGTCGAACTGGTCCCGGTGGCCAATCCGCTGGGCCTGGGGCAGTTGCTGCAAGGCGCGCATCAGGGCCGTTTCGAGTTCGGCAGTGGCAAGAACTTCAACCGTGACTTCACCGAGCTGAGCGAGCCGGTCGCCGAGTTGCTGGAAGGTCAGTTGGGCGATGACCCGCGCGCCAATACCCGGCTGATTCGCCAGGCGATGAGCGCTGCGCTCGAAGGGCTGCCCGCGCCGCAGAGCGAATTGCAAGGCATGCAGCGCATCCTGCTCCGTCATGCCTGCGTCGCTGATGTGGTGCTCGATCTGCATTGTGATGCCGATGCCGCGCTGCACATGTACGCCTTGCCGCAGCACTGGCCACAATGGCGGTCGCTGTCGGCACATCTGAATATTCAGGTAGCGCTGCTCGCCGAAGATTCCGGTGGCAGCTCCTTCGATGAGGCCTGCTCGCTGCCGTGGTTGCGCCTTTCGCGGATTTTTCCGCAGGCGCAGATCCCGCTGGCCTGCCTCGCCACCACTCTTGAACTGGGCGGTCAGGCCGACACCGGCAAGCCGCAGGCAATCGCGCATGCCGAAGGTATCCTGGCGTTCCTCGCCGAGCAGGGCTTCATCAGTGGTGATTGGCCGCAGCCGGTGCACCAAGCCTGCGAAGGCTTGCCGTTCGAAGGCACCGAATTGCTCTATGCGCCGCACCCTGGTGTGGTGACGTTCCTGCGCGCTGCAGGCGACAGGGTCGAGGTGGGCGATCCGCTGTTCGAAGTGATCGACCCGCTGTCCGATCAGGTCAGTACCATTTGTGCGAATACTGCCGGGGTGTTGTTCGCCATCGAGCGGCTTCGTTACGCTCAACCCGGTTTCTGGCTGGCCAAGGTGGCGGGGCGCACGGCGCTGCGTCACGGACGTCTGCTCAGTGATTGACCGTACTGTGGAAACCCAAAGCATGAACAAACTGGAAGTGCAGGATCTGCACAAGCGCTATGGCAGTCACGAAGTGATCAAGGGCGTGTCCCTGACCGCCAAGGCCGGCGATGTCATCAGCATCATCGGCTCCAGCGGCTCGGGCAAAAGCACCTTTCTGCGCTGCATCAACCTGCTCGAACAGCCTCATGCCGGCAAGATCCTGCTCAACAACGAAGAGTTGAAGCTGGTGCCAAACAAGGAAGGCGGCCTGAAAGCTGCCGATGCCAAGCAGTTGCAGCGCATGCGTTCACGCCTGTCGATGGTGTTTCAGCACTTCAACCTGTGGTCGCACATGACTGCACTGCAGAACATCATCGAAGCGCCGGTCCATGTGCTGGGTGTGTCGAAAAAGGAAGCGCTGGAAAAGGCCGAACACTATCTGGCCAAGGTCGGTGTGTCCCATCGCAAGGACGCTTACCCTGGGCACATGTCCGGCGGTGAGCAGCAGCGTGTGGCGATTGCCCGCGCACTGGCGATGGAGCCCGAGGTCATGCTGTTCGATGAGCCGACCTCGGCGCTGGACCCGGAGCTGGTCGGTGATGTGCTAAAGGTCATGCAGGGCCTGGCTCAGGAAGGCCGCACCATGGTGGTGGTGACTCACGAAATGGGTTTTGCCCGTGAGGTCTCCAACCAGCTGGTTTTCCTGCACCAGGGCGTCGTTCTGGAACGTGGCAATCCGCGCGAAGTGCTGGCCAATCCGCAGACCGAGCGTTTGCAGCAATTCCTGTCCGGCAGCCTGAAGTGACGATCGGCAGCGCATGACGATGCCTTTTTATGCCAGAACAGGGCATGCTGCGCGACGCGCGACACGACCTGGATGTTCCAGATCGAGCTATCTTCCAAGGCTCGGCTTTTGCGGCAATACGTATCGGATCTCCCAATGACTGCCCATCGAATAGGTTTCCTCGTCTGGCCTGGTACCAGAGCCCTGACCCTGGCACTGGCCGAGGAAGCCTTGCGCGTTGCGCAGCGCGTTCACCCTGAAGTGGTCTATGAGCTGTCGTTTCTACAGGCCGAGGCCGCGGAGCCAGCGGCGCTTGCCGGTGCGTGGCAGTTGCCGGGTGAGCCCTGGGCCGGGCGACTGGAGGGCTTTCAGAAGCTGTTTTTACTGGCTGACGAGCCCCCGGCAGGCGTGGCCCCGGCGCTGGGCAGTGCGCTCAAGCAACTGGTGCGTGCCGGCTGTTCGATTGGCGGGCTGTCGGCGGGCGTCTATCCGCTTGCGCAACTGGGCCTGCTGGATGGCTACCGGGCCGCCGTGCACTGGCGCTGGCAGGACGACTTCGCCGAGCGCTTCCCCAAGGTCATCGCCACCAGCCATTTGTTCGATTGGGATCGGGATCGCCTGACCGCCTGTGGTGGCATGTCGGTGCTCGACCTGCTGCTGGCGGTGCTGTCCCGTGACCATGGGGCCGAACTGGCCGGGGCGGTGTCCGAAGAGCTGGTGGTCGAGCGTATTCGCGAAGGCGGCGAGCGTCAGCGCATTCCGCTGCAGAACCGTCTGGGCTCCAGCCATCCCAAGCTGACCCAGGCGGTGCTGTTGATGGAAGCCAACATCGAAGAGCCGTTGACCACCGACGAAATCGCCCAGCACGTGTGCGTGTCTCGTCGCCAACTGGAGCGGATCTTCAAGCAGTACCTCAACCGTGTGCCCAGCCAGTATTACCTGGAACTGCGCTTGAACAAGGCGCGCCAGATGCTGATGCAGACCAGCAAGTCGATCATTCAGATCGGCCTTTCGTGCGGTTTTTCCTCGGGGCCGCACTTCTCCAGCGCCTACCGCAATTTCTTCGGTGCCACGCCGCGTGAAGACCGCAATCAGCGACGCAGCAGCAGCCCGTTCGAACTTTCCCCTGTGCCTGCCGAACGCGGTTGATTGTCTCGTCGCGATAGAAGTGCTGCCGCGACAGCTCAGGTCCAGACAGGCCGGCTTCAATCCGTTTAAACTGCGCCTTTGTGACGCAAATTGTCGCATTGCCGAAAACCTTGAAAAAACCCGGTTTTGCGCTGTAACAAGTTGTCGCCTGGCGGCAAGGCCGAACACAATTCAGTCCTTACAATCTTTCCATCGCTCGCCAGTTTCAGGCAGGCGTTCCTCATCAGGAGACTCCGATGTCCGTTGAGCATGCTGCGGTGCAACGCGCCGATTTCGACCAGGTAATGGTCCCCAATTACGCCCCGGCCGGGTTCATCCCTGTGCGCGGTGCGGGCTCCCGGGTCTGGGATCAGGCGGGGCGCGAACTGGTGGATTTCTCGGGCGGGATCGCCGTCAACGTATTGGGCCACTGCCACCCGGCGCTGGTCGGTGCCTTGACCGAGCAGGCCAATAACCTCTGGCATGTGTCCAACGTCTTCACCAACGAGCCGACCCTGCGTCTGGCGAAAAAACTGGTGGATGCGACGTTCGCCGAGCGCGTGTTCTTCTGTAACTCCGGTGCGGAAGCCAACGAAGCCGCCTTCAAGCTGGCACGTCGTGTGGCGCATGACCAGTACGGCCCGGAAAAGTACGAAATCATCGCGGCATTGAACAGTTTTCATGGCCGTACCCTGTTCACCGTCAGCGTCGGTGGGCAGCCGAAGTACTCCGATGGTTTCGGGCCGAAGATCACCGGCATCAGCCATGTGCCGTACAACGACCTCGACGCACTGAAGGCCGCTGTGACCGACAAGACCTGTGCCGTGGTGCTGGAGCCGATCCAGGGCGAGGGCGGTGTTCTGCCGGGTCAGCTGGAATACCTGCAAGGTGCGCGCAAACTGTGTGACGAGCACAACGCCCTGCTGGTGTTCGATGAAGTGCAGAGCGGCATGGGCCGTAGCGGTCATCTGTTCGCCTACATGCATTACGGCGTGACCCCGGACATCCTTTCCAGCGCCAAGAGCATCGGCGGCGGCTTCCCGCTGGCGGCGATGTTGACCACTGAAAAGCTCGCCAGGCACTTTGCGGTCGGCGTTCACGGCACCACCTATGGCGGCAACCCGCTGGCGTGTGCGGTCGGTGAGGCGGTGATCGACGTGATCAATACGCCTGAAGTGCTGGCTGGCGTACAGCGCAAGCATCAGCAGTTCAAGACCCGTCTGCAAAGCATCGGCCAGCAATACGGCGTGTTCAGCGAAGTGCGCGGTCTGGGTCTGCTGATCGGTTGCGTGTTGTCCGATGCCTGGAAGGGCAGGGCCAAGGACATCTTCAATGCGGCCGAGGCTCAGGACCTGATGATCCTGCAGGCCGGCCCTGACGTGATTCGTTTCGCGCCGAGCCTGATGATTGAAGACGCGGACATCGAAGAGGGCCTGAACCGCTTCGAACGCGCCATCGCCAAACTGACATCCTGACTCGATGGCAGCCTTGCGGCGTCCGCCTGATGGCGGGTGCCGCACCTGTTTCCTGCGCCATGCGGCCTGACGCCGTGTGGTGCTTTTACTAGCGCCGGTCGTAAAGGCTGGTCGATCTACAAGGAGTGGCACCATGCTGGTAATGCGCCCTGCGCAAATGGCTGATCTGGCCGAGGTTCAACGCCTCGCTGCCGACAGCCCTATCGGTGTCACGTCCTTGCCCGACGATGCTGGCCGCCTGACCGACAAGATCGGCTCGTCGGAGGCGTCGTTTGCCGCCGAGGTCAGCTTCAACGGCGAAGAAACCTACTTCTTCGTGCTCGAAGACAGCGAAAGCGGCAAGCTGGTGGGCTGCTCGGGCATCGTGGCCTCGGCGGGCTACTCCGAGCCGTTCTACAGTTTTCGCAACGAAACCTTCGTGCATGCTTCCCGCGAGCTGAAGATCCATAACAAGATTCACGTGCTGTCGCAGTGTCATGACCTGACCGGTAACAGCCTGTTGACCAGTTTCTACGTGGTCCCGGAGCTGGTCGGCACGGCATGGTCGGAGCTCAATTCGCGCGGCCGCCTGCTGTTTGTCGCCAGTCACCCCGAGCGCTTTGCCGATTCGGTGGTCACCGAGATCGTCGGTTACAGCGATGAGCAGGGCGACTCACCGTTCTGGGATGCCATCGGGCGCAACTTCTTCGATATCAATTACGCCGCTGCCGAACGCCTGTGCGGGCTGAAAAGCCGGACCTTCCTCGCCGAGCTGATGCCGCATTACCCGATCTACGTGCCACTGCTGCCCGACGCGGCGCAGGAAGCCATGGGGCAGGTGCATCCGCGTGCGCAGATCACCTTCGACATCCTCATGCGCGAGGGCTTTGAAACCGATCACTACATCGACATTTTCGACGGTGGGCCGACGCTGCATGCGCGGGTGTCCGGGATTCGCTCGATTGCCCAGAGCCGTCTGGTTCCGGTCAAGGTCGAGGCCGGGCAAAGCAGCGATGTCGGCAAGGGCGGGCGTCTGTATCTGATCGCCAATGGCCTGTTGCAGGACTACCGCGCGGTGCTGCTGGAACTGGACTGGGCGCCCGGCAGGCCGGTGGTGTTGAGCCTCCAGGCTGCCGATGCCCTGGGTGTTGGTGAAGGTGCCAGTGTGCGGATTGTCGCGGTCTGAACCGGACGTTCGATAGCCGATTAGCGAGTTTCAAGGCTCTCGATGAGCCGCTGAGGAGATAACATGATCGTTCGTCCTGTACGCAGCAGCGACCTGCCCGCGTTGATCGAGCTGGCGCGCAGCACCGGCGCCGGTCTGACGACCCTGCCCGCCAATGAGCAGCGTCTGGCGCACCGGGTAGGCTGGGCTGAAAAGACCTTTCGCGGCGAAGCCGAGCGCGGCGATGCCGATTACCTGTTCGTGCTGGAAGATGATGACGGCCGGGTGGTGGGCATTTCCGCCATCGCCGGAGCGGTCGGTCTGCGTGAGCCCTGGTACAACTACCGGGTCGGCCTGACCGTCAGCGCTTCACAGGAACTGAACATCTATCGGGAAATTCCGACCCTGTTCCTGGCCAACGACCTGACCGGCAATTCCGAGCTGTGCTCGCTGTTCCTGCACAGTGATTCGCGTAACGGCCTCAACGGCCGCCTGCTGTCCAAGGCGCGGATGCTGTTTATCGCCGAATTCCCCAGGCTGTTCGGCAACAAGATCATTGCCGAAATGCGCGGCATGTCCGATGAGCAGGGCCGTTCGCCGTTCTGGGAAAGTCTGGGGCGGCACTTCTTCAAGATGGAATTCAGCCAGGCCGATTACCTGACCGGCGTGGGCAACAAGGCATTCATCGCCGAGCTGATGCCCAAGTTTCCGTTGTACAGCTGCTTTCTTTCCGAAGACGCACGCAACGTGATCGGTCGGGTGCATGCCGACACCGAGCCTGCGCTGACCATGCTCAAGAGCGAAGGCTTTTCGTATCAGGGTTATGTCGACATCTTCGATGCCGGCCCGGCCATCGAGTGCGAGACCGGCAAGATTCGCGCAATCAAGGACAGCCAGGCGCTGGTGCTGGCCATCGGCACGCCAGGTGACGACGCTCCACAGTTCCTGATCTACAACCGCAAGCGTGAAGACTGCCGCATCACGGTAGGCGCTGCGCGTTTTGCTGCCGGCACGCTGGTCGTCGCTCCGCAGACTGCCAGGCGGCTGCGCATGAGTGCGGGCGACAATGTGCGCGCGGTGCCCTTGTCTGCGGCGCGGGAGGGCGTTTGATGAATAGCCTTTACATCGCAGGTGTGTGGCAGGACGGGCAGGGTGAGGTGGTCAATTCGCTGAACCCGGTGACCCAGCAGGTGCTGTGGTCCGGGCGTGGCGCGAGCGCCGCGCAGGTCGAGCAGGCGGTGCAGGCGGCGCGTCAGGCATTTCCCGGCTGGGCACTGCTGTCTCTGGATCAGCGCATCGCGGTACTGGAGGCCTTCGCTGCACGTCTCAAGCATCACGCCGACGCGCTGGCGCACTGCATCGGTGAAGAAACCGGCAAACCGTTGTGGGAGTCGGCGACCGAAGTGACCAGCATGGTCAACAAGATTGCCATCTCGGTACAGAGCTATCGCGAACGAACCGGCGAAAAGAGTGGGCCCCTGGGCGACGCCACTGCGGTACTGCGCCACAAGCCGCACGGCGTGGTCGCCGTGTTCGGCCCGTACAACTTTCCCGGGCATCTGCCCAACGGGCATATCGTCCCGGCCTTGCTGGCGGGCAACGTGGTGCTGTTCAAACCCAGCGAACTGACACCGAAAGTCGCTGAGCTGACCGTCAAGTGCTGGATCGAAGCCGGACTGCCTGCCGGGGTTCTGAACCTGCTGCAGGGCGGTCGCGAAACCGGTATCGCGCTGGCGGCCAATCCGGGTATCGACGGCCTGTTCTTCACCGGGTCGAGCCGCACCGGCAATGCGCTGCACCAGCAGTTCGCCGGTCGGCCGGACAAGATTCTTGCGCTGGAAATGGGCGGTAACAACCCGTTGATCGTCGATCAGGTTCAGGACATTGATGCCGCAGTGTACACCATCATTCAGTCGGCCTTCATTTCCGCAGGCCAGCGCTGCACCTGTGCGCGTCGTCTGCTGGTGCCCGAAGGCGACTGGGGTGATGCCCTGCTGGCACGACTGGTTGGGGTCAGCGCTACTATCGAAGCCGGGGCGTTCGATCAGCAGCCTGCGCCGTTTATGGGCTCGGTGATTTCGCTGGAGGCTGCACGCGCCTTGCTCGACGCGCAGCGCAATCTGCTCGCCAACGGCGCGCTGACCCTGCTGGAAATGCGCCAGCCGCAGCCCGGCGCGGCATTGCTGACGCCTGGCATTATCGATGTCAGTGCGGTGCCCGAGCGCCCCGACGAAGAGCTGTTCGGCCCGCTGCTGCAAGTCATCCGCTACGCCGGTTTCGATGCCGCCATCGCCGAAGCCAACGCCACCCGGTATGGCCTGGCGGCAGGTCTGCTGTCTGACTCCGAAGCGCGTTACCAGCAGTTCTGGCTGCACAGCCGTGCCGGGATCGTCAACTGGAACAAGCCGTTGACCGGAGCCGCCAGCAGTGCGCCGTTCGGCGGGGTAGGCGCCTCGGGCAACCACCGCGCCAGCGCCTATTACGCGGCCGATTACTGCGCCTATCCGGTGGCTTCGCTGGAGGCGGGCAGCCTGACGCTGCCTGCGACACTGACTCCCGGTATCAGGTTGAGCTGACAGTGTGCGCACGATTGCTTATAAAAACAGATCCACGGAGCCTTGCCGATGAAGTCCTGTGAAGTGAATTTTGACGGTCTGGTCGGGCCAACCCACAACTACGGCGGGTTGTCCTACGGTAACGTTGCCTCCCAGAGTAACAGCCAGCAAAGCGCGAACCCGCGTGAGGCGGCGCTGCAAGGCCTGGCAAAAATGAAAGCGCTGATGGACCTGGGTTTTACTCAGGGCGTGCTGGCACCGCAGGAACGTCCTGATGTGTCCGGCCTGCGCCGCCTGGGTTTCACCGGCAGCGATGAGCAGGTCATTGAAAAGGCGGCCCGTCAGGACATGCCGCTGCTGGTCGCCAGCTGCTCGGCATCCAGCATGTGGGTAGCCAATGCGGCCACGGTCAGCCCCAGTGCCGACACTGCCGATGGGCGTGTGCATTTCACGGCGGCCAACCTCAACTGCAAATACCACCGCAGCATCGAGCATCCGACCACCACTCGCGTGCTTGGCGCCATGTTCGCGGATGCAAAGCATTTCGCTCATCACCCTGCGCTACCGGCTGTCGCGCAGTTTGGCGATGAAGGCGCTGCCAACCACACCCGTTTCTGTCGTGATTACGGCGAGGCCGGTGTGGAGTTTTTCGTGTTTGGCCGCAGTGCGTTCGACACGCGCTACCCGGCACCGCAGAAGTACCCGGCCCGTCAGACCCTGGAGGCGTCACGCGCCGTTGCGCGGCTGCACGGTCTGAGCGAGGCCGGCGTGGTCTATAGTCAGCAGAACCCGGCGGTCATTGATCAGGGGGTGTTCCATAACGATGTGATTGCGGTCGGCAACGGTGAGGTGCTGTTCTATCACCAGGACGCGTTCCTCAATACCGAACCGATGCTCAATGAGCTGCGCGACAAACTCGGTCGTGTCGGCGGGCAGTTGCGGGCGATTTGCGTACCGCGTGCCGAGGTCTCGGTTCAGGATGCCGTGCGCTCCTACCTGTTCAATAGCCAGCTGTTGTCGCGTCCCGATGGCTCGATGCTGCTGATCGTGCCGCAGGAGTGCCAGGCTAATGCGAGCGTCTGGGCTTACCTGCAACGACTGATCGTCGATGACAGCCCGGTTGCCGAGGTCAAGGTGTTCGACCTCAAGCAAAGTATGCAGAACGGCGGCGGCCCGGCCTGCCTGCGCTTGCGGGTGGCGCTCAATGACACCGAGCTGGCGGCGGTGAATCCGGGGGTGATCATGACTGCGCCGTTGTACGAAACGTTGACGCAGTGGGTCGACAGACACTACCGGGACCGCATGAGTGAAAGCGATCTGGCCGACCCCCGATTGCTCAGCGAATGCCGCACGGCATTGGATGAACTGACGCAAATCCTTAAACTGGGCGCGGTTTATCCGTTTCAACTGAATTGAATCATCCTGCGCGTCGGGCCACTGTCCGGCGCACTATTTCCTTTATAGAGAGCATTTTTATATGAGCGACGCCCTGCAACTGATCCTTGAAGACACTGATGGCACCCAGCTGGAAACGTCCTGCACCCGCGTTGCCGTCATCTGGCAGGGCAAGGAATTGTGGATTCAGCAGGATGGCCGTGGCCAGTTGCTGATCGGCGTTGACGTCGAAGAAGACGATGCCGAATACGCCAACCTGCTGCTGCGTCCGCTGGCGACCAACCTGGTCAGCCTGCAACTGGAAATGGAGCCAGCCGACATGGGCGTCGAGGAAGACGGTCACGTTCACGGCCCTGACTGCAACCACTAAGGAAGCGCGCCATGCTCGCCCTCGGCAAACTGCTTGAACTGACCCTGGCTGGACGTGAGCCGGCGGAGAAGACTCAACTGACCGTCGAAGGCGTGCGCATGCGCTGGATGGGCGAGGGCGCACTGGAAGTCCGCCCGCCAGAGGCTCGTGACAATGGCACTGACCTGCTGCTGTCTGCCGGCATCCACGGCAACGAGACTGCACCCATCGAGCTGCTGGATGAATTGATCCGCAGCATCGCGCGCGGCGACCTGAAACCGCGCGCACGTATTCTGTTCCTGTTCGGCAATCCCGATGCGATGCGACGCGGGGCGCGTTTTGTCGAGCAGGATGTCAACCGGCTGTTCAATGGCCGCCATCTGCAAAGCGGTGGTGCCGAGGCCTTGCGGGCCTGCGAGCTGGAACGACTGACCGCCAGCTTTTTCAGCCTGCCGGAGCGCTATCGGCTGCACTACGATCTGCACACCGCCATTCGTGGCTCGACGATCGAGCAGTTCGCGCTGTACCCGTGGAAGGAAGGACGTCAGCATTCCCGGCTCGAGCTGGCCCGGCTGCGGGCGGCGGGCATGAGTGCGGTGCTGCTGCAGAACAAGCCGTCCATTGTGTTCAGCGCCTACACCTATGATCAATTGGGGGCCGAGGCTTTCACTCTGGAACTGGGCAAGGCGCGGCCGTTCGGGCAGAACCAGCAGGTCAATCTTGGGCCACTGCGCGTGTGTCTCGAGCAGCTCATCGAAGGCACCGAGCCCGAGCGGGATGACGATCTTGAAGGGTTGCAACTGTTCAGCGTGGCGCGGGAAGTGATCAAGCGCACCGATGCGTTCACGTTCAACCTGGCCGATGACGTCGAGAACTTCTCCCCGCTGGAAAAAGGCTACGTGCTGGCCGAAGACGCGGGTGGTTCACGCTGGGTAGTGGAAGAAGAGGGCGCGAGGATCATCTTCCCCAACCCCAGGGTCAAAAACGGCCTGCGTGCGGGAATTCTGATCGTACCCACTGATGCGGATAGCCTCGGCTGATCGCTCGGCACCCTCAGGACCGGACGCAGAGCGTCCAGAACGGCATTCCCACGCTGGAGCGTGAGGAACGATAGGTGTCCGGGAGGACACCTACCGATGCTGCGTCTCAGCAGGCCGCTTTCTGCTGTGCATCCAGACGGCGCAGACTGCGTACCTTGGTCAGGGTGTCAGCGCAGGTCTTGGCCGCTTCTTCGCCCTTGTGCACGAAGTGATCGAAGAAGAACTTCTGATGCTCTTCGCCCGCATGGAAATGATGCGGTGTCAGGACCACGGAGAACACCGGTACTTCGGTTTCCAGCTGAACCTGCATCAATGCGCTGACCACTGACTGCGCGACGAATTCGTGACGATAGATGCCGCCGTCCACTACCAGTGCGGCGCCGACGATGCCAGCGTAGCGGCCGGTATTGGCCAGCAGTTTTGCATGCAGCGGGATTTCAAAGGCGCCGCCCACTTCAAAGATGTCGATATCGCTTTCGGCGTAGCCCTGATTGGCCATCTCGGCGATAAAACCTTTACGGCTCTGGTCGACGATATCCTTGTGCCAACAGGCCTGGATGAACGCGACACGCTCGTTTGCGTGACTTTTGCTTTTGCTGTCGATTGCAGTTGGTTGCACGTGTTCTGACTCCTGTTTATGGAAAAAACAGGGCATTTGGATCGAAAGGGATTCAAGCTGCGTAGGAAAGCCTCCTGAACGATGTCGTTCATGGATAGGTTTTACAGACGTTCTTGCTGACACCAATCCCGCTCTCTCTTCATCCGGACTATGACCGTCGGCCCCGGAATCACACCGGGTCTGCTGACCTTGCAGATCGCAGCCTACGCCACGACCCCCAAGCGCTCGCGGGCTAGACGCATTGCGCGTCATTACCGCCGGTGGGGAATTGCACCCCGCCCTGAGAACGTTGCCGTCACTTTACGTGGCCGGCGCGAGATTTTTATCATAGTTCGCTGGATCATGCATGGACACTTTCGTACGGTATACCTGCCTTTTTCTTATAAGGGCTCGGAGTATCGAGAGCCGCGGCGCTTGATTATCATGTACTCCGGCCTCAGTAATGCCTTGTTGCAAGCCAAAGGTTGCATGCATTATCGATCTTCAACTTCAGGGAGCTTTTTCGTGACTGTCATCGATCTGCGCAGCGACACAGTGACTCTGCCCACGGCCGGGATGCTCGATGCCATGGCACGTGCGCCCGTTGGCGATGACGTCTACGGCGAGGACCCTACCGTCAATCTGCTCGAAGCGACGCTTGCCGGACGCCTCGGGTTCGATGCCGCGCTGTTCGTGCCGTCGGGCACCATGAGCAATCTGCTGGCACTGATGGCGCACTGTGAGCGTGGCGATGAGTACATCGTCGGTCAGCAGGCCCACACCTATAAGTACGAGGGTGGTGGTGCGGCAGTGCTGGGCTCCATTCAGCCGCAGCCGCTGGAGGTGCAGGCCGACGGCTCTCTGGACCTGCAGCAGGTGCTCGACGCCATCAAACCCGATGACTTTCACTTCGCCCGCACGCGCCTGCTGGCCCTGGAAAACACCATGCAGGGCAAGGTGCTGCCCTTGGACTACCTGGCTGCCGCGCGTACCCTGACCCTGGAAAAGGGGCTCGCCCTGCATCTGGACGGCGCGAGGCTGTACAACGCCGCGGTCAGGCTGGGTGTCGATGTCCATGAGATCACCCGGCACTTCGATTCGGTTTCGGTCTGCCTTTCCAAGGGGCTGGGCGCGCCGATCGGCTCGGTGCTGTGCGGTTCGCAGCCGTTGATCGCCAAGGCCCGCCGCTTGCGCAAGATGCTTGGCGGTGGCATGCGTCAGGCTGGAGGGCTGGCTGCGGCAGGGCTCTATGCGCTGGATCATCAGGTCGAGCGGTTGGCAGATGATCATGCCAACGCGGCGTTTCTGGCTGAAGGCCTGAGCGGGCTCGGCTACCCTGTCGAGCCGGTACAGACCAATATGGTCTATGTGCAGATCGGCGAACGCGCGGCATCGCTCAAAGCGTTCTGCGCCGAGCGGGGCATCGTACTCACGGCCGCGTCGCGGCTACGCATGGTGACCCACCTGAACGTGTCGCGCGCTCAGGTCGAACAGGTCATCGCCGCATTCGCAGCCTTTGAACATTCATGACATGCCGATAATCCAGTTACTTGTTTCTATCGCACAAACACACTGTACCGAGGGCGCAACGCCTATATAATGCGGCCCTTTGCCGTCGCTACGTCATTTGACGTTTTGCACTTGCCTCTGGCCGCAGTCTCCGTGGAAGAACCTATGAAAAGCGCAGAAATCCGTGAAGCCTTCCTTGGCTTCTTCGAAGAGCAAGGCCACACCCGTGTCGCTTCAAGCTCCTTGATTCCGGGCAATGACCCAACCCTGCTGTTCACCAACGCAGGCATGAACCAGTTCAAGGATTGCTTCCTGGGCCAGGAAAAGCGTGCCTACACCCGCGCCGTTACCAGTCAGAAATGCGTGCGTGCAGGTGGCAAGCACAACGACCTGGAAAACGTCGGCTATACCGCTCGTCACCATACTTTTTTCGAAATGCTGGGCAACTTCAGCTTCGGTGACTATTTCAAGCGTGATGCCATCACCTACGCCTGGACCTTCCTGACCTCCGAAAAATGGCTCAACCTGCCCAAGGAAAAACTCTGGGTCACGGTGTACGCCACTGACGACGAAGCCTACGACATCTGGACCAAGGAGATCGGCGTGCCCGCCGAGCGCATGGTCCGTATTGGCGACAACAAAGGCGCACCGTACGCCTCCGATAACTTCTGGACCATGGGTGATACCGGCCCGTGCGGTCCTTGCAGCGAGATTTTCTTCGATCACGGCCCGGAAATCTGGGGCGGCCCGCCAGGCTCGCCGGAAGAAGACGGCGACCGTTACATCGAAATCTGGAACAACGTATTCATGCAGTTCAACCGGACTGCGGATGGCGTGCTGCACCCGCTGCCGGCACCGTCGGTCGATACCGGCATGGGCCTGGAGCGTGTCAGTGCGGTGCTGCAGCACGTGCACTCCAACTATGAAATCGATCTGTTCCAGAGCCTGCTGGCTGCGTCGGCCAAGGCCATTGGTTGCAGCAATGACAACCAGGCTTCGCTGAAAGTCGTGGCTGACCACATCCGTTCGTGCGGCTTCCTGATCGCCGACGGCGTGCTGCCGTCCAACGAAGGGCGTGGTTATGTACTGCGCCGCATCATTCGTCGCGCCTGCCGTCACGGCAACAAGCTGGGTGCCAAGGGCAGCTTCTTCTACCAGATCGTTGCCGCGCTGGTTGCCGAGATGGGGTCTGCGTTCCCTGAGCTGGTGCAACAGCAGTCGCACATCGAACGCGTGCTGAAAGGCGAAGAGGAGCAGTTCGCCAAGACCCTCGAGCAAGGTCTGAAAATTCTCGAGCAGGATCTGGCCGACCTCAAAGGCACGGTGGTTCCGGGCGAAGTGGTGTTCAAGCTGTACGACACCTACGGTTTCCCGATGGACCTGACCGGTGACATCGCCCGCGAGCGTAACCTGACCCTCGACGAAGCAGGCTTCGAGCGTGAAATGGACGCCCAGCGCGTGCGCGCCCGTTCGGCCAGCTCGTTCGGCATGGATTACAACAGCCTGGTCAAGGTCGACGTGGCCACGCAGTTTACCGGTTACTCGGCGACCACTGGCAGCGCCAGCGTCGTGGCCCTCTATAAGGAAGGCCAGTCGGTTTCTCACCTGAATGAAGGCGAAGAGGGCGTGGTGATTCTCGACATCACCCCGTTCTACGCCGAGTCGGGCGGTCAGATCGGTGACAGCGGTTTCCTGCAGGCCGGTGACGCGCGCTTTGACGTCAGTGATACCACCAAGACCGGCGGTGCCTTCCTGCACCACGGTGTCGTCGCTTCCGGCAGCCTGAGCGTGGGCGCACAGGTTGAAACACAAGTGGCTGATGAAGTTCGCGATGCAACCAAATTGAACCATTCGGCCACTCACTTGCTGCACGCCGCATTGCGTCAGGTGCTGGGTGAGCACGTTCAGCAGAAAGGCTCGCTGGTTGACAGTCAGCGCCTGCGCTTCGACTTCAGCCACTTCGAAGCGATCAAGGCCGAGCAACTGCGCGCGCTGGAAGATATCGTCAACGCCGAAATTCGCAAGAACACCGAGGTAATGACCGAAGAAACCGATATCGACACGGCGAAGAAGAAGGGCGCCATGGCGCTGTTCGGCGAGAAGTACGGTGACAGCGTTCGTGTGCTGAGCATGGGCGGCGAGTTCTCCGTCGAGCTGTGCGGTGGCATTCACGCCAGCCGTACCGGTGACATCGCGCTGTTCAAGATCGTCAGTGAGGGCGGTGTTGCAGCAGGCGTGCGCCGTATCGAGGCCGTCACCGGCGCTGCGGCGCTGGCCTGGCTGAATTCGGCCGAAGATCAACTCAAGGAAGCCGCGACGCTGGTCAAAGGCAATCGCGACAACCTGCTGGACAAGCTGACGGCGGTGATTGAACGCAACCGTCTGCTGGAAAAACAACTGGAACAACTGCAAGCCAAGGCAGCCAGTGCCGCCGGTGACGACCTGTCGTCAGCGGCGCTGGATGTCAAAGGGGTCAAGGTTCTGGCCACGCGCCTGGATGGTCAGGACGGCAAGGCGCTGTTGGCGCTTGTCGATCAGTTGAAGAACAAGCTCGGCCGCGCAGTGATCCTGCTCGGCAGTGTTCATGAGGACAAGGTTGTCTTGGTCGCAGGCGTGACCAAGGACCTGACTGGCCAACTCAAAGCCGGTGATTTGATGAAGCAGGCAGCTGCCGCCGTAGGTGGTAAAGGTGGTGGCCGTCCTGATATGGCTCAAGGCGGTGGTGTCGATGCCGGTGCGCTGGATTCAGCGCTGGCACTGGCCGTTCCTTTTGTAGAGCAGGGTATCTGAGTCGGGTCAGCGGGCCTGCCACACACCGGCAGGCCGCACCTGGGCTCGAATGTTAATGGGTGCTCTTAACGGGATTTGAGGCGGCTTTGAGATGGCTTTAATCGTACAGAAATTTGGCGGCACTTCCGTGGGCTCTGTAGAGCGCATCGAGCAGGTGGCCGACAAGGTCAAGAAATTCCGTGAGGCGGGTGACGATCTAGTGGTCGTGCTGTCGGCCATGAGCGGTGAAACCAATCGTCTGATCGAGTTGGCCAGGCAGATCAGTGATCAGCCGGTTCCCCGTGAGCTGGATGTCATTGTCTCCACGGGCGAGCAGGTGACCATCGCGCTGCTGGCGATGGCCTTGATGAAGCGTGGCGTTCCGGCGGTGTCCTACACCGGCAATCAGGTGCGTATTCTCACCGACAGCGCGCACAACAAGGCGCGCATTCTGCAGATCGACGACCAGAAGATCCGCTCCGACCTGAAAGCGGGTCGTGTGGTGGTGGTCGCCGGTTTCCAGGGTGTCGACGAAAACGGCAATATCACCACCCTCGGCCGTGGTGGCTCGGACACGACCGGTGTTGCCCTGGCGGCGGCGCTGAAAGCGGACGAGTGCCAGATCTACACCGACGTCGATGGCGTCTACACCACCGATCCGCGTGTCGTGTCGCAGGCCCAGCGCCTCGACAAGATCACCTTCGAAGAGATGCTGGAAATGGCCAGCCTCGGTTCCAAGGTGCTGCAGATCCGTGCGGTCGAATTCGCCGGCAAATACAATGTCCCGCTGCGCGTTCTGCACAGCTTCAAAGAGGGGCCGGGCACCCTTATTACAATCGATGAAGAGGAATCCATGGAACAGCCGATCATTTCCGGCATCGCCTTCAACCGCGATGAAGCCAAGCTGACCATCCGTGGTGTGCCAGACACCCCCGGCGTGGCGTTCAAGATTCTCGGCCCGATCAGCGCGGCCAATATCGAAGTGGACATGATCGTGCAGAACGTCTCGCACGATAACACCACCGATTTCACCTTCACGATCCATCGCAACGACTATCAGGCGGCCTTGCAGGTGCTCGAAGCCACCGCGCGTGAAATCAGCGCGCGTGAAGTGTCCGGCGATACCAAGATCGCCAAGGTGTCCATCGTCGGCGTCGGCATGCGCTCGCATGCCGGCGTTGCGAGTCGTATGTTCGAAGCGCTGGCCAAGGAGAGCATCAATATCCAGATGATCTCCACATCGGAAATCAAGGTTTCCGTGGTCATCGAAGAGAAATACCTGGAGTTGGCTGTGCGCGCATTGCACACGGCCTTTGAGCTGGATGCTCCGCGGCAGGGTGAATGACCCTGTCATCGAAGGGCGCGGCGTGGCCGCGTCTTTCGGGTGCTGCGCAGAAGGGCTTTTGTTTTCTTTGCGTTAGTCGATATACAGGTAGTGGTCATGGCGTTTTGCTAGTGTCACTGCCTATAGGTTGCAGACTGTTGTCCCTGAATAAAGGCGTAAGGAGAAAAGTATGCTGATTCTGACTCGTCGGTGCGCGGAAAGCCTGATCATTGGGGATGGTGAAATCACCGTCACCGTGCTCGGAGTGAAGGGTAATCAGGTGCGTATTGGTGTCAATGCGCCCAAGGAAGTCGCTGTCCACCGTGAAGAGATTTACCTGCGTATCAAGAAAGAGAAGGACGAAGAACCAAGCCATTAATTTTTATTGAATTTTTGGTTTGCAAACGGGGAAAAGGGTGGTTATTATACGCCCCGTGTTGCGGAGAGCTGGCCGAGTGGCCGAAGGCGCTCCCCTGCTAAGGGAGTACACCTCAAAAGGGTGTCGGGGGTTCGAATCCCCCGTTCTCCGCCATTATTTATGTAGTGCGTAAGATTGGGCTTGATCTGTAAGTTGTTGAATTTGCTAGAAAAAGTGCTTGACTAAACAATCTTACGACCTATAATGCGCGGCACCAACACATGCACTCGTAGCTCAGCTGGATAGAGTACTCGGCTACGAACCGAGCGGTCACAGGTTCGAATCCTGTCGAGTGCACCATTTAAAGTTGTTTGAAGTGTTGTAAGCAATTACAAGGTTTCCGATAACTGGCTCCAACCAGAGGTGATCTGGTCTAAAAACACCAATGCACTCGTAGCTCAGCTGGATAGAGTACTCGGCTACGAACCGAGCGGTCACAGGTTCGAATCCTGTCGAGTGCACCATACAAACGAAAAGCCCACATCGAAAGATGTGGGCTTTTTGCTTTCTAGCGTTTTCCTTTAACGCATCCGTGCTCGTCAAATGTCACCTTATGGCTGCGGCCTTTTTTCTGGTTGTACACGTAATGCAATTCTCCGTTGCGGTGGGTGACTTTGTCGGGGCGCCCCAGCAGGCTCTCGACATCACGCTGCGTCATACCGGGAGGGGTGCGCTGGTTGATGATCGCAGTCCGGCGCTGTTCGGCGCTCAGGCGGTTGCCGCAGCCATCATCGCGTGTGCCGACCACGACAACTGTCCGGTCTGCCGGTTTTTCACGCACAGTATGCGCAGTGTCGGCGGGCGGAAGCACATCGATACGGGTTCCCGGCGGCGCATTGAAGGCTTTCTGCAGACGGCTGCTGTGCCCATCCGGGCATCCCAGGGTGGTAAACGTAATCTTTCCGGATGCATCCTCGCAGCGATGCACGCTGCTGGCGGTTGCAGTTGCAGAAATGCAGAGCAGGGCGCTCCACAGCAGTAGATGATTGGCAGGTCGCATGCCCAGGGTCCTCCGTGACGGGTGTCAGCAAAGGCTAACTCCCGCCTTTGGACGGGGCGAGCGTGTTTTATTGGCTGAATGTGACGTCGAACCCTGGCTGGCTTACGGAGTTGTGCAGGTTTGCACTGCAAACGGTTGTTCTGAGCTGAATTTTCTCGCGTGCGCTTCGCTCAAAGCGGTGTATCATTGCGCCCGTCAGCTCCGCCGGGGCTTGTGGAACACCTCCATGGACATACCCAGTCGTTACTCGATAATGTTTTTCAACAATCATGAATTAACTGATTGATCTCCCGGCGTGCTCCGCTGCTGGGAGTGGAGTTCGCCTATGACCGAAAGAGAAGTAAAAAAGACGCAGGAAAGCTTGCAGGATCGCCTGGCTCAGGTCGTCGATCTGCTGCAGCGCCAGCGTATTGTTGAAGACCTGACCCACCGTCAGGAAGGTCAGCATCAGGACCGTGT
Organism: Pseudomonas sp. P135; assembly: GCF_020312125.1. Classification (NCBI taxonomy): domain Bacteria; kingdom Pseudomonadati; phylum Pseudomonadota; class Gammaproteobacteria; order Pseudomonadales; family Pseudomonadaceae; genus Pseudomonas; species Pseudomonas sp. P135. The sequence goes on from NZ_JAGPYR010000002.1 coordinate 147,650, forward strand.
AGAAAACCTGGTTCACCGGCAGAACCTCGTCGAGTTGCAACGCAAGCTCGAAGACCTTCACTCTGCCGACGTCGCTTATATCCTTGAAGCCTTGCCCCTGGAAGACCGTCTGACCGTCTGGCAGCTGGTCAAGGCCGATCGCGACGGCGACATTCTTCTTGAAGTATCCGATTCCGTTCGTGAAACCCTGATCGCCGACATGGACGATCATGAGTTGCTCGCGGCGGCACGGGACATGGACGCCGACGAACTGGCCGACCTTGCTCCCGAGTTGCCCCGCGACGTCGTTCACGAGCTCATGGAAACACTGGATTCACAGCAGCGTGAGCGCGTGCGGTCGGCCCTGTCCTATGACGAGGATCAGGTCGGTGCGCTGATGGACTTCGAGATGGTGACGATCCGTGAGGACGTCAGCCTTGAAGTCGTGCTGCGCTACCTGCGCAGGCTCAAAGAGCTGCCCGGTCACACCGACAAACTGTTCGTAGTCGATTCCGAGGGCGTGCTCAAGGGGGTGCTGCCGATCAAGCGTCTGCTGGTCAATGATCCGGAGAAGCAGGTTGGCGAAGTCATGGCCAACGATCCGGTCAGCTTTCACCCGGAAGACGATGCCTACGATGCGGCACAGGCGTTCGAGCGTTACGACCTTATCTCCACGCCGGTGGTGGACAAGAACGGCAAGCTGATCGGCCGTCTGACCATCGATGAAATGGTCGACCTGATCCGTGAGGAAAGCGAAAGCGAAGTCCTCAACATGGCGGGTCTGCGTGAAGAAGAAGACATCTTCGCGTCGGTATGGCGTTCGCTGCGCAACCGCTGGGCCTGGCTGGCAGTCAACCTGGTAACCGCGTTTCTGGCCTCGCGTGTGATCGGCCTGTTCGAAGGCTCCATCGAGAAGCTGGTGGCGCTCGCTGCGCTGATGCCTATCGTGGCCGGGATCGGTGGCAACTCCGGTAATCAGACCATCACCATGATCGTGCGCGCGATGGCGCTGGACCAGGTCAATACCGGTAATACCGCGCGATTGCTGCGCAAGGAGCTCGCTGTCGGCCTGATCAACGGCCTGATCTGGGGGGGTGTGATCGGCGTGGTCGCCTACCTGCTTTATGACAGCTGGTCGCTGGGTGTGGTCATGACCGCAGCCATGACGCTCAACCTGTTGCTGGCAGCGCTGATGGGCGTTTCCATTCCCATGGCGCTTTCCCGCCTGGGACGAGATCCGGCGATGGGGGCAAGCGTCATGATTACGGCGATGACCGACAGCGGCGGCTTCTTCATCTTTCTAGGGCTGGCGACGATTTTTCTGCTCTAAGTCTCGCGACTATTACAGTCTTTTGAAATAAAAAACCGCCGTGATCAGGCGGTTTTTTTATGCTTCGGCCAAGTCTTCATGTCGCTGTGTAACACAATAAGCCGACGACTAATAAAGAAAAAGACTACAAAAAGGCTATAACGAAAAAGGCCAGCTTTCGCTGGCCTTTGTCTGTTGCGTCAAATCTCAGGACTCTTCGGAAGCGAGTTCCGTGTCATGAGCAATCAGCGAAACAAGGGCGTTCTGTTGACGATGTGAAAGCTGACGAAAGCGTTGCAGCAGCTCGCGTTCGTGCAAGGACAGCTCAGGACTATCGAGACGCAGGCTTGGTTCATCACCAAGAGCACCTTCCTGAATCAGGCTTTGTTCGAGACGAGCAATGATCTCCGAGTTCATGCTGCGGTGATGATTCTTGGCTACCTCTTGCACGCGATTACGCATGCCGTCTGGTAGGCGAACGACGAACTTGTCAGCCGTGCGGCTGGAATAAGTAGCCTGTTTCATAGGGCTCATATATTTAACCGGTTAGTTCAGGGGAAGCGGTTCTAGCAAGTGGCCGCAAGATTGTCACAGTCTGACAATCATTTTGGCCAAATGTTCAACCGGGGTTCCAAGGGGCCGACATCATGCCGTATTACGTCGAATCCTTGGCGTCAATTCTGTGACAAATATTGACTCAGGTAGCGGCGTATTGCCAGCACCAATTATCAGAAATGCGAGCGAATTTGCAAAGTCATCGCATTTGTCCCCGGATAAAAGGGCACGCCACCGAGCCTTTTTAGCGATCATGGCCATTTGACTCTGAGTATGCGTCTAAATTCAGCGTGAGCGAGGTTAGCCGACAAAGGGTTGGCTGCGGTGCAGGAAGGTTCTTTTGGAGGAGGGGGGATTCTGGATGCGAACGGTCAGACGACCGGGCAAATTGGCGCAGGTAGCTTCGCTGTCAGCGAAGCACCGGGTCGAATTTGAAGCGACGACCGACGAACAGCGCAACCACGAAGAGACTGGCGAATACGCCGGCGGCGATATTTGCAGCGATACTCATGGCTTGTGCATTAACAGGAAGCAAAAGGTCGGCAACGACAGCCATGATCGTCAGGACCAGAAATGACAACGCGGATTTTGACATGGCTACTCTCTCTTGAAAGGGTCGCTGCGGGCGTTATCAGAAAACCCAGCGCTGTTCGGCGCGTGGAAACTGAAGTGACTCATCATCGTCATTGGCCAGCATCGCTGCGCTTGCAACGCGGTCAGTCATGATTGCCAGCTTTGGCGCCTGACTGATCTGGTGGTGCACAGGAGCAGGCGTGATGGCCTGAGCGTCCTTGATACCAGAATCCTGGAAATGAAATGCCACCAGAGCCACCAGAGCTGCCGCATTCAACGCTGAGAGAGTCTTGTTCATTTTCCAGTACCTGTGCCCGACCGTTTGGGATGAGATGTGTTCCACAGATATCAATAATGCAGTCTGCATGCCAATCAGAAAATGATAAAAAATCCTTTTAAATCAATCACTTATTAAATCAAAAAAAGTGCTCTACAGTGCGTTTTGCAATGATGGCTTTTTGGGGTGTTGCAAATTGCATGATCGGTTTATCGGGCCGTGTTTCCAGGCGACATAGGCTACAGGGTCGAAGGGCAATGACGACATGACAAAAGCGCCACATGCCGCTAAGATGCACGCCGTCCTCGCTGGCACCGATCGGTGTGTCGGCACGCAGTGTCTCAGTAGCTCAATTGGATAGAGCATCCCCCTCCTAAGGGGAAGGTTGCAGGTTCGAACCCCGCCTGGGACACCATACAAACAAGCATCACTGACTCTCCTCCGCCGCCGCCTCTTTCCCAGCCCCCTCATTAATCAACACCATGCTCTGCGGTGCAGACAGCGCTACACCCAATTCCCTCAGACGCCCCAGAACGGTAAACAACAGATCACTCCGTGCGCCACCCACAGAGCGTGGGCTGTTCACGTAGCCGCTGGCGCTGATGATCAAACCGGTATTGGTCAAGTCCTTGAAGGTGACTGAAGGCGCTGGCGCATCGAGTATCGCTTCGTGTTCGGTGAAGGCCTGCAACAGCAGTTCGCGTATTTGCAGGACGTCTGTTTCCAGGGGCAGGGTGAGGGTGATTCCGACCACTCCCAGCGCATTGCCCATGGTGACGTTACGCACGTTCTGCGTGATGAATTGCGAGTTCGGCACGATCACTGTCGAGCGGTCGCCCATCTGGATTTCGGTCGCACGGACGTTGATCCGGCGAATATCGCCTTCGACCCCCGCCAGGCTTACCCAGTCGCCGACTTTGACCGGGCGCTCGGTCAGCAGAATCAGGCCGGAGATGAAGTTCTGCACAATGGCTTGCAGGCCGAAACCTATCCCCACCGACAGCGCACTGACCACCCAGGTCAGGTTGGTAAGGCTGATGTTGAGTGTGGACATCACCACGGCCACCACCAGCACAAAGCCGATGTAACCGATCAGGGTCACCAGCGAAGCCTGCATGCCCGCGTCCATGTTGGTTTCGGGCAGCAGGCGTTCTCCAAACCACTCCTTGAGGACACGCACGCTCAGCAGGCCGACGACCAGGCACACCAGTGCTACCAGAATGTCGCCGGGGACGATGTTCAGGTTGCCCATGGATTTGGAGGTGACATCCAGCTGAGTAAAGCTGGCGAGCAGATCGCCCGGGCTTGACCCTGAAGGCAGGAACGCCAGCAGGACAGCGGTGAGCAGCAGTAAGGTGCGGCCTATGCCGGCCAGTACGGTACTTGCCTGCGCCTGATGGCGAGTGGACAAGCCCAGCGCCGACCCCAGCGCCAGGCCGCCGGGTTGCTTGGGCGACAAGAGGGTTTCGCAGATGTCACCGAAGCAGGCGATCAGCAGGTACGCAGTGGACGCCACTACGCTCACCCAGAGCAGTTTCACTGCCAGAAAGTACGCCAGCGTCAGGTAGCCGCTCAACAACGCCAGCAAACTCAGGCCGACCCACACCGCAACGATAAACGGAATCAGCCCGGCGAAGCCCGCCGGGCGCTCCAGCTCAAAGCGTCGGCGGGTGCGGCGGTAGCGCAACAGGGCGTAGAAGAACACCAGCGAAACCGCCAGTGCCGTCAGGCCATTGACCGCAACCGTCAGGGCCAGGCTGCTGGCAATCACGCTGTTGATTCGTTCCTGCGTGCCGATGACCATCAGTGCCAGCGCCAGGGCAGGGGGGAAGCGACCCAATGCGGTGGCGATCTGGTCAGGAATTTGCGGCAGGCGCCACGAGGCGTGTGCCAGCATCAACAGCGCACGGCCCAGACCGACGATGAAGGCGCAGAAGGTAATCAGCGTCTGCACCTGATCGAGCAGATTGACTACGTCGTTGCTGAGTACCGCGTTGTGGACGATCCCCCAGCGCAGCAAGGAAGTGGCAATGGTGATGGTGAGAATGGTCGACAGCCCGACAGCCAGGGCCAGAGCACTGCGGCGCAGGCGGCCTTCGGGCAGCCAGCGAATCATTGCCCAGATCAGCAGGCGCTCCAGCAGGCGCCGGACAGCCACCCAGATGAACAACGCGCCCAGCACCACGCTGATGAATTGCACACGGTTTTCCGGTGCCATCGCGTTGTTGAGCACCTGGCGCACATCCACCAGAAGCCTGTTCAGGCGTCCCAGGTCGTCATCGGTCGGGCGAATCAGCGTGGACCAGAATGCCGAACTGAGCGGGCTCGCGGTGCGCGTGCTGATCTGTGAATCGAAGAGGCTGCGGCGCAGGTTGAATATCTGCGTAGCCAGATCCCGGGCTGACTGGCTTAGCTCATTGGTCTGCCGTTCATCATTGACCAGCGCGTTTTTCTGCGCGGTCAATGTCTTGCGCTGACTGGTCAGGCTTGGCGCTTCGTCCGGTTGCACCGGCCCGAGAATGTTGAGCTGGTCATTCAGGTGTTCGATGTCGACAGCTTGCTGAGCAACCAGATTGTCGGCTTGTTTCTGGACCTGCAAAGCCGCCTGGCGCAGGCTTGAAAGCAGGTCATCGTTGGCGCTGACCGTCACTTTCTGACGGATCTGATCGAGCTGTTGATTCAGATCATCCAGGCTCGGGGCTTCCACGACAGGCGCTGCGCTGCTGGCACTATCGGCTTGGGGAGCGGGGGCATTCTGGGCCAGGGCCGGCAAGGTCACGCACAGCAAAAGCAAGGCGAGCAACCCGGTACGAAAACGGTTCAGCGAAACGTGCTGCATTCTTTTTCCTTCTTTCTCTGCGCGATGCGGCCTGGCGAGGCCTGTGGTTCGAGCCGGGGTCTTGTGTTTGAGCGGCATGTACTGGCCGCCCGAGATCAGCGGACAGGATATCAAGGTGCTCACGCTTGAGCGCTGTCAATGCGGGCCAACCCATGCCTGAGAGCTGCATTTTCAGCACAATCCTGTCCGGTTGCTAGGCTTGCTGGTCAGCCGAGCCAGATATTGTCTACCTAACAAATGTTAGGTAGACATTGACTCGGTGCAAAAGTACCGCTACGGTATGGCTACCTAACGATAGTTAGGTAGGTTTTTTACCCTACCTCACAGGCCCGACCATGACCTCCAAATTGCGACTTTTCACCTCTCCTTCGGCATTTCCGAATCCTCAACGCCTGCGTTTGTTCATCCACGAAAAAGGCATTGCCGATCAGTTCGACGAAACCATTTATGACATGACGCCGGGTGGAGAGCAGCGTGGCTGGCGTCACCTGAACATGAACCCTTGGGGTGAAACACCGACCCTGGAACTGGCAGACGGCAGCTTCATTTCCGAGACGGCCGCTATCGCGCGTTACCTGGATCAGGCTTATCCGGGCCGCAAGATCATGGGCGAGGGCGCCCTGGAGCAGGGCCTCGATAACATGTGGGATAACCGCATCTGGGTGCATATCCTCTACCGGATCGTTACGGCCTTTCACGTGCTGCACACCGGCCTCGGCTTCAAGCTTGAACTGACCAAGAACGAAGCATGGGGCGAGCATTGCCGCAAAGAGGCGCTGAGCCATGCGGCATTGGTCAATCGTCATCTGTCCGATGGCCGCGAGTGGCTGCTGGGCGGCGATGCGCCAACGTTCGCGGACATCACGCTTGCAACCGCCATTGCCTTCTCCAAGTTCCCGGTCAACGCCACGCCACTGGATGAGCGTTTCGAGTTCCTGGATCTGTACTGGCAGCGCTGGCAGAAGCGTCCGGCTTTCCAGGCCGCTTATGCTGATTGCAGCAGTGGAATTCCTGAGCTGGACTCGCCGGCCGAATGATTGAGCGGTTGTACGCGCACCTTATAGCCGGGAACGTCAAGCAGGATGTTCCCGGCGATAGCCGTTGCAGCTTGGGAGAAACCGACGATGGCCCTTTAGCAGCGTATGACCGCTGCCATGCCCACACCGTCTTTCTACCTAACAAAAGGCAGGTTTTTGAATTAGCATGTGTTGGTTTCCAGAAACGCGTCCGAAGTACAAGGCACTACGATGACCATCAACGCCCGTGAGGCGATTCTGCTTGCTGCAAGAAACATTGCCCAGTCCCAGGGCTACAACGGCCTGAACTTTCGCGATCTGGCCGCCCAGGTCGGAATCAAGCCGGCCAGTATTTACTACCACTTCCCCAGCAAGGCTGATCTGGGTGTCGCGGTTGCCAGGCGATACTGGCAGGACGGTGCCGCTGCACTCGAGACGATCTGCGAAGAAACCCCCGATCCCGGCGAAGCGTTACAGCGTTTCCCGGAAATTTTCCGGCGTTCGCTGGAAGTTGAAAACCGCCTTTGCCTGGGCACTTTCGTCGGCGCTGAAACCGACAACCTGCCGCCGGAGATGACCGAGGAAATGCAGCTATTTGCCCAGGTCAACATTGCCTGGCTGAGCAAGCTTCTGGTGGCTGCGAAGGTTTGCGCGCCCTCGGACAGCGAGGTGCGGGCGCAGGCCATTTTTTCCGCTGTGGCGGGCGCTCAACTGGTTGCCAGAAGCAGGTCGGATATTTCCCTTTTTGACACGTTGATCGACACCTATCGTGCCTGTGGGCCGCTTCCGGCCTAGAGGCCCGCCGCTCTGCGTGCATCAGGCGAGAGGCTGATTAACTGCCGCGCCCCTCGTAGCCTCGAGGATCCGCCCGGCATCCTGGGCCGGCGGAAGTCCGAACACCCTCGAATAATCCCGACTGAATTGCGTGGCGCTTTCATAGCCCACCTCGAAGGCTGCCGCCATGACACTTTTGGCGTTGGCCACCATCAGCGTTCTGGCGTGCAGCAGACGTACCCGCTTCTGGTACTGCAAAGGGCTCAGGTTGGTCACGGCCTTGAAGTGGCGATGAAACGCCGAAACGCTCATCGACGCGCGTTCCGCCAGGCGCTCCACGCCTAACGGCTCAGCGAAGTCGCGGCGGATCCACTGGATCGACATGTTGACTCTGGCCATCGCAGTATCCGGTGCGGCGATCTCGCGGAGCATCCAGCCATGAGGCCCTTGAAGTACCCGGAAGATAATCTCCCGTTCGTAGACCGGCGCCAGCGCGGCGATGGCGTCCGGGTCGCCCATCAGGCGCAGCATTCGCACCCACGCATCCATCAGTTCGGTGGTCATCGGCGCCACTGAAAACCCGGGCCTGTTCTCGAGGCGGCTGGCAGGTTTGGGCAAGTCGGCGAACAGTGTGGATAACACCGCAGGATCCAGCGTCAGGCTGACCGCCAGATAGGGTTCTCCGGACCTGGCGGGGTGTACCGAGCCCACGGCAGGCAGGTCGATGGACATGACGAAGTAGGTCGCCGGGTCATATTCGAGCGTGCTGTCACCGACGGTCATGTGCTTGCTGCCTTGCAGGATCACATTAATCATCGGGTCGTAGACCGCTGCCAGCATATGCTCGGGGATTTTGCCTTGAACCATGGCCACACGAGGTATGCCTGTTTCAGTACGGCGATTTTCAGCCTTGGCCGCGAGCAGCCGCAGTTCATCGAGTTGATTGTCCATGCTTCGCATGCTGAGGGCAGAGCATGGCGCCGTGCAAGCGAAAAGCAGAAACAGGCAGGTTTCGAGCAGGAACGGGTACGCTCCCGGTGATGGCGCTGGGTACTGTGGAGACACATTCAAACCACAGAGGAACATCACATGGGCGTCATCGTAATCACTGGCGGCAGCCGTGGCATCGGCGCAAGTGCAGCCGAACACGTGGCTCGACGCGGGATGGGGGTCATCCTTACCTACAACGCCAACCCGGAGGCCGCCGCAACGGTGGTCGAGCGTATCGCGCAGGCCGGTGGCAAGGCAGTTGCGCTCAGGCTGGATGTCGCTGACGTCGGCAGCTTCGAGGCGTTTCGAGCGTCAGTGTGCTCGGTCCTGCAAGAAGTCTGGGGCGTCGCAACACTGAGCGGTCTGGTCAATAACGCGGGTTACGGGCTGTTCAATCCGTTGGAGACGGTCAGCGAAGCGCAGTTCGATGGCCTGTTCAATGTGCATCTCAAAGGCCCTTTTTTCCTCACCCAGACATTGCTGCCGCTGATGGCGGAAAACGCCAGCATCGTCAACCTGACCAGTGCCACCACTCGCGTGGCCACTGCCGGGGTCGCTCCCTATGCGGCGTTTAAGGGCGGGCTTGAAGTCTTGACCCGCTATATGGCGGCCGAGTTTGCCGGCCGACGCATCCGGGCCAACGCTGTGTCGCCCGGCGCCATTCGTACCGAACTGGGCGGTGGGCTCAATGATGAGTTCGAGGCGATGCTGGCGGCGCAGACGGCCTTGGGCCGGGTCGGCGAACCGCAGGATGTGGCACGCGTCATCGCCATGCTGCTGTCCGAAGAGGCTGGCTGGATCAATGCGCAGACTATCGAAGTCGCAGGCGGCTACAACATCTGAGGGCGACCCCATGCTCGATCATAGCGTTCTACGTGCGACAGCCGTTCTGTACCTCGATGGCTACAGCCCCGACTTCGTCTCGAAAAAAAGGCAGCACGTCCAATGAACACACTTCTGATTTATGGCGCTACGGGCTACACCGGGCGTATGGCCGCAGAGCGGGCCAGGGCGCTCGGCCTGAAGGTAGAAATCGCCGGACGCAATCAGCAGCGCCTCGCCTCCCTCGCTGCGCAACTGGACGTGAAATACCGGGTTTTCGATGCCGACCAGGCCGAGGGTTTTTTGTCCGGCATCTCGGTGTTGCTCAACTTCGCAGGGCCATTTGTGCAGACCGCCGAGCCGTTGATGCGCGCCTGTATCAAGGCCGGTGTCGACTACCTCGACATCACCGCCGAGATCAATGTTTACCGGCTGGCCGAAAGGCTGGGCGCTGAAGCGGCGGCAAGTCAGGTCATGCTGTTGCCGGGTGTCGGTTGGGATGTCGTGCCTACCGATTCGCTGGCCGTGCAGGTTGCCGGGCGCGTGCAGGGGCCAACGGCGCTGAACATGGCGCTGCAGGTGCCAGGGTCGATGTCCCGCGGGTCTGCCATGAGTGTCAGCGAAATCATTGGTGCAGGCGTGCTCGCCAGAATCGATGGCGAACTTGTTGCAACGCCGAATGCCGAGCCGCGTCATTTTGATTTTGGTCAGGGTCCGGTCCTTTGCGTACCGTTGTCATTCGGTGATCTGGTCACCGCCTGGCATTCGACCGGCATCCCCAATATTGCAATGTTTGTGCATATCGCCGGGGATGCGTTCCCGCAAGGCGATCTGTCACAACTGCCTGATGGCCCGACGCCCGAGCAAAGGGAGGCGCATCGGGCGCGTGCAGTGGTTGAAGTGACCGATGCGAAGGGCGCGATCGCACGTTCCATGATCGAGACCGTGAACGGCTATACCTATACGCCGCTGGCGGCCGTAGAGGCTGCGCGTCGCGTGCTCGACGGCGAACGGCTGCCGGGTTTTGTCACACCGGCCAAGGTCTTCGGTGGCGGGTTCGCCGAGAGCATTGCCGGTACGCTCGTGACTGACATGTAACAACTGGGGCGACGGCTCACGACACGGCCGTCAATTCATCTGCGGGCGTCCTGAATCTTGCAGCGTCCCGCGCCGGAGGCAGGCCGAACAGCCGCGCGTACTCCCGGTTGAATTGCGAAGCGCTTTCGTACCCTACGGCATAAGCGATGGAGGTCGCATCCAGTGTGTCGAAGAGCAGCAACCAGCGCGCCTTCAACAGGCGCAGGCGCTTCTGATATTGAATCGGGCTCATCGCTGTGACGGATTTGAAGTGCCTGTAAAAGGCAGCAACACTCATGTCGGCCATCTGCGCGAGCGGTTCGACGCGAAAGGGCTCGGTGTAGTGCTCACCAATCCACTGGGTGACGCGGCGGATCTGCGTCAGTCGGCCATCCGGGCGTGCAACGTCACGAAGAATGCCACCCAGTGGTCCCTGCAAGGCCCGGAACAGAATCTCCCGTTCGATCATGGGTGCGAGGACTGCGACTTCATGCGGGCGGTCCATGAGTCGCAGCATGCGTAACCATGCATCGATCATTTCATCTGGCGCGATGATGCCCTCGAAGCAGGCGTTCTGGGGCGCTTCAGGTGCTCTGCCTTCGGCCATCAGCAGCGTGGCGATTACTTCCGGATCGAGGGTCAGGCTGACCGCAAGATAAGGTTTGTCCGGCGTGTCGGCGTGAATCTGCCCCGTCGCAGGCACATCGACAGGCACCAGAAAGTAGTGCCCCGTGGTGTATCTGGACGCATCTTCGCCGATCGACAGGGTCTTGGTGCCTTGAAGCACCAAGTGCAGCATCGGCTGATAGACCTGATCCGCACAGGCCTCGGCCCGGACCATTGACACCCGAGGCAACCCGGTGTCGGTCCACTTGTCCTGTGCGCGCATCACGATGCAGCGCAGTTCTGCCAATGATTTCTCCATACAGGCCACCGTGGGCCATATCCCGAGGCATGGCAAGCAACTTGAGAGGAACAGGCAAGGATCTGCGACTAACCGGCAAACGTTGTGCTCCTCGATGGCCGAATACTGATGACACGCGGCTGGTTGCCTGGCGGTCATTCATGATCCGATTGCAACGAGGCCTCATACCACATCACTTGAAGAAGGCCGGTTTATGAAACTCGAAGGAAAGATAGCGGTTGTCACGGGGGCGTCCAAAGGCATAGGTGCCGGGATCGCCAAAGCACTGGGCGCCGAGGGCGCGACCGTCATCGTCAACTACGCTTCCGGCAAGGCGGATGCGGACGCCGTCGTCGCCTGGATCGCAGAGCACGGCGGCTCCGCGTTTGCGGTACAGGCAGACATGAGCCAGTCAGCAGACGTGATACGCCTGTTCGAAACGGTCGGCACGAAGTACGGCGCTCTGGACATTCTGGTCAACAATGCGGGTGTCGCTGTGTTCCAGATGATCGACGACCTGACTGAAGAGGCTTTCCACACGCAATTCAACCTGAACGTGCTGGGCTACCTGCTTGCAGTGCGAGAGGCCGTCAAATTGTTGGGGCCGACCGGCAGCATCATCAATATCAGCTCGATTCTCAGCACCGACCCTTACCTGGCGTCGAGCGTGTACGCGGCGACCAAGGGCGCGGTCGATACCTTGACCTTCGCGCTGGCCAGAGAGCTGGGCGCGCGGGGCATCAGGGTCAACTCGATCCTGCCGGGGCACACCAACACCCCGGCAACCCATGGGCATTTTGCCGGTGAGTTAGGTGAGAAGATTCTGGCTGGAACACCCTTGGGTCGTTTTGGAGAGCCCGAAGATATCGCCCCCTTGGCTGTGTTTCTGGCGTCGCAGGACTCGCACTGGGTCACCGGCGAATCCATCCGCGCTTCGGGCGGGGTCAGGGGCGTCGGTTACTGACGCTATCGGTTGAACCAAGGATGCGCATGGACCGGAGAGGGCGCGTTGGCAACGTACCATTCCACCCCGACCCGTGCCATTCACTCCGGCAAGCGAAACTGCTTGCGCAAGCTCTTATCGAACGCCCCGGCAGGTGCGAAGCGCCGTAGCAGGCTGATTTGTCGGGCGGTCTTGCCGGCGGTGTATCGATGCCGGGGACGAACATCGCTCGCCGCTTTCAGCACCACCGCTGCGACAACCTCGGGCAAGTCGGCTGTCGGCATGACATCGGCGAGCAATGCACGGACCCCGGCTCGCGCCTGATCGTACGCCTGCAACTGCGAGTCCGGCTCGATGCCATTTTGATCGAAGACGGTGCGTACGTAGGCCGGCTCAATGACCGAGACCCGGACGTTGAAGGCGCGAATTTCGTGATCGAGCGATTCCGAATAGCCTTCCAGGGCGTGTTTGACCGCCGAATAATGCGCCGAGTAGGGCGCCGGTATCAGCCCCAGAACCGAGCCGATATTGATAATGCGCCCCTGACCTCGTTGGCGCATCGACGGCAATACCGCGTTGGTCATGCGCATGACGCCAAACAGATTGACGTCGAACAGGGCCTGCACTTGCGGGATCGAGAACTCCTCGGCGCCGCCCAGCATGCCGATGCCGGCATTATTGACCAGCAGGTCGATACGCCCGGTTTGCGCGAGGACGGCAGCAACGAGCGCGCGGACAGAATCGTCAGCCGTGACATTGCAGGTCAGCATGGAGACCTGTGCATCACTGTCACCGATTTTGCGGCTCGTGCCAAACACGGTATACCCGGCGCGCGCCAGCGCCTCGGCGGTGGCGCGACCGATGCCCGATGATGCACCCGTGACGATGGCGGTTCTTTTGGAAGAGGTGTTCATTCGATACTCCAATACTCGACAGGCGCGTGCCTGAAGGGTGGCTGGGCGGGGCTTTAATAAGCGCTTACTTGATCTTCACGACGACCTTGCCTTTGGCGCGGCCCTGACCCAGGTATTCAAGCCCTTCGCGGGCCTGTTCAAACGCAAAGACCCTGTCAATCACCGGTGTTATCTGGCCACGTTCAAGCAACCTGGCAATCTCGCCAAGTTGAGCGCCATCCGCGCGAACAAACAGAAACGAGTACGACACATTCTTCTTTCTGGCCAGACGCGTGATCCTGCGGCTCATCAACCCGAATACGAAGGTGAAGAACGCATTCATCCGCCGAGCCTTGGCGAATGACGCATCCAGCGGACCGACCAGTGATACGATCCTGCCGCCGGGCTTGAGGATGCCGACAGCTCTTGCAAGGTCGTCTCCCCGGGTGGTGCCGAGGACCAGGTCAACGTCGTGCAGCAACTGTTCGAATGCCTGCTCTTGGTAATTCACGACTTCATCTGCGCCCAGGCTGCGAACCAGCGCCATATTTCCTGTGCTGGTGGTCGTGGCCACTTCGGCGCCCAGGTGTTTGGCCAGCTGGATGGCGAAGGTGCCGATACCTCCAGCCCCGGCCGGTATGAACACTTTCTGGCCCGATTGAAGAGAGGCGCGCTCCTTGAATGCCTGCCACGACGTAAGCCCGACCATCGGAATGGAGGCTGCCTGAACAAAGTCCAGATTGGCGGGCTTCCGGGCGGCAGCGTGTTCCGGCACGGCGGCGAACTCGGCGATTGCGCCCCCACCCAGCTCGAACAGGCTCGCGAATACCGCGTCGCCTGCCTTGAATCGAGTGACTGCGCTGCCCACCTGAATGACCACGCCTGCCAGATCGCTGCCCATGATGGCCGGTAGTTGCAGCTTCACCACAGTCTTGAAAGCACCCGTAGTGATCATGTTGTCGATCGGGTTCAACCCGGCCGCGTGAACTTCCACCAACAGTTCATCAGGTTTGATGGCCGGTATGGGAACGTGGGTAATCGCAATCTCCGGCGATTTGCCGTAGTTCTCGAATGTCAGTGCTTTCATGACGCTCTGATTCCAGTGTCGTCGAACAAGAATGGACGCCTGCCACGGCTTGATCCGCTTCAGGCTTGCGGGCGATAGCGCTCGGCCGCCCGGGCCTGTCGAATGTCCGACAACAGCCCTTGTCGCGCCTCATCCAGCGAGTCCCAACGACCCGCCACATGCAGCGGCGGAATGGTCACCTGTTCGCGGCGGTCGTAGCCCACCAGTGCCGCATCAACCAGTTCGTCGACGTCCATCACCTCTGCAATAGTGTTCAGATCGATTCCCGCGCGCTCCCAGATTTCGGTACGGGTGGCCGCCGGGAGCACCGCCTGGACGTATACGCCCTTGGGCGCCAGTTCCACGTTCATTCCCTGGGAAAGGAACAGCACATAGGCCTTGGTCGCACCGTAGACCGACATGCCGAACTCTGGCGCAAGGCCCACCACCGATCCGAGGTTGACGATCGAGCCTGAGCCGGACTGCGCGAAACGCGGGGCCACGGCGGCCGCAAGGCGTGTCAGGGCGACGATATTGAGTGCGACAAGCTTGTCGATGGACTCGGCGTTCTGTTGGACGAAGCCTCCGGATTGAGCAATGCCAGCGTTGTTGATCAGCACATCGATGCTGGTGTCCTCACGCAGACGGGTTTCCAGAGCCGTGAGGTCGGCAGATCGAGTCAAATCAGCCTGAATGACTTCAACGGCAACGCCGTTTTCTTCACGAAGGCGCGCTGCCAGGGCATCAAGACGTGCCTTGTCACGAGCGACTGTCACGAGATTGTGACCGCGACGGGCAAATCGTTCGGCATATACCGCGCCGATGCCGCTGGAGGCACCGGTAATGAGAACAGTGGATGGCGTTGTCATGGAGGATGTACTCGTAAAGTGCGTTGAGGAGGTCGCACTTATGATTATGATCGAAATCTAAAATGTCAACGTATTGATGTTGATCGACATCAAAAAATACTCGATGCCGATCGAGCTCAGTTTTCGGAAGGGGACGTGGAGAGCATCATCGAAAGACGTCCTGGCAAATTGCATGCACACCGTCGAAACCGCTTCTGCGCAAGCGCAGTCACGACGGCGGTTGTGTGTCGATCAGGTGGAGTCAGTACGCCTGTTTTCAGTCTGACGGCGTAAGCACGGAGCGTTTCACCAACTGGAATATCGACTCGGCAGAGGGAATAGGGAATTGATCCGCCTTTCTGTCGATTATCAGGGACGCGTAACCATGTGCGGTGCTCCAGGCGAGGAAGGTGCGCTGTTCAAGCAGTTCCGGCTCGGGTTCGCTACCGTATTTCGCTACCCAGGCGTTGCGTATCGACTGGCGGAGCACTTGCAGCGTACGTTCACCCGATTTAAGCAGCCTGGGCAACGTGCGGTTTACACCCGCGCCAAACATCAATCGGAAGTGCTCCGGGTAACTTTTGGCGAAACTTACATAACCAATGCCGCAGCCCAGGAGGGTGTCGTCAAGTTCCTGTTGGACGGCAATGATGACGTCGGCCATGCGCTCATATCCATCGGCCACCACCTCTGCCAGCAGATTTTCCAGAGAGCCGAAATGGTGAGCGGGAGCGGCGTGAGAGACATTCGCCCGTCTGGCGCACTCGCGCAGTGACATCCCGCGCACTCCCGATTCACCCACGATATCCCAGGCGGCCTGACGCAGAACGGCAGGCAGATTGCCGTGGTGGTAGGTCCGCGGGGTGTCTGAAGTCGACATGTAAGGCTCCCTATCATGAAACAAAAGTTATATTCCCGTCGGCTCAGCCTATCTTGTCAGTGACAAGATAGGCTGTTCTAATGGTGCCAGATCATCTGACGGGTGTGGGGAATACCGATGAGCGACATCATCAAGAGGCTTCGACTATTGACGCTGCGCGGCACGTTCACGCTGATCAGCCGTATTCTACCGGGCATCACTGGAAGATATCTCGCTCGACGTTTTGTGACTCCGCAGGCGTCCGGACGTGCCAAGGCTGCTGAAATTCTGAGTACAGCGACGGATGTGCAAACCGGTAGCCTTGAACTGGACGGCATCAGAATTGCCACCTATGTCTGGGGCGATCCCTCCAGCCAGCCGTATGTGTTGCTGGCCCACGGCTGGTCAAGTTACGCGATGCGGTTTATCGGATGGGTGCCGTTACTGCGCTCCATGGGCTACGCCGTGGTGGGGTTCGATCAGCCCGCGCACGGGTTGAGCGCGGGCAGCATCAGTCATATGACCCAGTTCGTGGCTGTGCAGCAGCACGTGGGACGCCATTTCGGAAAGCCTTCGGCGGTGATAGCGCATTCACTCGGCGCTTCATCGATTGTTTTCGCTCAGGAACAGTCGTGGCGCCCCGAGCGTTTTATCCTGATTGCGCCGCTCCTGGCACCTACGGACAGCGTATTTCAACAGTTCGATTCAGTCGGTGTTGCCCACAAAGTATTCAAACCTTTCGAGGCCGTCCTGCATTCGCTGACCGGTCGCCGCTTTGCAGACTACGACGCCACTTCGCGACTGCCGCTGCTTGATCGTCCCGCCCTGATCATTCATGACCGCCGTGACCGCGAAACACCGTGGGAAAAGGGCGCTCGTTTTGCAGAACTATGGCCGGGGGCGCGTCTGTTTACTACTGAAGGGCTTGGCCACAATCGGTTGATTGATCATCCATCGGTGATAGACGAAGTGATGAAGTTTCTGAAACCGGATCATCGTTAACGGCATCCGCAACGAATGGCCTTTCCAACGATTCCACTCTAAAGCGTCTACACGCAGCTTCATGAAATCCGTATGTGCCAGTTGGACCTGGCTCGTTTAATTGCAAGATGAATAACGGAAGCCAGATGCGTTTCCGCTCATCACGAGCTGAGCTTCTTTTAAAAGTCCTGACGTAGCCGGACAGGCGGGTCAGCGTCTTCAGAAGCTGGAGGCCGCTATGGGTTTTAATAATTTTTCCGATGAATTGGCGGTGCTTGAAATCGTCCGCAGCGCCAACTTCGTTCGCCCTGGAAAGTTGACGTCTGGGCAAATTTATCTCGCGCTGATACGTCTTCAATCAGACGTTCCGGCGGCCGGGGATTTTATGGCCATGATTGATGAGCTGGTCAAAGAGGGTCTGCTGGTTTCAGCCGCTGTGCTGGATCACGACATCTCGTTTCCCTATGTCCAGCACATTGTTCTTGGTGTTACCGAAACAGGTGCGGCCGTACTGGAAGACCGGCGTTTTCAGGCTGACCTTTTTTACATGTGTTCGACGGTGCCGTCCCAGCTACAGCGTCAGGAAAGAACTGACAGTCGCAACTGTCAGCCCAGGACTGACAAACCTCACTTGCCCTGCAGCTTATGCCGCGCATAAAGCACTGCTGTTCCGCCAGAGGCCGCACGGGCCTGTAGCTCGAACGTTTGTGGATAGCCTTTGATCAAATCGCTCAGTTTCTTGTAGCCATGGGTACGAGGATCGAACTCCGGCCGCAGTTTGGTGATGTTTGTGCCCAGAGCGCTCAAGTGCGCCCAACCGTCTTCATCAGCGATGTCGTCCATGATTTTCGCAATGAAAGCCACTGGGGCCTTGGGCTTCTTGCTCGGCTCGGCGGCAACGGATTTGACGTTGTCTGCAGGTGCGGTGGCGTCCGATGCAGGGTCTGCGCTGGCGGGTACGGCGATCTCTTCGCGAAGCAATTCGATGTAGATGAACTTGTCGCAGGCCGCCACGAAGGGTTTGGGTGTCTTTTCTTCGCCAAAGCCATAAACGGTCAGACCTTCCTCACGCAGGCGCGAGGCCAGGCGTGTGAAGTCACTGTCGCTGGACACCAGGCAGAACCCGTCGAAACGACGCGTGTAGAGCAAGTCCATCGCGTCGATGATCAATGAGCTGTCAGTCGCATTCTTGCCTTTGGTGTAGGCGAATTGCTGGATGGGCTGGATGGAGTAGTCGAGCAGAACTTTCTTCCAGCCGCCGAGCTGCGGGCCGGTCCAGTCACCATAGATGCGCTTGACGCTGGCCACGCCATATTTGGCGATCTCTTCGAAAAGACCTTCTACGATAGCTGCTGGCGCATTGTCGGCATCGATCAGCACCGCCAGGTGCTTTTGAGAACTGTTGGGGTTTTGAACGGCCATGGATCACCCTCATACGAAAGCGTAACCATACCGCCAAAACGAGAGATTGGCGCTATTCCCCGATATTTATGCAAGGCAGGCCGCTGCCGAACGCTTCCCGGCAGCGGCCTTGGCACATCAGATCCTGAAACTGCCCACCAACTGCGTCAGTCGGGTGGACTGCTGTTCAAGGTCAGTGCACGCGCGCAGGGTCGCGTTCAGGTTCTCTACGCCTTGCTGGTTCAGCGTATTGATCTCGGTGATGTCCACGTTGATCGCTTCCACGACGGCGGTCTGCTCTTCGGTGGCGGCAGCGACCGACTGGTTCATGCCATCGATTTCGCCAATGCGTTCGGTCACGTGCTCAAGGCTTGCAACGGCCTTGTTGGCAATGCCGACCGTTTCAACGCTCTCGCGCTGGCTGTCGTTCATGATCGACACGGCTTCACGGGCACCGGATTGCAGTTGCTCGATCATCTCCTGCACCTGACTCGCCGATTCCTGCGTTCGGTGCGCCAGGCTGCGGACTTCGTCGGCAACCACGGCAAACCCTCTGCCGGCTTCACCTGCACGTGCGGCCTCGATGGCCGCATTGAGGGCCAGTAGATTGGTCTGCTGCGAGATGCCGGTAATCACGTCGAGGATCTGGCCGATGTTGGCTGTCTTGGTGTTCAGCGTTTCGATCTGCCCGCTTGCGCTGCTGATGCGCTTGGAAAGACGGCTCATGGCCTCGATGTTCTGCCCGACCACGTCCTGCCCGTCCGACGCCAGCGTTCGTGCATCGCTGGAGTGACCCGAGGCGCGCGCGGCATTCTGGGCGATCTCCTGCGTTGCGGCGCCCAGCTCATTGATGGCTGCGGCGACGCTGTTGGTGCGGTGGGACTGTTGATCGGAGTTGAGCATCGACGAGTTGGATGCATTCAGTACCCGCAGGGCAACTTCATTGAGCTGCACGGTGGAGGAGGCGACTTCACGCATCGAGTCATGGATTCGCTCTACAAAGAGGTTGAAACCATTGCCCAGATGCCCGAACTCGTCCTGGCTCTCGATGACCAGGCGCTTGGTCAGGTCACCTTCGCCGGCAGCGATATCGTGCATGGCGCGGCCCATCAGGTTCAGTGGGCGCAGCAGGACACTCAGGAGCATGCCCAGCAGCAGGATGATCAGCACCACAGCAATCACAGTGGCCACGATGGCCGAGTTTCTGAACTCGCCCAGGGCCGCGTAGGCGATGTCTTTATCCATCGCTACGCCGATGTACCAGTTGACCGAGGGCAGGCCGTCTACGTGAGCGAAGGTCAGGATCTGGGTCTTGCCGGCATACTCGCTTTCACTCAGGTCTTGCGACAGCCTGGGCGTATTCGCCGGGTAGACTTCGGCCAGCGTCTTCATCACCAGTGAGGTGTCCGGATGGACCAGGATGCGGCCATTCGCGTCGACCAGAAACGCGTATCCGTCGCCGTGCAGTCGCAGCGAACTGATCATCTTCACCAGGATTTCCAGGCTCAGGTCGCCGCCAATTACACCGGACACGCCGGAGTCTCCCTTGATCGGTGTGGCAAGGGTCACGACCAGGCCCTTGGTCACGGCGTCCAGATACGGCTCGGTCAGGATGGTTTTGCCGGCGCGAAGGGCATCGACATACCACGGTCGGGTTCTTGGGTCGTAGTCGGCCGACATGTCATCAGGCGGCTGGGTGACGAAGGAGCCATCGCTTCTGCCCTGGTAAATGCTCATGAAGGTGGCGATCAGCGTGGGTTGCCCGAGTACCCGATTCTGCTCTTGCGGGGACTGAGGCGAAGACGCGTTTTCCGCCAGGTTCTCTACCAGAAGAATTCGCCCTGAAAGCCAGTTACGGATATTGCCGGCGGTACTTTCGCTCGTCTGGTTAAGGTTTTCCTTGAGCTGCACGTGCAACGCATTGCGCTGCAGATAGTCGTTATAGAACGTGAATAGCGTGAATGCGGCGATCACCACAAGGGACGCCGCCAAGAGAATTTTATGGCTGAATTTTAAAGATTTTCTCATGCCGATATGAGCCTTTAGAGGGGTATTGCGCAAGGGGTCATAGGTAGTGGGTGGAGCAGGGGTGGTTATCGGCGGGAATCGGCGTTTATGAATGTCATGTGTCATATAAATGACAAAAGGCCTGATTTTTTCATCTTTCAGCCCCCAATCAGGCTGGCAGCTTCAGATGGCAGGGTGATTCAGGTCGAGGTACCACTGGGCATAGGGCGTGTTTTTCACCTTGCGCCGATTGAAATCCTCGGTGCCATCGGTCCACCAGACTTCACCGCGCTCGCCCAGCGCAACTTTGGCCTTGTCGACACTGGCCCGAGCCGCCTTCAGGGCTGCGGGGTCTTCGTATGCCTTGGCGGCCTTGACTGCACGACGTGCAGCCATCAGCTCATCCACCAGATTCTGGCGGACGTCGTCGCTCAACGAGGGATTGGAGCACCGCCAGAGTTGCCCCTTGACCACGAAATACCGACCATCCGGCGTGGTCGGGTTCACCTCACGAATACCCGCGGGCGACCGCGTCAGCGCCGATCAGACCTGTCACTCGCCCGGCCAGCGCGTCCAGCCCGAACGGCTTGGTCAGCACTTGCGTGCAAGGCCGCAGGTGGCAATCGTCCAGCACGGATGTCTTGGCGTAACCGGTGATGAACAGGGTCGGCAAGCCAGGTCGACAGTCACCGGCCGCATCGGCCATTTCCCGGCCATTCATGCCGCCTGGCAAGCCTATGTCACTGATCAGCAGGTCGATGCGTGTGTCCGACTGCAGGATCTGCAAGCCTGATTGTGCGTCTGCCGCCTCCAGGCAGTTGTAGCCCAGACCGCTGATGACTTCGGCGACGAGCATCCTCACCGAGGGTTCGTCGTCTACGACCAGAACGGTTTCGCCGGTGTGATGCGGCGGCTCTTCGATGACTTCCGGCTCAACGGCGCGGGGAGCGTTTTCAGCGGTGTGGCGTGGCAGGTGCATGACCACGCTGGTGCCCTGGCCTTCGACCGACTCGACGCGAATCTGCCCGCCGGACTGGCGCACAAAGCCATACACCATCGACAGCCCGAGACCGGTGCCGGCACCGATGGCCTTGGTGGTGAAGAATGGTTCAAACGCTTTGGCGGCAATGTCCGGACTCATGCCGATGCCCGTGTCGGTCACGCGGATGCTCAGGTGCTCGCCGGCAGGAATGCCGTGATCCGGGTCGGTGCACTCTTCGAGGGACGCATTGGCGGTCTCGATGATAATGCGCCCGCCGTTGGGCATTGCGTCACGGGCGTTCAGGCACAGGTTAAGCAGCGAGCTTTCCAGCTGGGCATGATCGATCAGCGCGGGCCACAGGTCATCATGGGCGACGACCTTGATGTCTATCTCCGGGCCGACCGTGCGCGCGATCAACTCTTCCATGTCATGAATCAACCCGTTCACGTCGGTGACTCTTGGCGACAGTGTCTGGCGTCTTGAGAACGCCAGCAGGCGGTGGGTCAGCGATGCGGCGCGGCGTACTGCGCCCTGGGCGACCGACACGTAACGGTCGACGTCACCGACGCGGCCCTGGGCCAGGCGTTTGGTGATCAGTTCCAGGCTGCCGGAAATGCCGGCCAGCAAGTTGTTGAAATCATGGGCGATGCCCCCCGTCAGTTGTCCGACGGCATCCATCTTCTGCGAGTGACGCAGGGCGTCTTCGATCTGCTCGCGTTCGAAAACCGCTTGTTCGATGCGCTGTTCGAGTGTCTGGTTGAGTTCTCTGACCGCTTCTTCGGCTTTTTTTCTGGCGGTTACATCGATAGAGGAGCCGATCAGACCGATCACGTCGCCGCTGGCATCGAGCAGCGGCGCTTTGGTCGAGAGCCATATCGCTGCAGAGCCGTCAGCCAGGTTGACCTGTTCTTCGATCTGTTCGCTGACATTGCTCTGCATGATCCGGCGGTCGGTTTCCATGAGCGTCCGCGCCTGTTCCTGATCATCCAGAAATTCCAGGTCCGTCTTGCCAATGAAAAACTCGGGCGGCTTGCCGATCAGGTCAGCGGTGCCACGATTGGCGACCAGCATTCGACCTTCGAGATCCTTGGCGTAGACAACGCCGGGAACGGCAGCTGTGAATATTCTCAGCAACTCGTTGAGGCGGTCGCGCTCGTCTTCGGCAGTGCGACGGCCGTCTATATCAAGCAATACACCCGGACTGCGAATGGGTTTGCCACGACTGTCGCGTTCGATTCTTCCGCTGGCTTCGATCCAGCGATAAATACCGTCTTCATGGAGAACCCGGTATTCGCATCGATAGGTTTCGCTACTCTGCAGCGCTTCCTCGATTGACTTGTCGACTCTGGCCGAATCGTCAGGATGAATGGAGGCAATCACCAGTTCCAGTGGCAAACCTTTGGCGCACAGCTTCGGGCACAAGCCGAAGGTCCGGGCAAAACGCTCATCGCCGGTCAACTGATCGGCAATGATGTCCCACACCCAGGTACCGACAACCGCCCCTGACTCCAGGGCAAGTTGCAGCCGCTCGGCTGCTTCCTGCGCCGAGGGAACGGGTGGCTGGGGGGCGAATGGCCTGCCGCCAAAAACATCATTGCTCATCACTATCGACCCACTTGAACGCCTGGTTCACAAAGACTCAGTCATAGGGCAGCGCAGCGGCCTGAAAGTTGTACAAAATTTATTCTATTTTGTGCTTCAGGCCTCACAAAACGATGAGTGACTCTCGATCATTCAATGATTCTGGAGTGGATGATATTAAATTAATATCATCCGGGGCGTGCGCTATTTTCAGCGGAGCAGGCAGGGCGGCGCTTTCAGGTCATGCCGGGCTTGGCGAATCCTCTGAAAGCGCTGGTTTCATTCAGGTATTGGCGTCTTGCGACGTCTCAATGCTGGCCGACAGGCGCAGGAAGGTTGGCAGCCTGTACGGGCGACCAGCGGGTCAACGCGTAAAACACTGCGCCGCCCAGGATGCAGCCGGTAAACCAGGCGAAGTTGGCAATCGGCTTGAACCACTCGACAAAGGTGAAGCACAGACCGACCAGTGCGGTGAGCAGCAATGCCTTGACCGCGATCCAGTTCACGCCGTTGGTGTACCAGTAGCGACCGCTTGGCGTGTCATCGAACAGGGCATCCACATCGATCTGCTGCTTCTTGATCAGGTAGTAATCCACCAGCAGGATGCCGAACAGTGGGCCGATACAGGCCGCCAGCACGTCGAGGGTGTAGTGAATCACTTCAGGGTTGTTGAACAGGTTCCAGGGCGTAATGAAGATCGACGCTACCGCTGCGATCATGCCGCCTGCCCGCCAGCTGATGCGGCTGGGCGCCACGTTGGCGAAGTCGAAGGCGGGGGAAACGAAGTTGGCGACGATATTGATGCCTACCGTGGCGGTGACGAAGGTGAAGGCGCCGAGCAGCACGGCCGTGGTGTTGTCGATGCGCGCGACGGTCGCAATCGGGTCGTGGATCATCTCACCGAAAATCGGCAACGTGCCCGAGACGATCACCACTGTTACCAGTGAAAACGCCAGAAAATTCACCGGTAAGCCCCAGAAATTGCCGCGGCGCACGTCGGCCATGCTGCGGCAATAGCGGCTGAAATCACCGAAGTTCAGCGTCGGCCCGGAGAAATACGAGACCACCAGCGCAATGGCCATGACCACCTGGCCGAACGCTGCCCAGCCGGACAACTCCTTTTCAGCCAGAGTAAAACTGATGTTGTCCCAGCCGGCGCGCCAGACAATCCAGCCTGCCAGAGCGAACATCACCGCATAAACGGCAGGGCCGGCCCAGTCGATGAAGCGCCTGATCGACTCCATACCCGTCCAGAACACCGCGGCTTGCACCACCCACAACGCCAGAAAGCCGAACCAGCCGAGCCAGGACAGTCCGAGAAATGTCACGCTTTGATAGACGGCCAGTTCCGGGAAGAAGCGCAGCACCACGATCACCAGTGCGCTGGACGCCAGGTAGGTTTGAATGCCGTACCACGCCACCGCGATCAGCCCGCGAATGATGGCGGGAATGTTGGCACCGAACACGCCGAAAGCCAGGCGGCAGATGACCGGGTAGGGCACGGCGGCTTGCTGACTGGGTTTGGCGACCAGGTTGGCAATCACCTGAATGATGCAGATCCCCACCAGCAGGGCGATCAGCACCTGCCAACTGGCCAGGCCCAGGGCGAACAGACTGGCGGCAAAAACGTAGCCGCCGACGCTGTGCACATCGCTCATCCAGAACGCCAGAATGTTGTACCAGGTCCACTTCTGCGGCACCGGCCCCAGATCGTGGTTGTGCAGGCGCGGGCTGTACCCGGCCGGGCGTTGATCTGTCATTGCGTGACTCCCTCGGTGTGTCGTGACGGGATCGGAGTACGATCGATGATTTTTTTGTATACGATCGTGTACGCAAAACATGTGCCATACGATTTCTCGTTGGTAGGGAATGGCTGCGAGTCTTGTTTTAGGGCGTTTTTACTGAGACAGGCGGGTAAAACGGGCAAGTCCGAGCAGTGATTTGAAGTGCACGTAAACAGGGCGCTTTTGCTCATTTACGGTGCGATTTATTCGTTTTCAGTTGAGTGGCTCTCTGGCCAGTTATTCAAATCGCGCTACTCATCATGTTCCGTATCAGGCACTATTCTTGTATACGATCTGTAATGCCAATGTGATGTGAAGCCATGATCCGACCTGACAGTGCCCCGTTGTTTCTCACGCCTTCTGCCGCTGAAAAGGGCCGTGATGAACAGATTTACCAGCATGTTCTGGAAGCCATCGTCGAACACCGGCTCGCTCCGGGAACGCGCTTGCCCGAGGACGCACTGGCCGAAGTGTTCGAGATCAGCCGCACCGGCATTCGCAAGGTCTTGCAGCGTCTGGCGCTGGAACGGCTGGTGACCCTGCGCCCCAAGCGCGGCGCGGAGGTCGCGCAACCGTCGGCTCAGGAAGCACAGGATGTATTGGGTGCCAGGCAACTGATCGAGCCCGCGCTGATGGCCGAGATCGCCACGCGAGTCGGCGGCCGGCGTCTGGATGCACTGCGTGCGCTTTGCGATCAGGAGCATGAGGCGCAACACGCGGGGCGCCACAGCGAAGCGATTCAACTTTCGGCGCGCTTTCATGTGCAGTTGAGCGCGCTGGCGGGCAATCAGGTGTTGACCGAACAGGTCGCGCAGCTCACCACGCGATCCTCGTTGATTGTTGCGGTGTACGGTTCGCGACGCAGTGTCGGGTGTGATTGTGGCCAGCATGTCGACTTGCTGGCCTTGCTCGAAAGCGGGCAGGGCGAACAGGCGCGCGAATGGATGGCCGAGCATTTGCGCCGCATCCGCGCCAGCCTGAATGTGGATGCGCCGCTCAGCGAGACAGTGGATTTTCATAGCATTTTCAAACGGCGCTGAAGGAGTTCTGGTGCGTATTCAAGTGATCAACCCCAATACCAGCGAAGCCATGACCCACAAGATCGGTCTGGCCGCGCAAGCCGTGGCGCGCCCAGGCACACAGATCATCGCCTGCAGTCCTGCGGATGGCCCGGTGTCCATCGAAGGCCATTTCGATGAGGCGATAGCAACGCTGGGCGTGCTGGAAGAAGTGCGCAAGGGCCGCGAGCAACAGGTCGACGCGCACATCATCGCCTGTTTCGGCGACCCCGGGCTGCTGGCGGCACGCGAGTACGCTAGTGCCCCGGTGATCGGCATCGCCGAAGCGGCCTTTCATATGGCCAGCCTGATTTCTACCCGTTTCGCCGTGGTCACGACGCTGACCCGCACGCGGATCATCGCCGAGCACTTGCTGCAGCGTTATGGCTTCAGTGAGTTATGCACATCGGTGCGCTGTATCGATCTGCCGGTGCTGGCGCTGGAGGAAAGCGGGCCGGAGCTCATCGAATGCATGGCCGAACAGGCCCGTCGCGCCCGTGACGACGAAGGGGCGGGAGCCATTGTGCTGGGTTGCGGCGGGATGGCGGATCTGGGCAGGCAACTGAGCGAAGCGATAGGCCTGCCGGTCATCGACGGCGTGGCAGCGGCAGTGAAACTGGCCGAATCGCTGGTGGATCTGGGCCTGACCACCAGCAAACACGGCGACCTGGCCGACCCCATCAGCAAACCGTTCAAAGGCCGGTTTGCCTACCTGAGCCGGTGATGGCGTTTGCCCGCAGGGCGCAGGAGCGAACTTGTTCGCGAAAGGGGCGGCATGAACGATGAACATACATCGTCTGCAATACCGTTCGCGAACAAGTTCGCTCCTACGGCCTACGGCCAGAGTCAAAAGCGAACGTGCGCATAACGATGAGCGCTCTGCGTGGTAGTGACATTTTCAAGCTTCTGCCCGCAGGGCGCAGGAGCGAACTTGTTCGCGAAGGGGGCGGCATGAACGATGAACATACATCGTCTGAAACACCGTTTTCAGGCCTCTGCCCGCAGGGCGTAGGAGCGAACTTGTTCGCGAAGGGGGCTGTATGAACGATGAACATACATCGTCTGAAATACTGTTCTCAGACCTCTGCCCGCAGGGCGTATGAGCGAACGTGTTCGCGAAAGGGGCGGCACGAACGATGAACATACATCGTCTGAAACACCGTTTTCAAGCTTCTGCCCGCAGGGCGTAGGAGCGAACGTGTTCGCGAAAGGGGTGGCATGAACGATGAACATACATCGTCTGAAACACCGTTTTCAGGCTTCTGCCCGGAGGGCGTAGGAGCGAACGTGTTCGCGAAAGGGGCGGCATGAACGATGAACATACATCGTCTGAAACACCGTTTTCAAGCTTCTGCCCGCAGGGCGTAGGAGCGAACTTGTTCGCGAAAGGGGTGGCATGAACGATGAACATACATCGTCTGCAATACCGTTCCCGAACACGTTCGCTCCTGCGGCCTTAGGCCAGAATCAAAGGCGAACCCGTACCTTACATAGCCGGCACGCCACCCCCGACCAGGGCTTCAGTCGTGTCGTCCGGCACCACAATGGTGTTGTTGCCAGGCGTCAGGATGACCTTGCGGCAATCCTCTTCCTTCTTGTCGAACAGCTTGTAGCCCTTTGCGGCATCTTCCAGTGACATCCGGTGCGTGATAATGGCTTCGGGTTCCAGGCGGCCGGCCTCGATGTGTTCCAGCAATTCAGGCATGAAGCGATGCACGTGGGTCTGGCCCATTTTGAAGGTCAGGCCCTTGTCGAACGCATCGCCGAACATGAAGCCATGGATGAACCCGGCATATACCCCCGGCACACTGACCACGCCGCCGCGTCGTACTGCTGCGATGCACTGACGCAATGCCTTGCCGCTGCTGCCTTCCAGCTTCAGCGTGGCAAGGATGGTTTCCGTGGTGCTGCCTTTGGCCTCGAAACCCACCGCGTCGATTACGCCATCCACGCCGCGCATGCCGGCGGTCTGGCGAATGATCGTGTCAGCCGGATCATCGTCTTCATCAAAATTGATCGGGATCACGCCGTAAGTTTTCTGCGCATAGGCCAGACGATACGGATGGTGATCGACCATGAAGATCTTTTCCGCACCGAGCATTTTTGCGCACGCTGCGCTCATCAGACCCACCGGGCCAGCGCCGTAAATGGCAACCGTCGAACCCTGGCCAATCCCGGCGTTGAGTACAGCCTGCCAGGCGGTGGGGAGAATATCGGAGAGGAACAGAACCTTCTCGTCAGCCAGCGTGCCTGGCACCTTGAACGGACCAACGTTGGCCTTGGGCACTCGCACGTATTCAGCCTGGCCGCCCGGAACGCCGCCATACAGATGGCTGAAGCCGAACAGCGCCGCCCCTGGTGGGATCGACTTTTTGTTGAGGATCGCGCCACGTCCGGTATTGGTGGTTTCGCAGGCCGCGAACTGGTCGAGGTTGCAGAAAAAGCAGCTGCCGCAGGCGATGACGAACGGGATCACCACGCGATCGCCTTTGGCTACAGCCGTGACGGCCGAGCCGGTCTCTTCCACGACGCCCATGAACTCGTGACCGAAGATGTCGCCGTGTTCAACCGTAGGGATTTTGCCGCGATACAAGTGCAGGTCGGAACCGCAGATAGCGGTCGCCGTTACGCGCAGAATGATGTCATCCGCTTGCTCGATCACAGGGTCCGGCACTGTATCGACTTTTACACTGTTCGCGCCGTGGTAAGTCAAAGCTCTCATGATCAATCCTCAGTGGCAGCAGGAATTCCGCTCCGTTACTGAAGATGAACCATGAGCTTTTTGTTGGTTCAGCGCGATTGCTTGACGCGCGGACTAACGGTAGGTCAGTTGCGGAACGCTGTCATATCCTGCAACAGCATGCCCATCAGGCGGTTGGCACCAACGCTGAGCTGACGGCCCAGGCGGCTGATCAGGTGGGTTTGCGGGCTGCTGAACACCTCATGCTGCAAGGGCAGGGCACGCAATGTGCCGGCTTTTATCTCTTCCTCCACGACAAAGGTCGGCAGCAGCGTGACGCCCCCTTGCATGGCGAAGTGCTTGAGCATCGCGAAGGTGCTGCAGGTCAGCGTCGGCTGCACGGTGATGCCCAGCTGGTGCTCGGCTTGCAGCAGAATCTGGCGGATACCGTAAGACACCGCAGGCAGGGCGACACGGTAGTCCTCAAGTGCCCGCAGCTGTATCGGGCTTGGTTCGTCGGTCAGCGGATGATCAGGCGCAGTGATCACACAGACCGGTTGACGCTGATGCGCATGCGAACGGATTTTCGGGTCGGCAGCCGGGTTGAAGACCAGACCGATGTGCGCTTCATCCTCGACCACCTGGCGAATCACTTCGTTGCTGCCGCAGACGTTCACGATCAGTTCGATCCTGGGGTACAGCTCAGAAAACCGGGCCAGCGGCTGCGCGAGACTTTCCAGAAAACCCTCCCCGGAGACCAGCGTCACCGAGCCGCTGTGCAAGCCTTTCAGCGCCTGAATCGAATCCAGCAGGACCTCCTGCTGCGTCAGTCGCTGGCGGTAATAGGCCAGCACCTTGTCGCCCGCCTCGGTCGGCTTGACGCCGCGTCGATGGCGCTCCAGCAGGGGGGAACCCAGCTCCTGTTCCAGTTGCGCGATCTGGCGGCTGACCGCCGAAGGCGCAACGTTGAGGAAGTCGGCGGCAGCCCGGACGCTGCCCAATCGTACGGCTTCGAAAAAGTACAGGATGCGTCGATCTTGAACGAGGCTCATGGGCTTCCAGTGTTGCGCTAAAGGCAACATAAATTCGATTTTTGGATTATTGCTGAGAGGGGAGAGCGCTGTCCATACTCGAATCACCAGCACATTGCCGGCCGCATGGGCCCGCAGCGTCATCCTCTAATTCGTACAAAATCTTTGATCGGGATGCAGACATGACTTTGAAAGCAGGTGTGATCGGACTGGGCAACATGGGCGGCGGCATGGCGGCCACGCTGGCCGGCAAGGGCTTTGATGTCAGCGGCTTCGACCTGTCGCAGGCCGCGCTGGCCCAGGCCGAAAGCAAGGGCGTCAAGCCGGTTGCCGACCGCACGCAACTGATTCAAGGCGTGGACATTCTGATCCTCTCGCTGCCCAAGGCCGAGCACGTGGAGTCGGTGTGCCTCGGCGCGGGTGGCATCAACGAGGTGGGTCGCAAGGGCCTTATCGTCGTCGATACCACGACGTCGACGCCGGAAATGAGCCGTAAGGTCGCCGCCGAACTGGCGAAGAACGGCATCGCCTTCATCGACGCGCCGGTGTCTGGCGGCCCGAAAGGCGCTGCCACCGGCAGCATGTCGATGGTGATCGGTGCCGAGGACGCTGACCTGGCGCGCGCCATGCCGGTCCTGGAAGGCATGAGCGGGACACGCGTACACGTCGGGCAATGTGGCGCTGGCAACGTCGCCAAGATCGCCAACAACATGCTCG
Source organism: Pseudomonas sp. P135 (assembly GCF_020312125.1). Taxonomy (NCBI): domain Bacteria; kingdom Pseudomonadati; phylum Pseudomonadota; class Gammaproteobacteria; order Pseudomonadales; family Pseudomonadaceae; genus Pseudomonas; species Pseudomonas sp. P135. Next base: position 177,596 of record NZ_JAGPYR010000002.1, read on the forward strand.
CCGCCTGTCACCTGATCAGCACTGCCGAAGCCGTGGCGATGGCCGCGCGTGCAGGGGTCGATCCGGAAAAACTTCTGCAGGGTCTGAATGCCGGTTCCGGACGCAGCGGGGCCACGCAAGTGATGTTCCCGACCTGGGTACTCAACAAGGCCTATGACTCCGGTTTCACCATGGGCCTGATGCGCAAGGACGTCGGCCTGGCCAGCGATCTGGCGGACAGCCTGGACATGGACCTGCCGCTGTCGCGCGTCGTCGCGCAGTTGTGGCAGGCCAGCAGTGAAACCCTGGCGGACAACGAAGACTTCTGCGCCATCGTGCAACGCACCGATGGCAAACTTTACGGTCATGGAGAATAAGCGATGAGCACTGCAAGAATCCTCGAACTGATGCGTCCTTACTGGGGCGATCGCAGTGTCATCGCCAGTTACGTCGGCGGCCAGTTCATCGAAGGCCACGGCGCGCCCGTCGAAGTGCGCAATGCCCATGACGACAGCCTGCTGCTGAGTTTCCCTGACGCCGACGAGTCGTTGGTTGAAGTGGCCGACAAGGCCGCAAAAGCTGCGCAACAACAATGGTGGGCACTGACCGCTCAGGCACGTGGCCGCGCCATGTATCAGGTGGGCAATCTGATTCGTGACGAGCTGGAAAACCTCGCGCAGATCGAATCCCTGACCGCCAACAAGCCGATCCGTGACGCCCGCGTCGAAGTCCTGAAAGTGGCCGAGATGTTCGAATATTACGCCGGCTGGGCGGACAAGCTGCACGGCGAGATCATCCCGGTGCCGACCACGCACCTGAACTATGTGACCTACGAACCGTTGGGCACGGTGTTGCAGATTACGCCCTGGAATGCGCCGATCTTCACCTGTGGCTGGCAGATCGCCCCAGCGATTGCAGCGGGCAACGCGGTCATTCTCAAACCGTCGGAGCTGACCCCGCTCAGCTCGCTGATGGTCGGCGTGCTGATCGAGCGGGCCGGCGTGCCGAAAGGGCTGGTCAACGTGATTGCCGGTTTCGGTCATTCCATCGGCCAGGCGTTCATCGCCAAGGCTGACATTCGCAAGGTGGTGTTCGTCGGCTCGCCAGCCACTGGCCGGCATATCGCCGTGGCAGCGGCGCAGCGTTGCATTCCTGCGGTGCTGGAGCTGGGCGGCAAGTCGGCCAACATCGTGTTCGACGACGCCGACCTGGAAGTCGCCTTGCGCGGTGCCCAGGCCGCGATCTTTTCCGGTGCCGGGCAGAGTTGTGTGTCCGGTTCGCGGCTGCTGGTGCAGGAATCGATCTTCGAGAAGTTCACCAATGCCCTGGCGGTGGCTGCGACGCAGTTCAAGGTTGGTGACCCGAGCGATCCGGAAACCCAGATCGGCCCGATCAACAACGCCAAGCAATACAACCACGTGAAAAACATGGTCGAGCAGGCGCTCAAAGACGGCGCGAAGCTGGTGGGCGAGCACGCTGATCCGATCCCGGAAAAACCCGGTTACTACATCAATCCGACCGTCCTGGCAGGCACCAACGCGCTGTACTGCGCGCAGGAAGAAATCTTCGGCCCGGTGGTGGTGGCGATTCCATTCAAAGACGAAGAGGACGCGATCCGCATCGCCAACGACAGCCGTTTCGGCCTGGCCGGTGGTGTCTGGACCCGCGATGTCGGCCGCGCTCACCGCGTTGCCAGACAAGTGCGGGCCGGGACCTTCTGGGTCAACGGTTACAAGACTATTCACGTCAGTTCGCCGTTCGGCGGCTATGGTGAGAGTGGTTATGGCCGGTCTTCCGGTCTGGATGCCCTGCGCGAGTACAGTGAAGTGAAAAGCGTCTGGGTCGAAACCGCCGCCAAGCCAGCCGCCAGCTTTGGCTACGGCGCGAGTCTGGAGTAAGCACATGTCCATTTCAAAGACGTTGATTGACGAAGCAACCGTGTGGCGCCGCACCCTCCATGCCGCGCCGGAACTGGGGTTTCAGGAGCTGAAAACCTCCGACAAGGTGGCTGAGTTGCTGAGCGGTTTCGGCATCGAGATTCACCGTGGGCTGGGCGGCACTGGCGTGGTTGGCACCCTGCGTAACGGCGACGGTCCGACCATCGGCCTGCGTGCCGACATGGATGCCTTGCCGATTCAGGAGCTGGGCGACAGCGTTCACAAGTCGACCCACAAGGGCTGCATGCACGCCTGCGGCCATGATGGCCACACCGCGATCCTGCTGGCCACCGCGAGGCATCTGGCCGAGACTCGGCGCTTTCGCGGCACGGTGCATTTCGTCTTCCAGCCTGCCGAAGAGAACCTCGGCGGCGCACAGCGAATGATCGAAGACGGACTGTTCGAACGCTTTCCGATGGAAGCCATCTACGGCCTGCACAACTGGCCGGGTGTGCCTGCGGGCAAGGTGGTGATCAATCCGGGGCCGATGATGGCGTCGCTCGACACCTTTGAAATCACCCTGACCGGCAAAGGCAGCCATGCGGCCATGCCGGACAAGGGCAATGATCCGATCGTGGCCGCGGCCGAGCTGGTGCTGGGGCTGCAAACCATTGTCTCCCGGCGCCTGTCGCCGCTCGATTCGGCGGTGGTCAGCATCACTCAGTTCAATGCCGGCGAGGCGATCAACGTGATCCCGGAAACCGCCACGTTGCGTGGCACCGTGCGCTGCCTGCAAACCCCTGTGCGCGAAAAGGTTCAGCAACTGATCGGCGAGTTCGTCGAGCGTTTGCCGACGGCCTTCGGCGTGCGCGGCGAGCTGGTTTACAACGTCGGCTACCCGGTGACCGAAAACCACGTCGAAGCGGCTGCCACGATCCGTCGTGCAGCAGTCGCCGCAGTCGGCGAGGCCAACGTGCAGTGGGGCTGCAACCCGTCGATGGCCTCTGAAGACTTCGCCTTCATGCTGCATGCCTGTCCCGGTGCTTACATCTGGATGGGCGTCGACGGCGAGAAGCCGTCAGCGGCGTTGCACAACCCTTACTACGACTTCAACGACCAGGTGATTGAGCCCGGCGTTGCGGTCTGGACCTCGCTGGTGGAGCAGTGTTTGCCGGTGGCTTGAATGGCTCTCGCGCTTGCGGCTGCCTTTGATGCTGGCCGTAGGTCATAGGAGCGACGCGGTTCGCGAAAAGGACGGTACATCCGCAGGGGATGTACCGTCCCGGACGCTCTCGAATACGTCGCGACGCCGGTGGATGTCTGTCAGCACTCGATCAGGTTGACCGCCAGGCCGCCGCGTGAGGTTTCCTTGTATTTGTCGTGCATGTCGGCGCCGGTGTCACGCATGGTGCGGATGGCGTGGTCCAGCGAGATGTGGTGCTCGCCGTCGCCGCGCAGGGCCATCTGGGCGGCATTGATGGCCTTTACGGCAGCAATCGCATTGCGTTCGATGCAGGGGATCTGCACCAGCCCGCCGACCGGGTCGCAGGTCAGCCCCAGATTATGCTCCAGGCCAATCTCGGCAGCGTTCTCTACCTGCTCGGGCGTCGCGCCGAGGATCTCCGCCAGACCGGCGGCGGCCATTGCGCAGGCCGATCCTACCTCGCCCTGACAACCGACCTCGGCACCGGAAATCGAGGCGTTTTTCTTGCACAGAATGCCGACCGCGGCGGCGCTCAGGAAAAAGCGCACCACGTCATCGTCATTGGCCGTGGGTTTGAATTTCATGAAGTAATGCAGCACGGCGGGCACGATGCCAGCTGCGCCGTTGGTGGGCGCGGTCACCATGCGCCCGCCTGCGGCGTTTTCTTCGTTGACTGCGAGGGCGAACAGGTTGACCCATTCCATGGCGCTCAGGGTCGAGCCGATTACGTTGGGGTTATCCAGGTTCTGCAGGTTCTGATGCAGGCGGTAGGCACGCCGCCGCACGTTCAGGCCACCGGGCAGGATGCCGGTTTCCACCAGGCCCTTGTCGACGCAAGCGCGCATCGCGGCCCAGATCACCATGATTTTCTCGCGGATTTCCTCCTCGCTGCGCCAGACCTTTTCATTGGCCATCATCAGCTCGGAAATGCTCATGCCGTGGGTCTTGCACAGCTTGAGCAACTGCGCGCCACTGAAAAAATCATAGGGCAGGACGGTTGTGTCGTTGTCCAGCACGCCGCTGGCGGCCTGTTCGGCGTCGATCACAAAGCCGCCGCCCACCGAATAGTAGGTCTGCTCGTGAAGTTCGCCGTTCTTGCCGTAGGCACACAGGGTCATGCCGTTGGGATGGTAGGGGAGGCTTTCATCGAGCAGGCACATGTCCCGCTCCCAGACGAAGGTGATGGCCTGTTCGCCCGCCAGCATCAGCTGGTTATCGGCACGCAGCGTGTCGATGCGCTGGTTGACCTGGCTGGGGTCGATCTGGTCCGGCCATTCGCCCATCAGGCCCATGACCGTTGCGCGATCGCTGCCGTGACCAATGCCCGTGGCCGATAGAGAACCGTACAATCGCACCTCGATCCGTTCTACGCTGTGCAACCGGTTGTGGTTGCGCAGCTCGGTCACGAACAGCGCACCGGCGCGCATTGGCCCGACGGTGTGGGAACTGGACGGCCCGATGCCGATTTTGAACATGTCGAAGACGCTGATAGCCATCACGAAGGTCCTTCAGGTGAGATGATGCACGGGAATTTGGTATTCCCCTTTTTCTGTTACTCATCTTTGGCTTCGGCTGTCGAAACGACAAACGATTGTTGCTATGCAACGCTTTAGCGGAACTCTTCAATGAGCAGAATCTTCAACGCACAGATGCACGCCTGGCTACAGGTGTTCGCCTGCGCGGCCCGTCACCTGTCCTTCACCCGCTGCGCGGAAGAATTGCACGTCACCCCCGGCGCGATCAGCCAGCAGATGCGCCAGCTCGAAGAGCGCCTGGGCTTTGCGCTGTTTCACCGGGTCGGGCGCGGGCTTGAGCTGACCGCTGAAGGTCAGCGTCTGGCGGTGGTCGCCAACGAAGTGCAGAGCCGTATCAGCGAAGAACTGCGCCTGCTGTATTCCGGGCGTATCGGCGGGGTGTTCAAGCTGCGTTGCATCCCATCATTCCTGAGCAAATGGCTGATGCCGCGCCTGCCACGCTTGCAGGCGGCGTTTCCGGACATCCAGTTGCGGATCATTGCCGAGGACAGCAGCGGCTCGTTGCGTGATGACGATTTCGATCTGGCCATCGACCTGAACGACGGCAGCTATCCGGGATTGTCGACTACGCCCTTGCTGGAAGAGGAGCTGTTCGCAGTCTGCTCGCCAGACCTGCTGGTGGGCAAGCCGCCGCTGGATACGCCCAGTCAGCTGGTGCACTTTCCGTTGTTGCACGACATCACTGCCTGGCGCGGCAGCTATGAGTATGCGGAGTGGGAGTTCTACCTGACGGCCATCGGTGCCGATGGCATCGACGTGCGTCGCGGCCATACGTTCAACCGTAATCACCTGACCATCGACGCCGCGCGCATGGGCATGGGTGTGGCTATTGCGCGCAAGGCGCTGATCACCGATGAGCTGGAGCAGGGCTTGTTGATCGTGCCGTTCGGTCATCCGATCAAGGCCAGAAAGAAATACGTGCTGGCCTATCGTGAAGGGGCGCTCAGCACCCCGTCACGTCGCGCAGTGCATGACTGGCTGGTGAACGAGGCGCAGGGCTGACTCGCGCCGAATCAGGCGGTGCGGATCAATGGAACAGCTCGGCGATCAATACTGCGCCGATGAACGTACCGAAGTTGGCGAGGAACGACACCAGCACAATCCGCCAGCCCAGGCGGCGGAAGGCCGGGAGGTCCTTGGCAATCGACAGGCCGGCGAAGGTCAGCATCGGGGTGATGACCGCCAGCAGGTTGATCGAGCCGGTGATCCGCGCAATCTCGGCGGCCCAGGGGCAGGCCGGCGACGTCAGGAACATCGCTACCAGCGACACCATGCACACCGCCGGGATCTTGCGGCGCAGCAGGTTGCACAGCACCTCACCCACGAAGGCACAGAAAATCATGATGCCCATGCCGGTGAAGGCATCGGCCGACAGCGTCTTGTAGCCGACATAGTTGGCAATCAGCGCCAGTGCCCCCGCCGCCAGCCAGGCACTGATCTTGCCCGACCAGCCCAGTTCCGGCACCTCCAGCGACACGTCGCTGTGGCGCAGGCCTTCCTCGCTCATGGAGGCTTTGGTGGTACGGCCGATCAGCGGCTCGAGCACACGATAGCCCCAGACCGCCAGGGGCAGGGAGATGAACAGGGTGAAGTAGGTGCCGATGGTGGTGGTGATCAGGTTCGAGGCTGCCGCCAGGGTCATGACTTCCTTGGCGACTTCCGGTATCTGTTGCGCGGCAATCGCCCCGGCAGCGGCGGCCATCATGCTGCCCGAGCCGATGCCTGAGCCCATCGCCAGCGAGTTGGGATGGAAGATCCCCAGGCTGGCGATAAACCCGGCGACAATCGCAATGAACAGCGCGCCGAACAGGGTGCCCGTCAGGTATTCGGCCAATACGCCGCGACCTTCCGGTGAGTCCATGCCATAGCGTTCGCCGATGATTGCCAGGCTCGGCTCACGGCCGACCGAGAAGGTCGCACCAATGGCTTCGCGCTTGATACCGAGCATCAACGCCACCGGCAGACCGAGCATCACGGTACCGACGAAGTGGCCGAACTCCTGAAACATCAGCGCCCACCCGGAAGCGAACACCACCGGCAGCGAGCCACCGACCACCAGACCGAGCTTGGCGATGAACAGCAGCAGGGCAGGTTGCAGGATGGAGGCCGAGCGCAATTGCGTGCCGTGGTCGATGCCAATGGTGCCCGGCATACGACGGCTGGCAAGGCCGATCATCGCGCCCAGCAGCAGCGCCCAGACCATCGGCAACAGCACCACCTTGCCGGGGCCCAGCGGAATACTGACTGCACCGATCATTTCAGCAATGGTGAGGATAATGGCGGCCCAGACATACAGTTTCACCGTCGATGAAACGGCCTGATTGTCACCCGACACTGCAGCGTGTGAGTTTTGCATGATGATCCCCTTGCCTGCTGAATGACCTTTTTCAGGCCTTATCAATCGTTATTCTGTTTTTCAGGTCGGCGCGGTGAAGCGCCAGGGCAGCGTTGGAAAGTCCATGAAGTCATGGAGACCGTTATCCGGCCAGGTATTTTTATGAGGTCTGAATGTGATCCAGACCCAGGCTGCTTCGAGCCTTCGCAAGGGGATCACAGGGTGCGCTATTTGAAGGGATGAGCCTTTGAATACGGCACTTTGCTGTCCACACGCCATCGCAGTATGCATAGCGCGAGGTTGCACACCAATATTGCGAATTTTATTTATCGTTGCTTTAAACAGAACACAGAACGCTCCGGAATGTGACGCAGAGCGCTCATCATTATGCACAAGTCCGCTTTTGATTCTGGCCGGAGGCCGTAGGAGCGAACTCGTTCGCGAAGACGATGTTTCAGGCGATACATTCTCGGGAAGGCTTGCGGCCCCTTCGCGGACAAGTCCGCTCCTACGCCCGTTGGGCAGAATCAAAACGGCCTTTTGCCCAAGGGGGAGCGAACCGGGAATGTGACGCAGAGCGCTCATCGTTATGCACAAGTCCGCTTTTGATTCTGGCCGAAGGCCGTAGGAGCGAACTCGTTCGCGAAGACGATGTTTCAGGCGATACATTCTCGGGAAGGCTTGCGGCCCCTTCGCGGACAAGTCCGCTCCTACGCCCGTTGGGCAGAATCAAGACGGCCTTCTGGACAAGGGGTAGCGAACCGGGAATGTGACGCAGCGCGCTCATCATTATGCGCAAGTGCGCTTTTAATTCTGGCCGAAGGCCGTAGGAGCGAACTTGTTCGCGAAGACGATTTTTCAGGCGATATATTTTCGGGAAGGCTTGCGGCCCCTTCGCGGACAAGTCCGCTCCTACGCCCGTTGGGCAGAATCAAAACGGCCTTTTGCCCAAGGGGTAGCGAACCGGGAATGTGACGCAGAGCGCTCATCGTTATACACAAATGCGCGTTTGATTCTGGCCGAAGGCCGTAGGAGCGAACTTGTTCGCGAAGACGATGTTTCAGGCGATACATTCTCGGGAAGGCTTGCGGCCCCTTCGCGGACAAGTCCGCTCCTACGCCCGTTGGGCAGAACCAAGACGGCCTTCTGGACAAGGGGTAGCGAACCGGGAATGTGACGCAGAGCGCTCATCATTATGCACAAGTGCGCTTTTGATTCTGGCCGAAGGCCGTAGGAGCGAACTCGTTCGCGAAGACGATGTTTCAGGCGATACATTCTCGGGAAGGCTTGCGGCCCCTTCGCGGACAAGTCCGCTCCTACGCCCGTTGGGCAGAATCAAAACGGCCTTTTGCCCAAGGGGGAGCGAACCGGGAATGTGACGCAGAGCGCTCATCGTTATACACAAGTGCGCGTTTGATTCTGGCCGAAGGCCGTAGGAGCGAACTTGTTCGCGAAAAAGTCGGTATGGGCGCCAAAATGCATCGCCTGAAACATCGTCTTCGCGAGCAAGCTCGCTCTCACTAATTAGCAGGCGGGACTGCTCAGCTCCAGCGCCTTGGCGCATTCCTCCAGGGAGCGCCGCTGGGTATCGGCATACAGGTCCAGTTCGTTAAGCGTCCCGCGTCCCAGCGCCCGCTCGAAATCCTGCTGATTCGAATTCGTCGCGTAATGCGCCTGTGCGTTATCGCCCAGGTTGGACTGGAAGATACCCGCCGCACTGACCGGCAAAAAGTCTTCGTACACCAGTGGTTCGAAGCGCACATGACCGGCTTCGACAAGCTGCTCCAGACTGCCTGATGCGCGCACTGCGATGCCTGATTCGGTCGGGAAATAGCGGAAGTAGGCCAGACCCTGCCTGCGCATTTCAGCGTGGCTGTCCGGGAACGCCTTGAACGTCTCTTCCAGCAGCCCGGCATAGCGCACGGCATTGGCCTCATTGGGGAACTCGCCCAGCGCGTCGCGAGCTTCGTTCAGCAGCCGGTCATACAGCTCGCGGCCTTTGGGCGTCAGTGCGGCGCCACGCTGTTCGATCTCGCCGAAGCGTGCCGAGTGGCTGCCCGACCGACTGCCACCTTGGCCGATGAAGGCAATCGGTTCTTCCAGCGCCTTGAAGCTGGTCTGGCGCAGCAGAATCGGGCACTGGCGACGTGGCGGCCCTTCAACCACCGCTTTGGGGGTGATGCCCTTGCCGGGCATGCCGGCCTGAACCGCATCGATGTCCAGCGTGCGAGGCGTCAGGTGGTTGATGTGCGGGCCGCGAAACGCCACCACATCAGCGATCAGGCGATGCTGAGTGTTCAGCTTCTGATAGTCGTCCAGCGAAACGGTCGCCGTGTTGTGCCAGCGAAAGGTTTCCAGCGCCTGCTGAATGAACTCGGCCGCATCGGCTTCGCTCAAGCCGCCGTCTGCTTCATGCTTCTCGATCAACGCCAGGGCGCCGGGCGTGAAGATACTGCGTTTGCCCAGCACCTGACTGGCGAACTCACGCAGGCTGTCGCTTTCGATCAGTTCCAGACGCAGCAACGAGGTGAACACCCGAAACGGACTGACCTGCAGCGCCTGCTCATGCACGGCGCGAAAGGCGGTGGAGTGAACCGGCACGCCGGCCGCGCTCAGGTCGTAGTAACCCACCGGCTGCATGCCCATGACCGCGAACAGGCGGGCGAGGGTGGCCAGTTCCTGTGCCGTGCCGACGCGGATCGCACCGTGCCGTTCCATGTCCAGGCGCTGGATTTCACCGGTCTGGCGCAGGCTGTCCAGCACACTGCTGTCATGGCTCATGACCTGTTCGTTGACTTCACTCACCAGCGCCATCAGCGTGCCGTACAGCGGCACTTCGTGCTTGTACATCTGCGACATGGCGCGAGAAAAGCCCGCGCGGATCTGGTCCGGGTCGGCAAAGCGTGCTGTGCTCATCAGGGTGTTTTCTCCGTACGGGTTCAAGCCAGCGCTGCCAGGCAGCGCTCGAAAATATCCAGCCCTTCGTGCAGCACGTCGGGTTCGATGGTCAGCGGGATCAGCAGGCGGATAATGTGCCGCGATTTGCCACTGGGCATCAGCAGCAGCCCGGCGTTCCTCGCTGAGCTCAGCAGTTCGGCGAGCGGTCGGGTGCCGGGCTCGCCCTCCGGCGTGATCAGTTCGATACCGCGCATGCAGCCGACCCCGGTCAGCCTGCCCAGATACGGCGACAGTTTGCTCGCCCGCCAGGCTTCATAGCGTGAAACGATGGCGCGCTCCTGCTGCTCGCCCCAACTGGAAAGGTTGGCATCGGTCATCTGCGCCAGTGACGCGAGGCCCGCTGCGCAGCCAATCGGGTTGCCGGAATAGGTGCCGCCCAGGCCGCCCTTGGGCAGGTTGTCCAGCAACGGCTTGCGACCCACCACCGCGCCCAGCGGGATGCCGCCCGCAATGCTTTTGCCCAGCAGAATCAGATCCGGTTCGATGCCCAGACGGCTGAACGCAAAACGCTGCCCGGTACGGCCGAAGCCGGACTGGATCTCATCGGCGATCAGTACGATGCCGTGTTTATTGCAGAACGCTCGCAATGCCTGGGCAAAGTCCGGCTGCATGGCCAGAAAACCGCCTTCGCCCTGCACCGGCTCGAAGATGATGCAGCCCACGTCGTTGACGTCGATCTCGACGCTGAACAGCCGGTCCATGGCCTTGAGCGCCTGCTCGGTGGACACGCCGTTGTCCTTGCTGGGGAACGGAACGTGAAAGACCGGGCCGGGCAGCACGCCGACTTTCTGTTTATAGGGTGCCACCTTGCCGTTGAGGTTGAGGGTCGCCAGCGTGCGGCCATGAAAGCCACCGTCGAAGGCGATGACCGCCGTGCGCCCTGTGGCGCCGCGTACGATCTTCAGGGCATTTTCGGCTGCTTCGGCACCGCTGTTGGTGAGCATGCCGCTGAGGGGATAACTGACCGGTACGAACTGCGTGAGCTGCTGCATGAAGCGGATGTACGGGTCGTGAGGCGTGGCGTTGAAGCAATAGTGGGTCAGTTTTGCCGCCTGGTCCTGAATGGCCGTGACCACTTGCGGGTTGCAATGCCCCAGATTGAGCACCCCGATGCCGCCGACAAAGTCGATGTAGCGCTTGCCGGCGGTGTCCCAGACTTCAGCGTTGCGGCCGTGGGACAGCGTCATGTTGTGGACAAACGAAATGGATTCGCTGATGTGTTCGCTCATCGGTCTGGCCCCGGCTCCGGGTGATCATGATGGCCTTATCCAAACAAACATCGGGCAGCGCTCGCAAACGAAATAAAATCACCGGGTCATTCCAATAATTCCCAATGTAGTGGCCTTTCTGGCTGCTAATGATCAAAAGTTCATTCCTAAAAGGAATCATGTTTTTCAAAAACGTCGTTTGTAGGTCAGCCCCGAGTGGCTTGATACTGAGCTCATCGATGATTTCCACCGTGGTTTCATGACAGGAGAATCAACATGGTTGCCGAGTTACTAGCACGTCTGGGCGTGGCGAACAGTGCCCACACCCAAGGGGACTATCCGGTTTACACCCCGATTGATGGCAGCCGGATTGCCTCGGTCACGCTTGAAGGCAAGGCACAGGTCGTAGCGCGTATCGACAGCGCCCACAGCGCGTTTCTGAAGTGGCGCACAGTACCGGCCCCACGGCGTGGCGAGCTGGTGCGGATCTTTGGTGAAGTACTGCGTGAGCATAAGGCTGATCTGGGCGAACTGGTGTCGGTCGAGGCTGGCAAGATCACTCAGGAAGGTCTGGGTGAAGTGCAGGAAATGATCGACATCTGCGACTTCGCCGTCGGTCTGTCGCGTCAGCTGTACGGTCTGACCATTGCCTCCGAGCGTCCCGGTCATCACATGCGCGAAACCTGGCACCCGCTGGGTGTGGTCGGCGTGATCAGCGCGTTCAACTTCCCGGTCGCAGTCTGGGCCTGGAACACCACGCTGGCGCTGGTCTGTGGCAACCCGGTGATCTGGAAGCCTTCGGAAAAGACTCCGCTGACGGCACTGGCCTGTCAGGCACTGTTTGACAAGGCGCTGAAGATTTTCGGTGATGCCCCCGCAGCGCTGGCGCAATTGGTCATCGGTGATCGTGACGCCGGTGAAGCGCTGGTCGATGACCCGCGCGTGCCACTGATCAGCGCCACCGGCAGCACCCGCATGGGCCGTGAAGTCGGTCCGCGTGTCGCCGCGCGTTTCGGGCGCAGCATTCTGGAGCTGGGTGGCAACAACGCGATGATTCTGGCCCCGAGCGCGGATCTGGACCTGGCCGTGCGTGGCATTCTGTTCAGCGCGGTAGGCACCGCCGGTCAGCGTTGCACCACGTTGCGCCGCCTGATTGTGCACCGTTCGATCAAGGACGAAGTGGTCGCCCGCGTCAAGGCCGCCTACGCCAAGGTGCGCGTCGGTGATCCGCGCGAAGGCAATCTGATCGGTCCGCTGATCGACCAGCAAGCGTTTTCGGCCATGCAGAACGCGCTGACCAAGGCCCGCGACGAAGGCGGGCAGGTGTTCGGTGGCGAGCGTCAGTTGCAGGACAAATACCCGAACGGCTACTACGTCACGCCGGCCATTGCCGAAATGCCTGGCCAGAGTGAAGTGGTGCGTCACGAAACCTTCGCGCCGATTCTCTACGTGCTGGCCTACGACGACTTCGAAGAGGCCCTGCGCCTGAACAACGAAGTACCGCAGGGCCTGTCGTCGTGCATTTTCACCACTGATCTGCGTGAGGCCGAGGCTTTCCAGAGTGCCGCGGGCAGCGATTGCGGGATTGCCAACGTCAATATCGGCACCAGCGGTGCCGAAATCGGCGGGGCATTTGGCGGCGAGAAGGAAACCGGTGGCGGTCGCGAGTCCGGCTCCGATTCGTGGCGCGCCTACATGCGCCGGCAGACCAACACCGTCAACTACTCCCGCGAGTTGCCGCTGGCTCAGGGCATTGTTTTCGACTGATGTGAACCGGGCACTTATTACCGACATTGCTGGAGTTTTTCGATGGTGCAGTTTGCTCAAGGCTGTCTGTGGGAACAATTGACTCCGCAACGTCCGGTCAGCCCGGCCCTGAGCGGTGAGCGGAGCGCCGACGTGTGCATCATTGGCGCCGGGTTCACCGGTCTGTCGGCGGCGTTGCGCTTGCTGGAAGGCGGCAAGTCGGTGTGCGTGGTCGAAGCGCACCAGGTCGGCCATGGCGGTTCCGGACGCAACGTCGGTCTGGTGAATGCCGGGACCTGGGTGGCGCCCGATCAACTGGACAAGGTACTGGGCAGCGTCGAGGCCAGCCGACTGAATAGCGCATTGGGCGCGGCGCCGGCTCTGGTGTTCGCGACCATCGACCAGTACCGCATCGATTGCCAGGACACGCGCACCGGCAACCTGCACATGGCGCATAACGCCAAGGGTCTGGCTGACCTGCGCAGCCGTGCCGAACAGTGGCAACGGCGCGGTGCCAACGTCGAATTGCTGACCGGCAAACCCTGCGAAGAAGCTTGTGGCACCGACAAGGTCAGCGGTGCCTTGCTCGATCACCGCGCCGGCACGGTGAACCCGATGGCCTATGTCTCGGGCATGGCGCTCAACGTGGTGGCGCAGGGTGGGCAAGTGTTCGGCGATTCTCCTGTCAACGGCTTGCAACGCACCGCTGATGGCTGGAAGGTCTCTACTGCCGCGGGCAGTGTACGTGCCGAGAAAGTGATCATCGCGTCCAATGCCTACACCGAAGGCGAGTGGACCGATATCAAGGATCACATCTTCGCGGGGTACTACTATCAGGTCGCTTCGCAGCCGCTCAGCGGTGCCGAGCAGGCGCAGATTCTGCCTGGCGGTCAGGGTTCGTGGGATACGCGCACGGTGCTCAGCAACATTCGTCGCGACGCTCACGGGCGCCTGCTGCTGGGCAGCCTGGGTAACGCCGGCAATTATCCGCTGTGGTTCATTCGTCAGTGGGCGGATCGCGTCCAGCAGCATTACTTCCCGCAACTGGGCCGGGTCGAGTGGCAGAGCACCTGGACCGGGCGCATCGGCTTTACGCCGGACCACTTGTTGCGCCTTTTCGAACCCGCGCCAGGCTTGCTGGCGGCGACCGGTTTCAATGGTCGGGGGGTGACCACCGGGACACTGGTGGGCAAGTGCTTTGCCGATTACCTGCTGAGCAACGATGCGACCGCGTTGCCGATGAGTTTTTCAAGCGGCAAAAAGGTCTCGGGCAGTTCGCTGCGCAGCCTCGCCTACGACACGGGTTTCACCCTGTATCACGCCGGGCAATGCCTGCGCGTGGTGCTTTGAACCGAGCGGGTTCAGCTCGTCCTGCTCTTGATGCGCAGCTCTGCACACAGTCCGCCCTGCGCCGAGTTGCGCAGGTGCAGGCTGCTTTCCAGTTTGCGCACGATCATGTCGACGATCGCCAGCCCTAGCCCTGCGCCATTGCTGTGACCCTGACTGTAAAAGCGTTCGAAGAGGCGCGCCTTCTGTTGTTCGTCGATACCCGGCCCTGCGTCTTCGACTGAAAGGTGCGCGCTGCCATCTTCCTGTGTGTGCAGAGCGACGCGTATCTCGCTGGCGGTCGGGGCGAAATTCAGCGCATTGGTCAGCAGGTTCTGCAGGGCAATGGTGATGGCTGCCGGGTCGCTGCGGATCACGCAATCCTCGCCTTCCTCGAACACCAGATCGACGCGCTTCTCCAGGGCCAGCGGCGTGAGTTCGGCCATTTCCTCGCGTACCAGCGTGTTCAGCTCGAAGGTCTGTAACTGGCTGACTTCAAGGCGCGGTTCCAGGCGTGCCATGGTCAATAACTGACTGGCCAGGCGGGCGGCGCGGTCGACGCCATGCACAAGGAAATCCAGTGCTTCCAGGCGTTGCTCCGGGGTTTCGGCCTGGCGCGCGTTCTGCGCGTGGATGCGCAGGATGGTCAGTGGTGTGCGCAGTTCGTGCGCCGCGTCAGCGATGAAGCGTCGCTCGCGTTCCAGCACACTCTCGATCTGGGTCAGCAGGCGGTTGAGCGCGTACTGCATGGGCTCCAGCTCTTTGGGCAGGGGCGTTACAGCAAGCGGTTCGAGGCTTTCGGCATCGCGCTTGCGGATGACTCTGGCCATCGCTTGCAGCGGGCGCAGGCCCCAGCCGATGGCCAGCCAGATCGCCACCACCAGCAGCGGCACACCGATCAGCGTCGGCCACAGCGTGTGACTGACAATGCGCTGAATCAGGTCCTGGCGCACGTCATCGCGCTCACCCACCCAAATGAGAAAACCTTGCTGTGGATCGGCGAGGAGAAAGCCGCACCACTCGTGGCCGTTCTCGACCAGATCATGGGAGCCTTCGGTTGCCGGAGGTGCGCTGAGCAGCGGCGCTTCGGCCGAGCGCACCAGCAGCTCGCCCGAGGTTCGCCAGACCTGAAAGGTCAGCCGGGTTTCGTAGGGATGGGCCACGCCACTGGTGCCGACCCGGCTCATGGCCTGATCGAACGCCTGATACAGCTTGTCGAGGTCCTGTTCACCCGCTGCGCGCTGATGCAGCACGCCTTGCAGCAGGCGCGCGCTTTGGGCCAGCTGTGCGTCGTAGACTTCTTCGATTTCGTGATGGCTGTCGCGCAGGGCGAGCAGGCTGATGGTCAGGTCGCCGAGCAGCAACAGCATCAGCACCGGGACCAGAATGCGCGCGCGTACCGAGGTCATGCCTTGAGCTCCAGCAGGTAACCGACGCCGCGCACGGTGCGGATCAGCTCGGTGGACAGTTTCTTGCGCAGGTTGTGAATCAGTACCTCCAGCGTGTTGCTTTCGACCTTGTCCTGCCAACCGTACAGGGTGTTGGACAAGCGCTCGCGGGTGACCACCTTGCCGGGGCGGATCATCAGTTGATGCAGCAACTGGTATTCCATGGGCGTCATCGGTACTTCGCTGCCCTGGAAACTGACCTGTTGCGACGCCGGGTCGAGGCTGATGCCGGCATGTTCCAGCAGCGGTTGCGCACGGCCCTGGCTGCGCCTGAGCAGGGCGCGGACCCGGGCTTTCAGTTCATCGACGTCGAATGGCTTGATCAGGTAATCGTCCGCGCCGGCATCCAGACCGGCAATACGGTCGGCAGTCCCGTCGCGCGCGGTCAGGATCAGCACCGGCAGGGTGAGTGCTTCGGCGCGCAACTGGCGCAGCAGGTCCAGGCCATCCAGGCGCGGCAGGCCGAGGTCGAGCAGCAACAGGTCGAATGGCTCGCTGCGCAAAGCGTGCAGCGCGCTCAGTCCGTCCTCCAGCCAGTCGAGGGTATAGCCCTCGGTATTCAGGGCCACGCGGATGCCCTGACCAATGGCTCGATCATCCTCGACGAGAAGCAGGCGCATAGGGTTTGACCGGTGAGTGTGGGGAGAAGGGCGCCATGATGCCGTCAGCAGGCAGCAGCGCGAAGTGCCGTGTGTCCGGGAAGATGTTACGAGCTGTTACGTATTAAGCTTTTCCTAAGATTCGTTTCGCACAGTAGGCGCTCCTTAACTGCTTGCGAGTCTCTGTCATGCGTAAAGTCCTGCTGATTTCCCTGTGTCTGGCCAGCCCGCTGGCACTTGCCGGCCCGCAATGCACCACGGCTGACAAGTCCCAATGGCAGGATCAGGCCAAATTCCAGGAGCAGCTCAAGGCTCAGGGTTACGAGATCAGCAAGTTCAAAGTGACCGATGGCAACTGCTACGAAATCTATGGCTTCGACAAGGACAAGCGCAAGGTCGAGATCTATCACGATCCGGTGACGGGTAAAGCGGTTAAGACCGAGATCAAGTAATGAACCGTGGTTCCCTGCGCCTGTGGGACCCGCTGGTCAGGCTGTTTCATGTCTCGATCGCGGGTGTTTTTGTTGCCAATTATTTCTTCAATGAAGCCGGTGGCGACTGGCATATCTGGCTGGGCTATTACGCGGTTGCCTGGCTGGCGGTGCGAGTGGTGTGGGGATTCATCGGGCCACGCAGCGCATGCTGGAGTGATTTCTGGCCACATCCGGCGCGCCTGCGTACGCACATCCGCTCGCTGATCGAGCGGCGGCCGATGCATCGGCTCGGCCATTCCCCGCTCGGCGCGCTGGTCATGGTACTCATGATGGTGCTGATCTTCGGCATGGGCCTGACCGGTTTTCTGATGGAAGAGGTCGATGCCTTGTGGGGCGCCGACTGGCCGCAGGACATCCATGAAATTCTCGCCAACACATTGTGTGCCCTGGTGGTGCTGCACATGGCCGCCGCCATCTTCGAAAGCGTTCAGGTACGTGACAACCTGCCCTTGTCGATGCTGACAGGCAAGCGACGTCCGTTGCCCGAAGATCGCCATCGCTGAAACCACACCTTTGTTCCTCTTTACAGTGATGCCTCCCGATGCGTGTTATTTCCCGAAACGTGGCTGCATGGAGCGCAGGCCTGATTGTTGTGGCGATTTTTCTCAGTGCGTGGCTCAGCCATCCACAGCACCGTATTGCGCCCTTTGCGGTCAGCCCGGCGCCAGTTGGCGCTGAGAGCGTGGCGCCCAAGGCGTCCTATATGTCGCGCTTCGCGTCTTCCGACCTGGACGATTTCGTGCATTCTTCAGCCGTGACGGCGTTGCCCGGCGGCGACCTGATGTCGGTATGGTTCGCCGGCTCTCGCGAAGGAGCGGGGGACGTCGAAATACGCACCTCGCGCTTCGATGCGGCCAGTGGCGAGTGGGGCGGCGAGCAGGTGCTGGCAACCCGCGAGTCCACCCAGGCGGGCACCGGCAAATACATCCGCAAACTGGGCAATCCGGTGATCGCCCTGGCTCCGGACAATCGCCTGTGGCTGTTCTACGTTTCAGTCTCGGTCGGCGGCTGGGCGGGCAGCACGGTCAACGCCATGGTCTCCAGCGACATGGGCGCCAGCTGGTCGCCGCCGTGGCAACTGGTGACAACACCGTTTCTGAACATCAGTACGCTGGTACGCGGTGCGCCGGTGTTTCATGCCGACGGTTCGATCGGCCTGCCGGTCTACCACGAGTTTCTCGGCAAGTTTGCCGAATACCTGTACCTGAGCGCCGACGGTGAGGTCATCGACAAGTTTCGCCTCAGCCGTGGCAACAATTCCCTGCAGCCCACCGTCGTGCCTTTGGATGGGCAGCGTGCCGTGGCCTTGCTGCGCTATGCCGGCGAGACGTTCCACCGGGTGCTGGCCAGCCGCACCGAAGACGGCGGGCAGAGCTGGAGCGAGCCGTATCCGTTGACCCCGAGCAACCCCAATTCTTCGCTGGCTGCGGTCGGTGTGCCGGGCAAGGGCCTGCTGGTGGCGCTCAATGACTTGCGCGAGGGGCGCTTCAAACTCAGTCTGTACGGGACTGACGAGGAGATGAACGTCTGGCGGCCATTGATGGATTTCGACAAGTCGCCCGATCCGCTGGGCACGCCGTTTACCCTTGAGGCGTACAAGGAGGTGATCGGCGAGGGCTTCCGCAGCTCCAGTGGTGCCCTGCGTCAACCGATGGAAGAGGCGTTTCTGAGCAATCTGGACCAACGCGTCTGCTCGCCTCAGGGCTGCGATTTCGAATACGAATACCCGTACTTCATCCGCAGTCCGGACGGCCTGTATCACCTGGTCTACTCATGGAATAACACCTTCATCAAGCATGTCAGCTTCAACGAGGCCTGGCTGGCGGAGCAACTTTTATGATCGCTTTGGGATTGGCTCATCTGGCGTTTGCCTGGACCCTGTTTGTGCTGTTGGCACCCTTGACCGCATCGTTATGGTGGCGCTGCGGCTTGCTGGCCGCCGCCTCGCTATTGAGTGTGATCTCAATCGACGGGCTGTCGATGGCGTCCTATGCCCGTAGCCTGACCGATGACCTGGCCATCAGCAGCCTGGTGCTCCTAGGCTGGCTGACCCTGCAGCGACTCGGTGTGCTCCAGCCGCTGGCAGCGCCCAGACGCGGGGTGATGCTGGTGGTGTTCGCTGCGCTGGCACTGACCCTGTACCCGGCCACGCTGGGCCTGACCTATTTCGATCCGTACCGCTGGGGCTACAACCCGCGGCCGATGATCATGATTGTCGCTGTCATCGCGCTGGGGCTGGTCTTTATGCGCAATGCGCTGGCCGCCGTGATGCTCAGCGCGGCGACGCTGGCCTTCACTTTTCGCATCAAGCCATCGGAAAATTATTGGGATTACCTGATTGATCCGCTGCTTGGCCTTTACTGTTGTGGGGCCTTGCTGATTCTGGCTATCCGTTTTGTTTATCGCCGGGCAATGCAGACGCGCCGTCCGGCCGCTCTGTCTGTCGGCAATGTCTAGAGGAATGACGATGAGTTGGTTGCAATCGCGACGCCTGCATTATTGGCTGGGCGCGGTCATGGTGGTGTTCCTGCTGTCGGCGTTGCTGAGGGGCGTGTTCTTCTACGGGTTTTCCGGCATCGAACCGGGCACGCTGTTCACGCATGGCGAGGTCGCCCAGACGCTGGGCATCGGTTTGCGTTTCGACTTGCGCCTGGCGCTGCTGATACTGCTGCCAGTCGCGGTGCTGCTCTGGTTGCCGGGCTGGAACCTGATCAGCGTGCGTGCCTTGCGCTGGCTGGCGCGAGGTTATCTGATCGTGACGCTGGCGATTCTGACGATGATCTACATCGTCGATTTCGGTCATTACGCCTATCTCGGCGTCAGGCTCAACGCCAGTGTGCTGCGCTATCTGGAGGATGCGCAGATTTCCCGGGACATGCTCTGGCAGACCTATCCAGTGGTGTGGATCACTGTCGGTTGGCTGCTCACGGTCGCAGTGCTCGGCTGGGTATTGATCAGGCTTGAGCGTGTCACCCTGGACCGTGAGGCCAGACCGATCAAACGCTGGTCCGCGGTCTGGGGTTCGGCACTGATGATCTGTGCAACCTTCCTCGGCCTGTTGGGCCGGGTGGAGAATCTCAATCTGGAAAACCCGGTACCGCTGCGCTGGAGCGATGCGTTCTTCTCCGGCAACAGTCAGGTGGCGGCGCTGGGGCTTAATCCGGCGCTGTTTCTGTACGACACGCTCAAGGTCTCGCAGTCGAACTTCGATGAGCCTCAGGTGCGCAAGCATTATGAAAAAGTCGCGCGTTATCTGGGCGTCCGCCAGCCAGACGTGCAGGGGTTGAGTTTCAAGCGTCATCAGCCCGTGCAGCCTTACCGGCTGCCGGGCGAGCGGCCGCCGAATGTCATGTTCGTCATGCTCGAATCGCTGGGCACCAGTGCCGTCGGCGCCTACGGCAACCCGCTGAACCCGACGCCGAACCTGGACCATCTGGCCACCCAAAGCTGGTTCTTCAAGCACTTTTACGTGCCGGTTACCGGCACTGCGAAAACGGTCTGGGCGAGCATCACCGGGGTACCCGACGTGACCCGGCAGGAAACGGCTACACGTCATCCGCTGCTCACCCGGCAAAACACCATCATCAACGACTTCAAAGGGTACGAGAAGCTGTACATGATTGGCGGCAATTCCGGCTGGGCCAATATGAACGCCCTGATCCGTCGCAGTATCGACGACGTACGGCTGTATGACGAGCGCGACTGGAAGTCACCGCAGGTGGATGTGTGGGGGATTTCCGACCTGGACCTGTTCAAGGAGAGTGACCGGATCCTGCGTGCGTTGCCAGCCGACAAACCGTTCTTTGCCTACGTGCAGACTGCGGGCAATCACCGGCCGTTTACCATTCCCAAAGACAACGACGGTTTTCAGGTCAGCGACAAGACCGTGGAGCAGGTCCAGGCCGCCGGTTCGCGCAGCGTGGAGCAGTACAACGCGGTGCGCCTGCTGGATTTCAATATCGGGCGGTTGATGGAGCTGGCCAAGGCGGGCGGTTACTACGAAAACACCATCTTCGTGCTGTTTGGCGATCACAACACGCGCATCAGCCAGATCCCGCACATGGCGCCAGCGTTCGAGCAATTGGGCCTGGAGAGCAACAACGTTCCGCTGTTGATTCACGCCCCTGGCCTGCTGGGCACTCGGGTCGTCGACGAAGCGGTCGGCCTTGCCGACCTGCTGCCGACACTGGCGGGGATGGCCGGAATGGACTTCACCAGCGGCACCATGGGCCGCGACATTCAGCAGGCGGCTCCTGAAGGTGAACGCGTAGTGCCGCTGGTACTGCGCGAAGGTACGTTCCCGCTGATCGGCGGTGTCACGCGCAACTACCTGCTGCAAATGGAACACGACGGCAGTTCGCCAACGCTCCACGACCTGTCTTCCCCCACGCCGCTGGATAACGTTGCCGAACAGAATCCGCAAGAGTTCGAGCGGCTGCGCGACCTGACCCGCGGTCTGCATGAAACCTCGCGAATGATGCTGTATCAGAACGTGCGATGACCACGCGAGCTGGCCTTTTCAGCGTTGTCACGCAAGCCGCTGGTCGAGTCAGGGGCTTGCGTGAGGATGGCATCGTTATTGGATGATGTTAAAGTGCTTGCCTCTGTGAACCGCTCGCGCACCTGGCGCGTATAGGGTTCGGTTTTCAACTATCGTTATTTGGTCGATAGCGGATTTTCGGGCGGTGGCAAACCGTCGTCTTATTTCGCTGACTGTTTTTCTTTATGGATTGTGGTATTTCATCGCAAACGCAGGAAAAACCTGTCAGATTTTGCTCTGAATCTGTATTTTGGCGGCCTGTTTTCGCTCGGATGCGTTTTCTGCCCATTGCACACTCAAGAGCCTTCCTGGATGCCGGCAAGTTTTCCACGTGTTACCCCGCCGAAACTGCTTGATGCACTGCGTGCTGAAACCAGTCAGTTGCACGTCAGGCTTGAAAAACGCATGCCGTTTTTTTCATCCGCTCTCGATCACGCTCTTTACCTCCGCCTGCTTCAGGCCTATTACGGCTTTTATGCACCGCTTGAAGCGGTATTGCACGGCAGTGCCTTGGTACCTGCGGAGCTTGTCCCGGCCGAGAGGGTCAAAACACCTGTGCTGGTCGAGGATCTTCGTGCGCTGGGGATGTCCGATCACGACATCGGGCAATTGCCCCGCTGCCAACAGTTGCCCGCCATTGATTCTCCCGGCGCCTGCCTGGGTGTGATGTATGTACTGGAAGGGGCGACATTGGGCGGGCAGGTGTTGCGACGCGAAATAAACAAGCGTCTGGGTCTGGATGGGCAAAGTGGAACGGCCTTTCTCGATGTGTATGGTGCCCGCACCGGACCTCGCTGGAAGGCGTTTCTGAACCATCTGGATGAAGTGTCGCGGGAAGTTGCTTTTAATGATGCTGCCGCGTTTGCAGCGCACTCCACATTTGCATGTTTCGAGCACTGGCTCGAGGGTCAAAAGGTACTGTTATGAGCCAACTCGACAAAGACGCCTTTGAAGTCCTTCTGGCCAATTGTGCGGATGAGCCCATTCAGTTTCCCGGCGCCATTCAACCCCATGGCCTGCTGTTTACCCTTGCAGAGCCCGAGCTGACGATCCTGCAAGTCAGCGCCAACGTGCAGACTGTGCTGGGTCATGTGCCCGAGCAGTTGCTCGGCAAGGGGCTGGACTGTGTGCTGGGCGCTGGCTGGGCCGAGGTGATCAGAAGCGCCAGTGCCCATGATTCGTTCATCGACGCGCAACGCCTGCTGATGTCGATCAACGGCATCGAGTTCGAAGCCTTGTTACACCGCCATCAGGGCGTTCTGGTGCTGGAACTCGAAATTCAGGGCAAGGATGCGCAGTCGGTGAGTTATTCCGAGCGCACCGGCAACATGGGGCGCATGTTGCGTCAACTGCACGCTGCGAGTGATCTGCGGACCCTGTATGAAGTCAGTGTCCGCGAGATCCAGAAAATGACTGGTTACGACCGGGTGCTGATCTACCGTTTCGAAGAGGAGGGCCATGGCCAGGTGATCGCCGAAGCGTCGGCGCCGTCCATGGAGCTTTTCAACGGTCTGTTTTTCCCGGCATCGGACATTCCCGAGCAGGCGCGCGAACTGTATCGCCGCAACTGGCTGCGCATTATTCCCGATGCCGATTACATCCCGGTGCCCCTGGTGCCTCAACTGCGCCCGGACACTCAGCAGCAGCTTGACCTGAGTTTTTCGACGTTGCGCAGTGTTTCACCGATCCACTGCCAGTACATGAAGAACATGGGCGTGCTGTCGTCCATGAGTGTGTCGCTGATTCAGGGCGGCAAGTTGTGGGGATTGATCAGTTGCGGCAACCGCACGCCGCTGTACGTGTCTCACGAGTTGCGCAGTGCCTGCCAGGCGATAGGCCAGGTGCTGTCGCTGCAGATCAGCGCCATGGAAGCGCTGGAAATAAGCCGTCAGCGAGAGGCGAAGGTCAGGGCGCTCGAGCAATTGAATCTGGCCATGGCCGGGTCCGAAGAAAACGTCTTCGATGGCCTGGCGCAGCAACCCCAGTTGTTGATGGATCTGGTCGGCGCGACCGGCGTCGCCATCATCGAAGACCGGCAAACGCATTGTTTCGGCATCTGCCCTGAGCCGTCCGACATACGTGCATTGCATGCCTGGATGATCGCTGGTGGCGAACCAGTGTATGCCAGTCATCATCTATCCAGTGTCTATGCGCCTGCCGAGGCTTATCAGCCAGTCGCCAGCGGCGTATTGGCGATGAGCCTGCCAAAGCCGGTCGACAATGGCGTTATCTGGTTTCGTCCCGAGGTCAAGGAAACGGTTCAGTGGAGCGGTGATCCTAAAAAGCCATTGAACATGGAAAGCTCGGCGGGCGGCATGCGTCTTCGGCCGCGTACCTCGTTTGAGATCTGGAAGGTCGAGATGACCGGGATCGCTACGAAGTGGAGCTACGGCGATGTGTTCGCCGCCA
Source organism: Pseudomonas sp. P135 (assembly GCF_020312125.1). Classification (NCBI taxonomy): domain Bacteria; kingdom Pseudomonadati; phylum Pseudomonadota; class Gammaproteobacteria; order Pseudomonadales; family Pseudomonadaceae; genus Pseudomonas; species Pseudomonas sp. P135. The sequence goes on from NZ_JAGPYR010000002.1 coordinate 201,254, forward strand.
ATGACCTGCGCCGCTCCGCCCTGGAAAATGACCTCGCCCGTCAGGTGCGCAGGGAGCAACAGGCTGTTCGCGCGCGTGACGAGCTGGTAGCGGTCGTGTCCCATGACTTGCGTAACCCGATGACGGTCATTTCCATGCTCTGCGGGATGATGCAGAAGTCGTTCAGCTCCGATGGGCCGCATACGTCGCGACGTATTTCCACGGCAATCGATACCATGCAGCAAGCGGCCAGCCGCATGAATGTGTTACTCGAAGACCTGCTCGACACCTCGAAAATCGAAGCGGGCCGCTACACGATTACGCCGCAGCCACTGGAAGTCAGCCAGATATTCGAGGAGGCCTATACCTTGCTGGCCCCGCTGGCGATGGACAAATCCATCGAGATCTCCTTCAACGCCGAGCCTGACCTCAAGGTGCAGGCCGACCCGGAGCGTCTTTTCCAGGTGCTGTCCAACCTGATCGGCAACGCCATCAAGTTCACCCCGAAAATGGGTACGATCGGTGTGGCGGCAATGTCCAACGGCACTGAAATCGTATTCACCGTACGGGACTCCGGCGAGGGCATCCCTCCCGAGCAGTTGCCACACATCTTCGAGCGCTACTGGACCGTCAAGGAAGGCAACCCGACCGGCACCGGCCTGGGCCTGTACATCTCCCAGGGCATCATCAAGGCCCACGGCGGCGAACTGGCTGCGCAAAGCCAGGTGGGCGAGGGCAGCGAGTTCCGCTTCACGGTGCCAATGGCGGTTTGATCGCTTGCTCAGGCTTGCAGTGAGTTTCAACTCAAGCCTGAGTTGCATCAGCCCTGATGCCAGTTGGTAGTCCTTTCGATGTATTCAACGTTCGCTGGAAGTACCTCGCGCAGGAAGGCGAGGTACTTGTCCATCAACGTCTTGCTGGGAAAGCGCGCGGCGAAGCCGGTGGTGATATCGTCGCAATGGATAATGACCATCAGGCGTTTGTGATCGACCGTGACGAATTCGTGCAGTGCCCAAGGGGCGGTTTGTCGATGGTGGACAGGGTTTTCCCAGTTCAGCAGTTTGATGGCAGCGATGAAGGCCATCGCTACCGGGCCGACCAGAAAGAGCAACGATCCGGTCAGGACGACGACGAATCCGAATACCAGCATGACGAAAATGGCGATGCCCTTGAAGAAGCTCGAGGCGAAGTCGGGATAGTGGAGGTAGTACTCGACCGTGGCGCCGTCGGTTTTCAGGGTGTAGTTGTAGATGGTTTTTTGGCGGACCATCAAACCAACATAGTAGGCATAATTCGCGGCGATGACTGAAGTGAACACAGCCGCCCAGTGTGGCTCCTGAGTGAATAACTCCCACCATACCCAAACATTGAACAAGAGCATAGCTACGTGACCCAGCCCCAAAAATAATTGCATTCGCATAATTTCTCTTGGGGGATGCGCGATTGCTTTGATTGACCAGTTCAGGACGTCGTTGCCTATCAAGCGAGGCAAGAGTGTTAAAGGTGGCTCTGCGATGCATTCGTCTTCTCTGAAAACGGATTTTGAGTGCGGCAATTTTTGAGGTGTATTCATGTCTTTAATTCGCAATTTCAAGCATTAGAACACCGGCTCGGCTAGAAGATTTCACTTCAAGTTCAGCTTCAGTTAGGCCATCGAAAGATGTACTGCCTTTAGTGTCAAGTTCTAGCTGAAATGAATAGCCCGTATCGCTCTGGCCGGAATTTGTCAGGTGCGGTGGGTAATGTATTTGCAACTCCAGATAGCTGGCGTCCTTATCAAGCGGCACCCAAGTTTCCCAAATGACATCCTCGTTTTGAGGTGGCATCAGAGGGTAAGTAAAGTCTTCATAAGCTTTGCCTGCAGGCTTGTTGGTAAGCGTCCCGAACTGTTTGACGTTCCTGAATTGTCCTCGGTCCAGAAAATCTGCTTGGACTGAGCGGTCTATTTTTTCTACAGGTAGCACGCCCCACGGTCGCTTGCTGCTAATGACGTTAACAGATACAGATGACCCGCGCAGTGTACCCGGTAGACGAACCTGTATGCCGGCACCATTCTGTACAGCAACACTGATGTAATCACCTTTGCCAAGATATCGGTCTTCGTAATGTACGGTGCTTTTTACATAAATTTGTGGGCTTAGTTGTATTTGCAATAAGCTACGTATCTCATTATTTTGCTCTTGGGCGGTATTTGCGTGTCGGTGCTCTGGAATCCGTGACCAACAGCATTTACGTAGCCACCAGCCAACGCTATCTTGTTTGAAGTAATTTAATACCATTGTCGCGAAGAGGTAAATCGTTCCTGCTATGAGTAGTGCCAAACTGAACCACGGACTCATAACTACAGTAGTTAGTCTGCTAGCAAGCGATATACCTGTTAGCAATTGAGCGAACGAGGCTAGCCCCATTGCAGCCACAGCGAGCCCCTTTATCACAGTCGCGTTTTTCTCTGCCGAAGTTTTCAGCTTGCTCCGGTCGTTGCTGATGTCGATTGCTTCCAGCGCCGCCGCCGCTATCCCAAACGCCCCCATCGCCACCATCGAACCTCTAAACCCACGTATAGCATCCCCCCAAACCGCATTACCCCGTGCTTTCCAGTAAGCCGCCGACTTATCAAGAATGCCTATGTTATAGCCGCCAATAGAGAGGGGCTTCGCATCCCTGATAACCGCCCACGGCGCTTCAACAAATACCGCCATCAACAGGTTAAAGCTATATCCCAACCCATACGTCACCTTACCGATGTCCTTGGTACTGAAGTCTCCATCCCGAGTAAGGTCGCGATAGGTGAAAGCGGTGTTGATGAAGTTGAGCATGATCACGCCCCAGGTGATCGAGCCGGCAATGCCTCCCAGTCCATCGAGCCAGCGCCTGGCGCTGCTCAGCCATTCTTTGGTGATGGCTTTGCCGGACTGGACGTGCAGGCGAATCTCGTCCTGCAACTGCTTGGCGTATTGGTTGTTCTGAAAGTCGAGCAGGGCCGGCATGCTCAGTTCGTGCAGGCGAAGCTTTTGCTCGAGGGCGCGCAGGTGGCTGGCGATGCTTTTGCGGGGGTTGTAAGCGGTTGGGTAGAGCCAGCTGCGGCGGGTATCGCTGATCTGTTTGTTGAGTACCTGCCACTCACTGATCCAGGTTTTCAGCTTCGCGAGCATGTTGTGATCGATCGCGATACGCGCCGTCGAACCGAGCAGGATCTGGCCGATCAACAGCGTGCGAATCAGTGCAACGATGTTCTGCTGCTTGCCCACTGCCAGGCGGCTGTCGATGGGCACCCAGGCCAGCAGGATACTTTCGAACGTTGCCTTGCCAGCATCGCTGGCCAGTTGGCCGAGGGCTTTGAAGGTGTCCTGAACGGGTTGTTTCAGCGCCTTCATCCACGGCTTGTCGGCAAAGCCCTGGTGATTGAGCGTGCCGTTGAGTTCACCGATGCGGGTGGCCAGGTTGGTGATGTCGCCGAGGCCGTTCAGCAGCGCGTTGGCCTCCTGGTGCAGCGCGTGCTTGAGCGCCGGTGAGAAGCCGTAGCGCAACGTGCCAAACAGGCTGCTGTCGTTGGCTTCCTGCTCGGCAAGCCAGGCGCTGGCGGCGTTGTCCTGAGCGTAGATGATCTGCAGATTGAGCATGACCGTTTGCAGATAAAGCAGGCTTTCAGGGTGTGCGGTGTCGACAAACAGCTTGAGGGGTTCCGTACCCAGATGGGTCGTCCATTGCTGGAAATCGCTTTGCGTGTCACGCACCTGTTTCAGCAGTGTGTCGCCGGTCGGCAGGTGCTGCTGAAGGTACTGACGCGCGCCGCTCAGGTCGACCTCGCGCCGCCATTTGTGGCGATCTTTCCAGGCTTGCAGGGCATCGTCGGAGGGCGCGCTGCCGTATCGCATTTCAAGCGATCTGCGCATCTGCGGACTCTTGAAAATATCCGGTAGCAATAGCACGCCTCCGGGAGCGGTGTTGTTGCCGATCTGCTCTTGTTCAAACATGCATTGTTCAAAATAGGCTTCGACGTCGCTCAGGTACTGATGGGTGAGCGCCGCATTGCCGCGCACCGATGCCGGCAGTTTCTCCGGTTCACTTTCAGCGCCACATAGCGCGGTGACGGTCTGGGCGATCTGGATCTTGTGTTCGTGCCCGGCTTGCCAGTTGCGGTAAGCGGCCTGATCGGCGGCCAGTTGCATGCCCAGATCGTTGAAAATGGCCAGCGGATCTTCGAGGGCGATGAGCAGAGAGCTGTCCTGATCTTCAACGCTGCCCTGCCAGAAAACGTCAGCGCCGATTGGCGAAAACAGTGCCTTAACTTCATCGCTATCCGAAGGCGGGCGAGCAGCAGGAATCGCCGAGTCTGCAAAGCGGTCATCATCAACCACATACTCCTTGTCGATGTCCGCCACCGCCTCGGCGATACGGTTCAACGGCAAGGTATCCGGCTCGGCCATGGTCATGCAGTAGCGTTTCAGATCCAGCGCTTTCATCCATGAAGCGCGGCTTGCCGGATTGGAGCGCAGGTGTTCGCAGATTCGCCACGTCCATTGCTGCGGGGAAAAGGCGATGTGCAGCCGGTTGTTTCGCGGATAGAGCAGGAAGGGTTTGCCATCGTCGGCACTGCTTCGCCGGTCACTGCCGATCTGTGCGTCTGTCCAGATGATGCGGCTCAGATGACCATTGGCGGCTGACGAGAGGTACTCATGAAAGGTGCCGGCCGTTTCGTCATAGACATACACGTAGCCGTCATACAGCTGGCGAAGGGTATAGCTGCGTGTTTTCAGTTTCGGCATAACCGCCCAGCGGCTGCCCTCGAGTAGCGGTTTCAGCTTCTCGGGCGCGGTATCGTAGCGGGAGCGGTCCAGCGCGTAGCGCACTGGCACGATGGCAACGTCAGGGCCGCGGAAAGGGCACAGGCTGGTGGCCGTGGCGGGTGTCTTGGCGAACGTTGCAGCACGTCGTTGAGTATGGGTGCCGGATTTGTCGGTCATGCATGGAATCTCTGCGCAGAAACGGGCGATATCGCGCGTTGTGTGCAGAGGTGCATTCCAAGATATATGCCTACTGTCTATTTATCCATAAAAAACAAATAGATAGAGATTTAAAGCAAAGAAATCGAGCAAAAAAAGCATGAAATAGTGCGCAAACGTCTGCGCACATGCGCTGACTCATACCTGTGTGTTGCAGCGCTTTAAATACAAGCCTTGGTCAGTTTCATGCGGGTATCGGGTGCGCAAAAATCTGCGCATCCCGCTCCACGCCAGCTGCGCAGGATCAAGCTGTCTTCGGCAATGGCGCTCAGGCGGTCCCTGCCACCTTGACTGCCGACGACCGACTGACCCGCAGTGCCACCAGACTGCCGACGATGGTCAGCGCGGCCAGTGAATACAGCGCCAGGGTAGTCGAGCCGGTCTGATCCTTGATCCAGCCCACCAGGTAAGGGCTGAGAAAGCCTGCCATCTGCCCAATCGAGTTGATCAGCGCGAGCCCGCCTGCGGCAACGCTGGCGCTCAGCAGGGCGGTCGGTAATGGCCAGAACATCGGCAGGCTGGTCAGCGCACCCATGGTCGCGATAGTCAGCCCGATGATGGCAACGATGGGCAGCGTCGCGAAGTTGGCGGCGATGATCAGGCCGGTCGCGCCCATCAGCATCGGGACCACCAGATGCCAGCGGCGCTCATTGCGCAGGTCGGCGGAGCGGCCGACCAGCAGCATGAACACGCCTGCCATCAGGTACGGCACGGCGCTGATCCAGCCGATCACGAGTGCATCGCTGAAACCGAGGTTCTTGATGATCGACGGCAGCCAGAAATTGATCGCGTAGACGCCGCTTTGAATGCAGAAGTAGATAAAGCCCAGGATCCATATGAACGGCATGCTCAGCACGGAAGCCACCGAGCTTTTGCCGTGCACCGGACGGCTCAGTTCATCGTTGGTGATATCGGTCTTGACCCGCTGACGCTGTCCGGGCGTCAGCCAGCGGGCATCCTCGACCTTGTCGCACAGCAGAACGAAGGCCAGCACACCCAGCGCCACGGTCGGCACGCCCTGAATCAGGAACATCCATTGCCAGCCGGCCATGCCGCCCTGGCCCGCAGCGAAATGATTGAGAATCCATCCGGAAAACGGGCCGCCCAGCAGGCCGGAGACCGGGATGGCCGACATGAACAGTGCCATGATCCGCCCGCGACGCTGATCCGGATACCAGCGCGAGAGGTACAGCACGATGCCTGGGAAGAAACCGGCCTCTGCCATACCGGTCAGAAAGCGCAGCACGTAGAACTCGACCGGCGTGGTGACGAACATCAGGCAGGTCGAGAAGATTCCCCAGGTAATCATCATCAGACCGATCCAGCGACGCGGCCCGAAGCGGTTCAGCGCCAGATTGCTGGGCAGGCCACACAGCACGTAGCCAATGAAGAAGATACCGGCGCCCAGGCCATAGACCGTCTCGCTGAAACTCAGGGCATCGAGCATCTGCAGCTTGGCAAAGCCGACGTTCACGCGGTCGAGGTAATTGAACAGGTAACAAATGAAGATAAACGGGATAAGGCGCAGGGTGATGCGACGGTAGACAAGATTGCCTTCAGCGTCGCCCACCTCGTGGGTCGAAACAGGTGTCATGGCGGGTGTTCCTCTGTGCTTGTTGTTTTTATATAGCCCGATAGCTATTGGATGCACGCTTGATCATAGGTGGCCGGTGACGAAAACGCTTTGGGGGTTTGCACGGCGGCAGGGGGCATGCGTTGTGTGATTGCACAACGCAGGTACGCGGGGGAGGTTATGGCTTGTGAGTACGCAGCGCAATCACAGCGCCGGGGCCGACGCTCTACTCGACAGCCTCATACGGCAAGCCCACGTAGTTCTCGGCAATGGTCCTGCGCCCGGCTTCCGAGCCGACGTAGTAGTCCAGTTCGGTCTGCTGGATGCGCTGGCTGAAGGCGTCGGTGTCGGGGAAGTTATGCAGCACCGACGTCATCCACCAGGAGAAGCGCTCGGCTTTCCACACTCGGCGCAGGCAGATCTGTGAATACTTTTCCAGCAGGTCAGTGCGGCCTTCCTGATAGACCTTGAGCAGGATGCGGTACAGCGTGCTGACATCGCTGGCCGCCAGGTTCAGGCCCTTGGCACCGGTCGGCGGGACGATGTGCGCGGCGTCGCCGAGCAGGAACAGGCGGCCGTACTGCATGGGTTCAACCACAAAGCTGCGCAGCGGCGCGATGCTTTTCTCGATGGACGGGCCGGTGACCAGTCGCTCTGCCAGATGCTCGGGCAGACGGGATTTGAGTTCATCCCAGAAGCGCTCGTCCGACCAGTCTTCGACCTTCTCGTCGGCACTGACCTGCACGTAATAGCGGGTGCGAATGGCCGAGCGCATGCTGCACAAGGCAAAGCCGCGCGGGTGATTGGCGTAGACCAGCTCTTCGTTGACCGGCGGCGTGTCAGCCAGTACGCCGAGCCAGCCGAACGGATAGACGCGTTCGAATACCTTGAGGGCGTCAGCGGGAATCGATTGCCGTGAGACCCCGTGAAAGCCGTCACAGCCGGCAATGTAATCGCAGTCCAGGCGCACGGTCTCGCCGTCTTTCACGAACGTCAGGTACGGACTATCGCTCTTGAGCTCGTGCGTTTTGACGTCCGTAGCGTTGTAGATCGTCATTGCTCCGGTCGCGGCGCGCGCGGCCATCAGGTCGCGGGTGACTTCGGTCTGGCCGTAGACCATCACCGTCCTGCCATCGGCAAGACTCTTGAGGTCGATACGCTCGCAGCGACCGGCGAACGCCAGCTCGAAACCGTCATGGATCATGCCCTCTGCGTCCATGCGTTCACTGACCCCCGCTTCACGCAACAGGTCGGTCATGCCTTGTTCCAGCACGCCGGCGCGGATGCGCGAAAGGATGTAATCGGGGTCCTTGCGCTCGACGATGACGTTGTCGATGCCGGCACGCTGCAGCAGTTGGCCTAGCAGCAGCCCGGAAGGGCCTGAACCGATAATGGCAACCTTGGTCTTCATGGCGATAGTCCTGTCTTTTGATCCCTGCCAGGTTTAGTCAGCGGGACGTGTTTGTTTTTGTCTCCTGCATTTTTAATGGATGCCGTCGAGATAAGAAGGCAATATCCGCTGCATTATCTGGACTTTCCGAGGGTCCGGACGAGAGAGGGCGACATGGCCAGACCTGCCACAGCAGCGATACCGGTGTTCAAGCTCTATGGGGAAACCACGGCCTGGCCGACCCCGGACCTGATCCACTGCGAGTCGATCCCCGAGCGCAGCAGGATTCACGAATGGGAGATCAAGCCGCATCGGCATGGCGATCTGGTCCAGCTGCTTTACGTGCAGTCGGGCAAGGCGATGCTCAAGGTCGAGGAACGGGTCAGCGAGGTCGAGATGCCTTCGTTGCAGGTCGTTCCCGCACTGAGCGTGCACACCTTCAGGTTCTCCAGAGATATTCAGGGCCATATTCTCAGCCTGGCCAGACCCTTGGTGGAGCAACTCGAGGCTGCGCTCGACGTCTCAGCCCTCAGCGCGGCACGCTGCTATGCGCTCGGGGCGGATGGCGATTATGTGGACACGCTGTTCAATGCCATTGCCAATGAATACCGGCAGCCCAGAGCGGGCCGCGATCTTATGCTGCACTCGCTGGTCAATGTGCTGGCGGTGTGGCTCAGTCGGCGCAGCAGTGAACATGCAGGCGAAGAAACTCATGCGATGGATCGCGGCCGCGAGCATTTGCAAGTGTTCATGCATCAGCTGGAAGCGAGTTTTCGCGAGCACTGGTCGATCGACCAGCATGCTCAGGCGATGGGTATCAGCGCCGCGCATTTGAATGCACTGTGTCGGCGGCTGTGCAACCAGTCGGCCTTGCAGATCATCAGTGAGCGCTTGTTGCTGGAGGCCAAGCGCAACCTGATCTACACCACCCTGACCATCAATCAGGTCTCAGACAGCCTTGGGTTTTCCGAGCCTGCGTATTTTTCGCGCTTCTTCAAGCGCGCTACCGGGCAGTCCCCCAAGGCATTTCGCCAGCAAAAATAGAAACGGGGTGCTCAAGAGCACCCCGTCGGCTTGCCGTACGTCGCTATGCGGTCAGGTTACGACCTGATAGCACGGCACGTACGCCGCGCCGCCTGGCAGCTTCATGCGGTGCTGATCGACGAAGGCCTGCAACAGTTTGTCCAGCGGGCCCATGATCGATGGGTCGCCGTGGATCTGATACGGACCGTGCTGTTCGATCAGGCGAATGCCCTTGTCCTTGACGTTGCCGGCGACGATGCCGGAAAACGCCCGGCGCAGGTTGGCGGCCAGTTCGTGAGTCGGCACATCGTGGTTCAAATGCAGCTTCGACATGTTCTCGTGGGTTGGATCGAAAGGGTGCTGGAAGCTTTCCTCGATCTTCAGCAGCCAGTTGAAGTGAAACGCGTCGTTACGCTCGCGGCGGAACTGCTTCACTTCCTTCAGGCCCTGGGTCATCTGCCGGGCAACGTCTGCCGGGTTGTCGATGATGATCTGATAGTGACGCTGCGCCTCTTCACCCAGCGTGGCACCGACAAACGCGTGCAACTGCTGCAGGTACGGTTCGGTGTTTTTCGGGCCGGTCAGGATCACCGGGAACGGCACATCCTTGTTGTCCGGATGCATCAGAATGCCCAGCAGATACAGGAACTCTTCGGCAGTGCCTGCGCCACCGGGGAAGATGATGATGCCGTGGCCGACGCGCACGAAGGCTTCGAGACGCTTTTCGATGTCCGGCAGGATCACCAGCTCATTGACGATCGGGTTGGGCGCTTCGGCGGCGATGATGCCCGGCTCGGTCAGGCCCAGGTAGCGACCGCCGACGATGCGCTGCTTGGCGTGCGCGATGGTCGCGCCTTTCATCGGGCCTTTCATCACGCCGGGGCCGCAGCCGGTGCAGATATCCAGGCTGCGCAGGCCCAGTTCATGGCCGACTTTCTTGGTGTATTTGTATTCTTCGGTATTGATCGAATGGCCGCCCCAGCACACCACCATCTTCGGCTCGACACCGGCACGCAGGGTACGAGCATTGCGCAGCAGATGGAACACGTAGTCGGTGATGCCCTGGGAATTACTCAGGTCGATGCGCTGGCTGTCCAGTTCGCTTTCGGTATAGACGATGTCGCGCAAGGCGCTGAACAGCATTTCGCGGGTGCTGGCGATCATCTCGCCGTCGACGAATGCATCAGCCGGAGCGTTGAGCAGCTCCAGGCGAACCCCGCGGTCCTGTTGATGGATGCGGACTTCAAAACTCTCGTACGCTTCAAGAATGGTCTTGGCGTTATCGACGTGGGCGCCGGTATTGAGAATGGCCAGGGCGCACTGGCGAAACAGGGTATAGGTGCTGCCTGAACCGGCCGCGCTGAGCTGCTGCACTTCACGTTGGGACAGGGTTTCAAGGCTGCCTTTCGGGCTTACGGTGGCGTTAATCACTTGTCTTGGGATCATTCTATTTTCCATTAGAGCGATGCAGTCGAGCATCAGGATGGTGAATATCGAGAAGATTCACCCCTGTGGGGCCTTTTCTACAGCACTTGGCCGGGAAAGCAAACGCCGGACCGCCGACGTCCCTTATTTGAGCCCCTGTGCGTCATCGCAGGATTGAATCGGCAGGCGAATGCTTTTGAAAGCAGGCACTTGCTTCGCATGACCGTGCGGCTGAATTTTGACGCGGACAACGGGCAATAGTGAACCTGACCCCTTTAACGGAGTCTGTTAGCTGATGGACTTTCTGGACGGCCTGCATGAAAGGGATCATCAGGTGCTTTTTCAACGCGCCTGATAGGCAGACATTCCGTCCGGGCAGGAGTTGCAAAACCGTTGATCACTTGCCGCTCCCATCCTTAGCCGGCCCGTTAAACGAGGCTTTATTTTCATTTCAGATAAAGATAATTATCGCCATGTCTCGTCATTTTTCCGCACTTCTTTCCCGAGCCCCTGGCCTGTTCGCCGTTTCGCGTCGCTTGCTCGGCGCAGGCCTGGTTGGCGCTGCATTGACCGTTGTCATGCCTGGCAGCGCACAGGCCGCCGGCAGCGATCGCTGGGTCAGCGACAGCCTCACTACCTACGTACGCAGCGGACCAACCGATGATCATCGGATTGTGGGGACGCTGAAATCCGGGCAGAAGGTCGAGCTGCTCAGCGCTTCGGGCAAGTTCAGCCAGGTGCGTGGCGAAGGCGGTTCCACCGTGTGGATCCCCAGCAGCGACTTGCAGGAAGTCCCTGGCCAGGCCGAGCGTGTGCCGCAGCTGACTCAGCAGGTTGCCGACCTGACCGAGCAGCTGGCGGGCATCGACAACACCTGGAAGACCCGCGTGCAAGGCATGCAGGAAACGCTGGACGCGCGCAAGAAGCTGGTCGACGAACTGGAGGCGCGCACCAAGACCCTCAACGATCAACTGGCCGACTCTCAGGCTGAGTTGCGTGCGACTCAGGCGCGACTTGGCGACGAGAACAAGCAGGTGATGATGCGTTACATGGTCTACGGCGGCAGCATTGCCGGTGCTGGCTTGCTGGTCGGCCTGATCCTTCCGGCGCTGACCAAGGGCCGCAAGAAGAACGACGGCTGGGTGTAAACCACCTGTGCAACCTCGCATGCCAGCGCGCCGCGCTGGCATGCCGTTCCGCCACGCTGTGCGTTGTATCGAATGCACAGCCGATGTGTGACAAACCTCTCCGAAAATGCCTTTCCCCTGCCGCAATCACGACCCGGCCCACACTCTTCAGGCCTGCCTGGCACAGAGTCCGTGTGCGAAGTTGATGTTCGTTCTACAGTTTCTGCGTGGATGGTCGAAAAACTGAGTGTTGCCCTCACCCTCGCGCTTTGACGCATAGGGGGAGGGTACCGGCAAGTCGTATTGTGGCGCTTTGCCATCAGTTATTATGTGCGTCCTGAAAAATGGGCTGCCGAGTCGGGCCTGAATCGTTTTCAGGCCACGGGTCTCATATTTTCACCCCTCTCCTGTGCAGGAATCCGGATGCTGGCGTACAACCAAAAAAGCTTTCTTATCGTTGATGATTTCTCTGACTTTCGCAGTTCAGTGAGATCGATGCTGCGTGAGCTGGGCGTCAAGGAAGTGGACACCGCCGATACCGGTGAGCAGGCTCTGCGCATGTGCTCGCAAAAGCGTTATGACTTCGTGCTGCACGATTTCAACCTGGGTGATGGCCGCAAGAACGGCCAGCAGGTGCTGGAAGACCTGATGATCGAGCGGCTGCTGAGTTACGAAAGCGTATTCATCATGGTCACTGCCGAAAACAGTCAGGCGATGGTCATGAGTGCGCTTGAGTGGGAGCCGGATGGTTACCTGACCAAGCCGTTCAACCGCGCCGGGCTGGCCCAGCGGCTGGAAAAGCTGGTGCAGCGCAAGACCTTGCTCAAGCCGATTCTGCAGGCCCTCGACCGTCGCAAGCCGGCCGAGGTGCTGGCCGCGTGCGACAAGCTGATCGAGCAGGACCCGCGTTATGCGCCGTTGTGCCTGCGTTACAAGGCCGATGCCTTGCGTGATCTGAAGCAGAACGAGCCCCTGGAAGCGTTCCTCAAGACCATTCTGGCTGATCGGGCCACGCCGTGGGCTTACGGTGCATTGGGCAGCCTGCTGCTCAAGCGCGGCAAGACCGCCGAGGCACAGGCTGTCTACGAGCAGGCGATCAAGGCGTTTCCGACCATGCCTGCGCTGTTCGATGGCCTGGCTGATGTGCTGGTGGCGCTTGGCGATGGCAAACGCGCGCAGTCTGTGCTGGAAAGCGCAGTGCGCCTGTCGCCGCTGGCGGTGCGTCGACAGAAGCTGCTGGGCAAGCTAGCGCTGGGCAACGAGGACTTCGAAAGTGCCTCCAAGGCCTATCGCCAGGCCGTCTCCCAAGGTCAGCATTCGCGTTTCAAGGATCCGGAAACCAATCTGGGGCTGGCTCACGCGTTGATCAGCAAGGGCGGCGATCAGGGTCTTGATGCGCGCACCCGCGTCGAGATCAACAACGCCCTCGTCGACGTTGCCAAGGAGCATGGCGACGATCAAGGTCTGCAAGTGCGCACCCGGCTGATGAAGGCGGCCAGCCTGCAGCATTCGGACCCGGAAGTCGCAGCCAAGCTCACCGAGCAGGCAATGGCCAGACTGGATGGCATGGAGCAGGTGCTCAGTGCCGACGCCGCACTGATGGTGGCTGCGCAACTGAAGCAGCTCGGTCAGGAAGAGGCCGGTGCCGGCGTCTTGAAGAGTTGTGCGGGAGCCTATGGCGACGATCCTGCGGTGATGAAAAGCATTGCCAGCATGACCGATGATCCGGCGATTCTGGGGGCCAGCAAGGCGGCTGTCGATTTCAACCTGCAAGGCGTGCGCAGCTACAAGGCCGGCAACCTCACCGAAGCACAGGCATTTTTCCGCAGTGCGCTTGGCTTGCAGCCGAAGAACATCAGTATCGTGCTGAACATGGTGCAGTCGCTGCTTCACCCTGGACAGGATCTAGGCCAGGCCGGAATTGACGAGTGTCGTGCCAGCCTGACCATGCTGGGCAAGATCCCGGAAAGCGATCCACGCTATGAGCGCTACCACAAACTCAGGGAGAGGGCGTTCAGCGCATGAATGAAGAGACAGAGCAGGGCCTCGACTTTTCCATGGTGATCGCCTCCACGGTGCACGACATGAAGAACTCGCTGGCGACGCTGACCCAGGCGCACAGCCAATGGCAGGCGAAGCTTTCGGTGCAGCAGCGTGACACGCCGGAGCACGGCGTCATCGACTATGAGTTTGCCAACCTCAATGGCATGCTCGTGCAGTTGCTCGGCCTCTATAAACTGGGTGTCAACCAGATGCCGTTGCGTCCGGATTACCACGAACTGGACGATTTCATCGAAGCGCAACTGGCCCATCATCAGGACGTGCTGGGCAGCCGCGGCATTGCCGCCCGTCATGCGATCGATGTGGCAAGCCCCCTGGGCTTTTTCGACCGCGAACTGATCGGCTCGGTGGTGGGCAATATCATCGTCAACGCCATCGGTTTCGCCCGTGAGCAGATCGTTGTCAGTGTTGGTGATGAAGGCGGGCAGTTGAAGATCACCATCAATGACGACGGCCCCGGTTACCCGGCGTATCTGATCGAGCGCCAGACCGAATACGTGCAGGGCATCAACCAGGGCAGCGGCAGTACTGGCCTGGGCTTGTACTTCGCTGCACACATTGCCCAGTTGCATGTACGCAACGGCATGCGCGGACGCATTGAAATCGCCAACGGCGGGGTGCTGGGCGGGGCGATGTTCAGTATGACCCTGCCCTGAGGCAGCGGCCTTGCAACGAGTACCCCGCAACGCCTTGTCAGGATTGCGGGGCTGGTTCGGCGTTTAGATATTCAATCCGAAGTTCTGTTTGATGCTGTTCAGGCTGTCCATCAGTTCCTGATCAGACGCCAACGGATGTCTGACCGGTTCGCAGCCGTGCTTGAGCGTGAAGTGTTCAATGGCCGCGAGGGCGTTTTTGCGGTGCAGGGTGTCGGACGAAATCGTTGAGCCTTCGAGCGTCCAGGGCTCGTCCCCCAGGTACAGTTGCGAATTATCGATGTCGGCAAAAAACCAGAAAGGCGGGTGCATGTTCTGGTTGATGATGGCCAGTGTGTGATCGACGTGTTCAAAGGCGTTGTGATACGTCTCGTCCATCAGGCCGGCGGCTTCCAGACTGCGTCTGGAGTAGTAGGAAAACGCACCGACGCAATGGCGGTACAAGGGCAGGTTGATGCCATTGCCGTAGTCAATCCGGTACACCGCGTTGGCCTCGCCGGACGGCGTCTTGTTCATCAGACCATGCTGGCTGTAGTTGAGGTGCTGAATGCCGGTCAGCGTCGAGGTCAGAATATAAAGCTCGAATACTTCCGGACTTTTTATATAGATGTCGTCTTCGATCAGGAACAGGTGCTCGCACCCGGCATTCATGAGTCGCGACAAGGCTCTGTTCTTGGATTTTCCAACGCCGAGGTTGGTTTCGTTGTTGAAGAAGACCTCGCTGTCATACGCGGAAAACTCCGGATATACATCGCCGTCATTGATGATGACAACGCAGTCGATGATCTCGGCAGGCAGGGAATCGTAAAGCTTTTTCAGCAGCGCAGGACGGTTGTAGGTGACGATTCCGCAGCCAACCTTTTGACCATTGATCATGGTGATCCTCTGTTCTCTCGGGCGTTAGCGTGATTGTTCGTTGATTGGCGTCGCAGCGTGGCGGGTGGTTCAGGCCTGCGCTGACGTAAATCGATGTATGTACGCGGTGGACTGCAATATTTGCGCCAATTGCTGGCACGCCAAAGGCCTGGAGCGGTGCTGGTTAAAGTTTTAGCGGACACCGCCGAAATCGTTGAAAGGCTGTATTCGATATCACGATGAGCGGTGGGTGGGTGATGCTGTTAGCTAAAAAGTACTGCCAGGGGCACGGTATAGAGTTGGGCGCAGCGGCTCACAACGCGTTCAACCTTGCCAATTGCCTCAACGTTGCGCCGTGCAACGGTGTCGATTTTCTGCACCCCCGCGACATGGAAGACTATCAGCAGTACTTCGTCGAGCAGATGAAAGTGTCGGGCGACGTTTCGAAGGTCGACATGCTGGGCGATTTTCAATGCATCCATACGCCGGACTCGTCGGTTGACTATCTGATCAGTTCGCACGTCATCGAGCACGTCCCCAATCTGTTTTCTGCCTACGTCGAATCCTTCAGAGTGCTGAAGAACGGCGGGGTATTCTTCTGCATCTTTCCCAAGCGCACGGCAGCCAAGACTGATCGGGCGCGTCGTTTGACGACGCTGACGCAGATGATCGAGGACTATGAAAACAAGGTCGACATGACCACCGTCACGGAAGGTGAATGGCGCGGTCACTATCAGGTCTTTTCCCTGCAAAGCATGCTCCGCGCGGTCAATTACGTTAACTCGTCAGGCCTGGGTTGCTGGTACATCGAGTGCGTCGAAGAGACCGATTCGAAAGTGGGCAACGGCCACACCGTCGTGCTCCGCAAAGTCGAAGGGTTGTCTGCCGAAAAGTGGCAGGATCTCGGCGACTTCAATACCCAGTTCAACCAGTTGTTGATGGCGGGCAAGCTCGAGAACGCGTTGACGCTGACCAAGATCATGCTGTCATTCAATTTTTTCGATGCCACCAGGCTGCACCTCGCCGGCGCCCTGAGTCGTCAGTTGGGCAATGTGGCCGAAGGCGTCGAATTCCTGCGCCAGGCCCTTGTGGTCGACCCGGAAAACGAAGACTACCGAAAGGAGTTCATCGAAGTGACCGGGACACCTTTCCATAACCCGGTTCTCTGACACGCTTAGCGGCAGGCCGGCAGCCTGGAGCGCGGTGCTTGAAGATTGCAGTCTGAAGGTTGAAGCTTGGCGTCTGCTGCTCAACTAAAAGGACTGACCCATGACAGGCAATGACCCCCATTCGCAGAAAGAAATGCTGATGGGCATTGATGAAGTGGAGTGTGTAACCCCGGATTTGAACGGTGTACCGCGCGGCAAGGTAATGACGGCTGAAGGTTTTCTCGAAGGTCGCCGTTTGCAGCTGGCGCGCGGCGTGTTGCTGCAATGCATCATGGGCGGGTATCCGCCGGCGCGCTTTTACGGCAGTGACGACGGCGATCTGGCACTGATCAGTGATCCGCAGCAGCTCCACCGGCTGCCCTGAAGCACCTCGCCGCGTGCCTTGGCCATCTGTGATGCGCAGGACCTCGATGGCCAGCCGTGCATGCTCTCCACCCGCAATCAGCTCAAGGCAGTTATTGGCCGTTATGCCGAGCGGGGCCTGGTGCCAGTGGTGGCCACCGAACTCGAGTTTTTTGTCTTCGCGCCCAATCCCGAGCCGCTTTATCCATTCGAGCCGCCGACCGGGCTGGACGGGCGACGCGAACAGGGGCACTCGGCATTCAGCGTCAGCTCCAACAACGGCTTGCGGACTTTTTTTGCCGAGGTGTATGCCTGCATGGCAGCGCTGGGGCTGCCGCGTGACACGGTGATGCACGAGATGGGTGTCAGCCAGTTCGAGATCAACCTGCTGCATGGCGATCCGCTGCTGCTGGCCGATCAGACTTTTCTGTTCAAGCACCTGCTCAAGGAGGTTGCGCTCAAACACGGGCTCATCGTGGTGTGCATGGCCAAACCGCTCGCCCATACGGCGGGCAGTTCGATGCATATCCATCAGAGCGTGGTGGCAGCAGAGGGCGCAGTGAATGTATTCAGTGATGCGCAGGGTGAGCCGAGCGACACGTTTGGTCATTTCATTGCCGGCCAGCAAGCCTGCATGGCGGACTTCACCGCGCTGTTCGCGCCCAATGTGAATTCCTACCAGCGCCTGTGCCATCCTTATGCATCGCCCAACAACGCTTGCTGGTCCTACGACAATCGCGCTGCCGGATTACGTATTCCGTCGAGTGCAGCGGCGGCCAGAAGGGTGGAGAATCGTCTGCCGGGCGCTGACGCCAATCCCTATCTGGCCATCGCTGCAAGTCTGGCGGCCGGGTTGCACGGCATCGAGCAGCGACTGGAACCGACGCCGCCGCTGCAGGGCGAACTGGAGGTGCCGGAAGAATTGTTACTGCCGTGTACCTTGCACGCTGCTCTGGAGCGTCTGAAAAGCAGTCAGTTGGCCAAGGAACTGTTTGGTCATGAATTCATCGAAGGCTACATTGCGTCGAAGGCCCTGGAACTGACCAGTTTTTTCGACGAGATAACCCCCTGGGAACGGCGCGTGCTGGCTGCTCAGGTTTAAGAATCGCAGTGTCGGGCTCGCCCAGTCGGGCGACTCCCTATTTTTGGAAAGTTGATGCGCCAAATCTGGAAGTCCTTTCGAGCGCTTTATTTTGCCTCGTTGATGATGTTGATCGGCTCGGGTCTGCTGAGCACTTATCTGGCCCTGCGCCTGGCGGCCGATCAGGTTGACAGCCTGTGGGTCGGTGCGTTGATGGCCGCCAACTATTTCGGTCTGGTGCTGGGCGGCAAGATCGGTCACCGCCTGATCGGCCGTGTCGGACATATTCGCGCCTACGCCACCTGTGCCGGCATTGTCGGTGCGGCGGTGCTGGGGCATGGCCTGATCAGCTGGTTGCCCGCCTGGCTGGTGCTGAGGGTGATCGTCGGTCTGGGCATGATGTGCCAATACATGGTCATCGAGAGCTGGCTGAACGAGCAGGCGGCCGCCAAACAGCGCGGCATGGTCTTCAGCGGCTACATGATTGCATCCTACCTGGGGCTGGTACTGGGTCAGCTGGTGCTGGTGGTGCACCCGCAACTGGGGCCTGAGCTGCTGATGCTGGTAGCGCTGTGTTTCGCACTGTGCCTGGTGCCCGTCGCCATGACCCGGGCGATTCACCCGGCGCCTCTGCATCCGGCACCACTGGAGCCGCGCTTCTTCATGAAACGTGTGCCGCAGTCGTTGACGGCGGTACTGGGCGCCGGTCTGATAATCGGTTCGTTCTACGGCCTGGCGCCGGTCTACGCCGCCGAGCAGGGGCTGTCCACCGAGCAGGTCGGTCTGTTCATGGGCTGCTGCATTCTGGCCGGGTTTCTGGTGCAGTGGCCGTTGGGCCTGCTGTCCGACCGCTATGACCGTTCCGTACTGATGCGTATCTTTGCCGCCGCCCTGGTGGTGGCGTCGTTACCGCTGGCGGTGTTTCCCAGCGTGCCGGTCGAGGTGCTGTTCGGTGTCGGGTTTCTGGCTTCGCTGATGCAGTTCTGCCTCTATCCACTGGCAGTGGCCTTCGCCAATGACCACGTCGAGGCCGAGCGCCGGGTGTCGCTGACGGCCATGTTGCTCATGACCTATGGCATTGGCGCCAGTATCGGTCCGTTGGCCGCAGGTGTGGTGATGAAGCTGTTTGGCGGGCACATGCTCTATGCGTTCGTCTGTGGCGCGGGTGTGATTCTGGTGCTGCTGATCAGGCCCAAGGCGGTCACTCACCTGCACCAGGTCGAAAACGCACCGCTGCACCACGTTGCGATGCCGGACAGTATGTCCAGTTCGCCACTGGTGGTTGCACTTGACCCGCGTGTCGATGAGCAGGTGGTTCAGGAGCAGATGCAGGCAACCGTTGAGCCTGAGCCAGAGGCGGATCCCGAGGTGGTGTCTGAAGCAGAGGCCGAGGCAGAAAGCGAGGTTCTGGCGCAGAGCGAGCCGGCTGCAGGTGCGGAAACAACCGAAGCCGATGAGCATGAACGCGAGCGTGAAAGCGAGACCTGGAAGGCCTGAGGGGTAGGGCAGTGCACGATTGCGGCAGCAATGCCGCAATCGCCGGGGGATTCAGGTGAGCGTCAGAAGTCGTCGTCTTTGTCGAAGCGCCGTGCTTCGCGCTGTAACTGATAGACGAAACGTTCGACCTGACGCTGCACCAGCCCACTCATGTTGTGGAAGCGCACGCCGGCAAAGGTGGTGTTGAATCGTTCTTCGAAATGCAGGTGGCGCAACTCGACAGGTGCTGTCATGGCGCCGAAAGGCAGCTTGGCAACGAAACGCTCGTATACCTGGCCCAATTGCATGCGATCGGACACGTCGCCCTCGAAGCGCAACTTGCAACCGGTGGCAGAAATATCCAGCAGCTTGCCGGCCAGCGTGAATTTCAGACGGTCACCGCCGATTTCGACGTCGACCAGCTGCGCCAGCTTCAGCGCGGCCCGGAAGGCGTTGCGGCGCTGGTGATAAACCACTTCCTCAGGCATCGGGCCGCGGTACATGCGTTGACCGTCGGTGCTGAGGATGTCCATCTGCGCAGTACTTTCCCAGGCAATCCGCACGCCGTCATGAAAGCCTTCGACACGGAAGGATTCGCCGTTGCTCAGAAAGCGTTCGCCATCGCGGGGGATCATTTCGTCGAGGGCCATGACGTTGTTGTCACGGTCGACTTCAAGCAGATAACTCTGAAAGCGCTGGGGACGCTCGTGAAAGGTAATGATCAGAGGATCATGACTCTCGAGTAGCAGCCGCAGGTTAGCGGCAATTTCCAAAGGTGTATTGAGAACCTTCGGGGGCTGCGGAGCATCGTCCGCGCTTGAGCCATTCACGTTCTTGAATCTCCAGGCAAAATACTACGGCAACGCAACAGCAGGCATTCTGCCACTATGCACGAAACCTTGATACAGGAAGTTACGCCTGGCTCAGAGGGCGTGGTTTTGCTCTAAGCGCAGTCGATCCGCGGCTGTCATAGAGTGTAGGCGTATCGCCACCGTTCAGGATGCGAAGCTGGTGAGCGGTACTGACCTGTTGCAACTGGATCAGACTACCATTGCGCTCGTTGAGCGTCTGGCATTCGTTGATCAACGTATTCAGTTCGTCGGCGGCCAGCAGCAATTGCTCACCGATATCCGACTGGCTGGCCAGTTGCTGGAGACCACTGCGATTGGCAGGCAGCCCCATGCCCGCAAGCACCTGGCTACGTTTGCGACCATGCTGGTCGAGAAGAATGACCAGCGCCTGTTTCTGCGCCAGCACCTGCTCCATCTCGCCCATGTCGCGGCCGTGAAGAATCAGTGATTCGGCCTGCAACAACTCAAGAAGCTGTCGGGCCGAAACCATGTCGTCAGTGATCATCTGCAGCAAAGTAGTGTCTTGCATCGCATGCTCTGGTTTTTAAGCGTCCAGAATATCCAGCGCCAGCCTTGCTTAGCGTTGGGTTTCGAAATTCAACAGTTTGCTGGCGACACGGTTGCTGTCCACTGTGTAACTACCGTCGGCGATGGCCTGTTTGAGCTCGGCAACGCGAGCACTGTTGACGGTTGGCAGATCGGTCAGCTTGTCCGTGATTTTCTGCAACTGTTGAGCCTCACTGCTCAAGGAAAAAGTTTCCCCGGTGCTTTTGACACCTGCGGTGACGGCAGGGGCTGGAGCATCGGTTTTGGCGGTGTCTTTACTGGCGCTGGTACGTGAAGCACCGGCAACAGACTGTGAGTTGTTAAGGCGACTGAAATCTATGACCATGATTGAAAAAACCTCTGGGTGTTTGGACGCTTGCCTTGTTTTCGGCCAACCCCCATCAAACTTTAGGCTGATTGTGAGAAAGCTTCCCAATAGACGACATTTGCCGTCGGGCATTCCCCGCAGTCTAAAAAAAAACACACCCTTCGCGCCACCATCAATGCACTACATAGCGACTTCCACCTGCCCTGGGCCGGTGACACTTGCCTTGATCACCCGCTGGGAATTGAGGTTTTTCACCCGTATCTGTTCGTTGAAGCCTCCATCGGACATTGCTTCGCCGGGCATGCGCACCGCCAGCGAGCCGCTGCGGGCGATGATCACCACCTGATCGCCCTTGTGAATCATTTGTGGCTGCTCAAGCGCCACCGGGGTGATGACCTGGTCGATGACCATCTGTCGGACAACCTTCTGACCGACTGCCTGATCCAGCGATGCCAGGAAACCCTGACCCAGGCTGCTGACATCCCGCTCGCGCATCGCAACGTCTTCTTCGGTGACGATCGCGTCACGTTTGAGCGGGCGCATCACGGTCACGACGTTGCGATACAGCAACACCTGGGCGGGCACAAACACTGTCCAGGGCGAAGAACCTTCGCAGCGTACCCGCACGGTAACCCGGCCAACCGGGCGCGGACTTTCCAGTGTGGCTGTCAAATCCTTGTCGCAGGCACCCATCCTTAAACGCGGGTCGAGCTGCTTGACCTGTATCTCATGACGCCCGTCAATCTGGTTGGTTGCCAAATAGTCTTCTACTGTGAACTCAAGAAACCCTTGGGTGACGCCGATAAGCTGCTCAGGCAGTGTGAAATTCTCGGCACGAGCGAGGGTCACCGTGCTGGAAAGGCACAGCAGGGCGATTGCGCACAGAAGCCTGCGGGTTTCTAATGCGAGGTGTCGAGAAATTGTCGTCTTTGCGTTCATGAAGTAATAAATAGCAAAGCCCGTGCCGCTTGTTGATCTGGTGTCTGGGCGGCGGTCATTTTGTAAGGGGGTTCGGCATGGCAGGTGTAATGGATTCGGTAAACCAGCGAACTCAGCTGGTGGGTCAGAATCGCCTGGAGCTGCTCTTGTTCCGTCTCGACGGCAAGCAGCTCTATGGGATCAACGTCTTCAAGGTAAAAGAAGTACTGCAATGCCCGAAACTCACCATCATGCCCAAATCGAGCAAGATCGTTCGGGGCGTGGCCAATATTCGTGGCGGCACGATCCCGATCATGGATCTGGCAATGGCGACAGGTTCCACAGGGATGATTTCGCTGGTTAATTCCTTCGTCATCATTACCGAGTACAACACCAAGGTTCAGGGCTTTCTGGTGCATTCTGTCGAACGCATCGTCAACATGAACTGGGAAGAGATTCATCCACCACCCAAGGGCACCGGGCGCGATCATTACCTGACCGCCGTCACCCGGGTTGATAACCAGCTGGTGGAAATCATCGACGTCGAGAAAATTCTCGCCGAAGTCGCGCCAGTGTCCGAAGAAATCTCGGTCGGTGTCATTGACGCCGAGGTTCAGCACAAGGCTGTCTCCATGCGTGTGCTGACGGTCGACGACTCGTCGGTGGCCCGTAAGCAGGTGAGCCGCTGCCTGGAAACCGTCGGGGTGGAAGTCGTAGCGCTCAACGATGGTCGTCAGGCGCTGGATTACCTGCTCAAGATGGTTGCAGAAGGCAAAAAACCTGAAGAAGAGTTCCTGATGATGATCTCCGACATTGAAATGCCGGAGATGGATGGCTATACCCTTACCGCAGCAATACGCAATGATCCACGCATGCAGAAGATGCACATCACTTTGCATACCTCGCTGTCAGGGGTATTCAACCAGGCGATGGTCAAGAAAGTCGGCGCGGATGATTTTCTCGCGAAATTCAGGCCTGATGATCTGGCGGCCAGGGTCGTTGCGCGGATCAAGGCAGCAGAATAACCAGCCGGGGGCGTCGTCCCCGGTGATTCACATGATTTGAGAGGCGGCACTTTGTCTACGGGTAATTTGGATTTTGATCAGTTCCGGGTATTTCTGGAAAAAGCCTGTGGCATTCTGCTTGGGGAAAACAAGCAGTACCTGGTGTCCAGCCGCCTCAACAAATTGATGGAGCAGCAAAGCATCAAGTCGCTTGGCGAGTTGGTCCAGCGCATTCAGACCCAGCCGCGCAGTGGTTTGCGCGAGCAGGTGGTCGATGCGATGACCACCAACGAAACCCTGTGGTTTCGCGACACCTATCCGTTCGAAGTGTTGAAGAACAAGGTGTTGCCCGAGCAGATCAAGGCCAGTCCTGGTCAGCGTCTGCGCATCTGGTCGGCCGCCTGTTCGTCGGGTCAGGAACCGTATTCGCTGTCGATGTCCATCGATGAGTTCGAGCGAGCCAACCAGGGACAGCTCAAATCGGGCGTGCAGATCGTCGCAACCGATCTGTCGGGCTTGATGCTCAATAACTGCAAGACCGGCGAGTACGACAGCCTGGCCATCGGTCGCGGCCTGTCGCCGGACCGTCTGCAGCGCTTTTTTGACGTAAAAAGTCCGGGCCGCTGGGTGGTCAAGGCGCCGATCAAGAGTCGTGTGGAGTTCCGCTCGTTCAACCTGCTCGACAGCTACGCCTCGCTGGGCAAGTTCGACATCGTTTTCTGCCGTAACGTATTGATCTACTTCTCCGCCGAAGTGAAGAAAGACATCCTGCTGCGCATCCACGGCACGCTCAAGCCAGGCGGCTACCTGTTTCTCGGGGCTTCCGAAGCGCTCAATGGTTTGCCGGATCACTATCAGATGGTTCAGTGCAGCCCCGGGATCATCTACAAGGCCAAGTGACGATCTGTCAGTGGCCTGTCATGAAAAAAGAGACTTTCGGGTCTCTTTTTTTGTGCGCGGCTGAAAACAGCTCTGATTGTCTGCCCATCGGGTTCATATTTTCGTTCTGATATCGCTCACCAGTTTTGCAAAAGCCTTGGCGGCGGCGCTCTGGTAGCCGTTTTTACGCCGCAGCAGCGCAACCGTTCGCCCAGGCAGGGCAGGGATCGTCTGGACTTCGCACAACCCGGGCTGCTTGCGAACGATGGCATCGGGAAGAATGGTCGCCATGCGGCCCTGGGCGACGACCTTGAGCAAAATGGCAATCGAGTTCGCTTCCAGGCCAATGATCGGCTTGAAGTTCTGCATCTGGCACCAGGCATCCAGCAGCTGGCGAGTGGCAAATCCAGGGGCCAGCAAGGCGAAGCGAAGCGCTTGCAGGTCCTCAAGTGTCAGCGCGGCCTGCTTCTCGGAGGCAGGTTTGGCCATGACCAGGCACAGTTGTTCATCGAACAGCGGCTGGCTGTCTATCTCGACAGCGTGACTGCCGGCAAAACCGATGGCCAGATCGAGCGCGTCACTGATCAGTGCCTCGGTAATCTGCTCCAGAGGCAGCTCCGTGAGGATGATTGCCACTCCCGGATACAGCGCGCTGAAGCGGTCGATCAGCGGCGCTATCAGGTATTCACTGAAGGTAGGCGTGACGCCGAGGCGCAATTGTCCGCGTGACAGGTCGCTGACATCGTTGAGCGCACGCTTCCCGGCATCCAGCTCAAGCAGGCAGCGACGCGCGTGGTCCAGATACACGCGGCCGGCATCGGTCGGCACGACACTGCGGCGGGTGCGGTCGAACAGTTGCACACCCAGACTGCTTTCCAGCTGCCTGATCTGTTGCGACAACGCCGGTTGCGAGACATGCAGGGCCTCGGCCGCCCGGGTGAAATTGCCATGGTCGGCGACTGCCAGCAAATAACGTATATGGCGTAACAGCACAGCATCACCATAAGTCAGGGTTATGGCGATGATCATAAATCAGTCTTGGATCTTATGGTGATAGTTGCCGATCCTGTGAGTGATGTGAATTCATTCCGGAGGGTTACCTATGCCGCACAGCAATATTTCCCGAGCGCCGCGCCAGCATCTGACTGAACGTGTGCTGCAGGCCAAGACTGCGAAGAACCTGACCTGGGCGGGACTTGCAGAAGGTACGGGGTTGAGCGTGGTGTATGTCACCGCTGCATTGCTCGGGCAGCACCCTTTGCCGCAAGCGGTGGCCGAGGTGGTCGCCGAGCGTCTCGGACTGGACAGGGACGCGGTCGCCGAACTGCAAACCATCCCGTTGCGCGGCAATGTCGAAGACGTCTCCAGCGACCCGACCATCTACCGCTTCCATGAAATGGTTCAGGTCTACGGCACAACGCTGAAAGCACTGGTGCATGAGCAGTTCGGCGACGGCATCATCAGCGCAATCAATTTCAAGCTCGACATCAAGAAAGTCGACGATCCGGAAGGGGGCGAGCGAGCTGTGATCACCCTCGATGGAAAATTCCTGCCCTACAAACCGTTCTGAGGACGCCGAGATGAGTGATAAAGGAAGACCGCCATTGCCACCCTTCACCCTGGAGACTGCAGTCCAGAAAGTCCGTGGCGCCGAGGATGGCTGGAATTCACGCGATGCGGCGAAAGTCGCACTGGCCTACACCGAAGACACCTACTGGCGTAACCGCAGCGAGTTCGTCAATGGTCGCGCAGAGGCCCAGGCCTTTCTGGAACGCAAGTGGCGTAAGGAACTGGACTACCGGCTGATCAAGGAGCTCTGGGCATTCACCGATAACCGCATCGCCGTGCGCTATGCCTACGAATGGCATGACGACTCCGGCAACTGGTTCCGTTCGTATGGCAACGAAAACTGGGAATTCGCTGCAAACGGCCTCATGCAACGGCGCTTTGCCTGCATCAATGATTTGCCGATCGCCGAGTCCGAGCGCAAATACCACTGGCCATTGGGACGCAGACCGGATGATCACCCGGGGTTGAGCCAGCTTGGCCTCTGATCAATCGTCAAAGAGACCTTCGGGTCTCTTTTTTATTGGGTGTCCGGTTGAGGCAATGATGAAGAGCCACGATTGCCACGCGGCAAGTCGATACTGGCAAAAAAACGGCACCCGCCTTGCCGCTTTACCCCTCTGCAGCGGAAATGCCTTGCCGCTTTTCTGGCATTGCCGCCTCGCCGCTGCCTGCGGACCCTGCAAACATTGGCTTTTACAACATGGCACGCCGATTGCTTTGTCAGTAACAACAGAATCAGGTCAACCGGCAAAGGTTTCCCGAAATGAGCATCAGCTTCGATAAAGCGCTAGGCATACATGAAAAGGCTCTGAACTTCCGGGCTCAGCGTGCAGAGGTGTTGGCCAACAACATCTCCAACGCCGACACCCCGAATTTCAAGGCTCGCGATCTGGACTTCTCTTCGGTGCTGGCTGCCGAAAACGACAAGGTCCAGAACGGTCACTTCGCGCTGAACAAGACCAACAGCCGCCATATCGAAGCCGAGGGCATGGGCAATGACGACGGGACGCTGATGTATCGCACGCCGTCGCAGCCTTCGCTGGACCAGAACACCGTTGATTCCCAGGTCGAGCAGGCCAGCTACACCGAGAACGCCATGGGCTTCCAGGCCAGCTTCACATTGCTCAACAGCAAGTTCAAGGGGCTGGTTGCAGCCCTTCGCGGAGAATAATTCATGTCACTAGCCAATGTGTTCAACATTGCCGGTAGCGCCATGAGTGCCCAGACCACGCGTCTGAACACCACGGCCAGTAACATCGCCAACGCCGAGACCGTGTCTTCGAGCATGGACCAGACCTATCGCGCCCGTCACCCGGTGTTCGCCACCGTGATGCAGGGTCAGCAGTCCACAGGTGGTTCGCTGTTCCAGGACCAGGGCGAAGCCGGGCAGGGTGTTCAGGTCAACGGCATCATCGAAGACAGCTCGAACCTGGAAGCACGTTACGAGCCCAATCATCCTTCCGCTGACAAGGACGGGTATGTCTACTACCCCAACGTCAATGTCGTGGAAGAAATGGCCGACATGATTTCTGCCAGCCGGTCTTTCCAGACCAACGCAGAAATCATGAACACCGCTAAATCCATGATGCAGAAGGTTCTGACCCTCGGTCAGTGATAGAAGGCGAACGTTATGGCCGTTGATAGCACCGCAGCAAACAGCGTTTCATCGACATTTTTGAATACGCTGCAGAATCCGACGCCGACCGCGACGAATTCTACCGGCACGCTGGGCAAGGACTCTTTTCTGCAGTTGCTCGTGACGCAGATGAAGAACCAGAACCCGCTGGATCCACAGGACAACACGCAGTTCGTGGCGCAACTGGCGCAGTTCAGCAGCCTTGAAAGCATGCAGAACCTGACGTCGACGGTGGACACGATCGCCAGCAGCTACAAGTCGTCGCAGGCCTTGCAGGCCTCGTCACTGGTCGGTCGCTCAGTGATCATCGATGCGAGCAGCACCTCGGTCGATACCACCAAAGGCCTGACCGGTTCGATCGTGGTGCCGAGCGAAAGCTCGCTAACGACGGTCAAGGTGTACGACGCGCAATCGAATCTGGTCGACAGTGTCGACCTGGGCACGCAAAAAGCCGGTACCACCAGCTTTGCCTGGGACGGTACGGACTCAAGCGGTACCCAGCTGCCATCGGGCACTTACAGCTTCAAGGCTGAAGGCTCGGTCGAAGGCAAGAACACACAGTTTTCAACTTACCTGCCCGCCACGGTCAACAGTGTCACGCTGGGTGTCAATGGCGCAGAAACAACGCTTAACCTGGCCAGCGGCAGTGTTGCCCTGTCCAAAGTTCAAACTATCGGATTGTAGAGCCGCTACGGCGCAGGAGTGAAACATGTCTTTCAATATCGGCCTTAGTGGGCTCTATGCTGCAAACAAAAGTCTCGACGTTACCGGCAACAACATTGCCAACGTCGCGACAACCGGTTTCAAATCGTCACGTGCCGAGTTCGCTGATCAGTATGCTCAGTCGATTCGCGGTACTTCCGGCACTACCAGCGTCGGCAGTGGTGTGACAACCGCTGCGGTTTCCCAGCAGTTCTCTCAGGGCAGCCTGACCACCGGAACAGCCAACAGTCTGGACCTGGCCATCAATGGCGACGGGTTCTTCATGATGAGCAATAACGGCGAGAAGCTGTATACCCGTGCCGGTGCATTCCACACCGACAAGGAAGGCTACGTCGTCAATAGCAGCAACATGAAGCTGCAGGGTTACAACGTTGACGCCAATGGCGCTGTGGTGACCGGCGCGCTCAGCGATCTGCGTGTGAACGCGTCCAATCTGGAGCCCAAGGCGACGACCACGATCACCAACTCCGCCAACCTGAACTCGACGACTGCGTTGCCGACCGTTGCGACGTTCGATGCGACCGATACCAATAGCTATAACGTCAAGTACAGCACCCCGACTTACGACACTCAGGGTAATGCGCACACCCTGGATCAGTATTTCGTCAAGACCGGCACCAATACCTGGTCGATGTATTCCCTGATGGACGGGCGCAGCATTTCCGATCCGACGTCCACCGCGCCGGACAAGAATGACCTGACATTCGACTCCTCGGGCAATCTGGTGACCACTGCCGGCGGCTCTGTTCCTACCGACAGCGCCAACATCAAGTTCAACGCTGACGGTACATTCGCCGTGAGCAACTGGGTGCCTGGCGTGCAGGTCGGTACTGGCACGACAGCTACCTGGGCAGCCAACGGTGCGACGGGCGCTGCTTCGATCAAGCTGGACATGTCGAGCACTACCCAGACCGCTTCGGTATCCGGTCTGCTCAAGCAGGATCAGAATGGCTACGCCACTGGCCAGCTGAGCGGCATGAACGTTGACTCGAGCGGCAACCTGTTCGCCACTTACACCAACGGCAAGTCGCAGGTGATCGGTCAGACTTCGCTGACCAGCTTTGCCAACGTGCAGGGTCTGGCGCAGGCCGGCGGCACCAACTGGCGTGAAACGTTCGCTTCCGGCGTCCCGGTGAGCGGCGCTCCACAGTCGGGTACGCTGGGTTACATCACCGGTCAGGCGCTGGAAGAATCCAACGTCGACCTGACCATGGAACTGGTTAACCTGATCAAGGCGCAGAGCAACTATCAGGCTAACGCCAAGACCATTTCCACACAAAGCACCATCATGCAGACCACTATTCAGATGACGTAACACGTGTTGTTTGATGCGTGTTGAAAGAGCCCCTGTAAAAAGGGGCTTTTTTATGGGTGTCTGCAAAGTATTTTGTTATATCTTTTTTAGTACTGAAAGTTACGGATGACTCCCGCATCCTACTTGGAAACTTCCTACGCACGATGATGTGAGAATAAAACTCCTCTATGAATTGCCTGTGCGGCAAGGGAGTTCTCATGTCATTCAATACAGCGATCAGCGGTATTCATGCTGCCAATAAACGACTGGAAGTGGCGGGCAATAATATTGCCAACGTCGGTACCCTGGGGTTCAAGTCGTCTCGTGCGCAGTTTTCTGCTTTATATGCGTCCGCACAGTTGGGGGCCGGGCAGCACGCTGTCGGCGATGGCGTACGACTTGCTTCGGTGCAGCAGAATTTCAATCAGGGTGAAACCGTGATCAGTTCCGGCAATGCGCTGGATATGCGTATTCAGGGCAACGGTTTTTTTGTGGTCAGTGATCAGGGTTCGTTGGCCTATACGCGGGCCGGCGCCTTTTTGAAGGATGCTGCCAACTTTGTCGTCGACAGCGATGGCGGGCGCTTGCAGGGTTACGCCGCAAACGACAAGGGCGAGATTGCCAGTGGTATCCGCACGGACCTGCAGATCGATACGTCCAACGTCGGTGCCAGGGCCACGACCACGGTGGCTGAAACTATCAATCTGGATGCCTCGCTGCCTTCGCTCGCCCGCTTGCCGACCTTTGACCCGGCCGACCCCGCGACCTACACACGGGTCGCCACCCGGACCATCCAGGATGTGGGCATCACTCCGGTGCCCGCAGCTGATCATGAGCTCAAGCAGTATTTCGTCAAGACCGAGGCTAATCAATGGTCCATGTATGTGCTGGTGGACGGGCGCAATCCGGTGGATCCCGACAGCGTAGCGCCGTTGCAGGTGAGCCTTGAGCTCAAGCCTGACGGCTCCCTGTCGTACAGCGGCAATGATCAGCACCTGAGCAAAGTCTCGGACACCGAATTTGCCTTGCAGGGTTGGGTACCTGCCACGCAGATCAATGGCGCGTGGGCGGCGAACGGCTCGCTGAACGGCGGGGCTGTTTCGTTGCCGTTGAGCGATGCCGGGGCCAGTCTGCTAGACCCGGGCGATACGGTCATGCATCGGCCGGTTCCGCACTTCAATCCCGCAGATCTGAACACCTACAGCAGGATGTTCGGTAACCAGATTTTTGACAGTCAGGGCAACACCCATGAGCTGAAACAGTATTTCGTGAAGGACGGCACCAACAGCTGGCGCATGCACGTGCTGATCGACGATCGAAACCCGCAGAACTCCGCTTCCACCACGCCGCTGACAGCGAATATCGTCTTCGATTCGCATGGCACTGTTGCGTCGTTGACCGGCAGTCCGGGTCTGAGCAGCAGCAATGGCAATCAGCTGAAACTCACGGGCTGGTCGCCGGTGATGGCGGTTGATTTTGGCACCAGTCGCGAGCGCTGGATACCCAACGGGGCGGCTGGCAGTGCTGACGGCATCACCATCGACTTCACCCATCTGCTTCAGCACAACGCTGCCAGTTCGCGCTCCGCCGCCTACGTGGATGGCCATTCGGCAGGGGAGTTGAAAAGTCTCGACGTCGGCCGGGACGGCATTCTGCGTGCCGGGTTTACCAATGGCATGACTAAAGATATCGGTCAGGTGATGCTCGCCAGTTTCGCCAATCCCCATGGCTTGCAGCCGCGTAGCGATACACGCTGGGCCGCCACCGCTGATTCCGGAGTGGCTGAATATGATGTGCCTGGCGTCGGTACGCTGGGCAGTATCGTCAGTGGCGCGCTGGAGGGTTCGAACGTCGTGCTGGCCGATGAGCTGATTGCGCTGATCCAGGCCCAGACGGCCTATCAGGCCAACTCCAAGGCGATATCCACCGAAGTGACGTTGATGCAGACGCTGATTCAGTCGACCTGATCAGATCGAGCAGTCGGCTTTGATGAAGTGGCCTTTCAAGCGTTTCCAGCCTGGGCCCGGGCTGGCCTGGGCGCAGACGATCCGGCTGTCGCCCTGCCATTTGTAATAGTGGGCGGGATCGGCCTGAGAGAGCAGGGCAAGGGTCATCAGGCTCGCGCTCGCGATACCGATGATGCACGCACGAAAAGGCATGACGGTTCCCGTTCAGGGTTGCGGTGTCGGCAAGGTTATCACTGTCGATCCGGTTCTCGGCGCAGTTCGATGAAGTTTTTTTGGCGGTGTTTCCGGTCTGGCAAGCGGCAGGCGGCAGTCCACCGCCGCTATTGGCTGACGCGCGCTCCTCAGGCCGTCGGCGAATGCCGGTTTTTACTGGCTAATCAGGCATTTGTATCGAGCCTGACAAGTTGGTTCAAAAATTGCTTTAACCCTTTCAGAACAGCTACAGGCGGCAAGCGTCTGTCGGAGGAGGAAGACTGTGGACAAGTTGCTTTACGTCGCAATGAGCGGTGCATCCGAAAACGCGATCGCGCAAAAGGCTCATGCCAACAACCTGGCAAACGTCTCGACCAACGGTTTCATGCGTGACCTTGAACAGGCCCGCTCGATGCCGGTGTTTGGCGAGGTCATGCCATCGCGTGCCTACGCCATGAGCGAGCGTCCCGGGACCGACTTTTCCGCCGGCGCCATGGTGCAGACCGGTCGTGAGCTGGACATCGCTGTCAAGGGTGATGGCTGGATCGCGGTGCAGACGCCTGACGGCGGTGAAGCCTACACCCGCAGCTCCGGCATGAACATCGATGCTCTGGGCGTGTTGCGCGACGGCAGCGGTTTGCCGGTTATGGGCAACGGCGGTCCGATTGCCGTGCCGCCTCAGCAGCAGATCGAGATCGGCGCCGACGGCACGATCAGCATTCGTTCGCTGGGCGAGAGTCCGCAGGTGATGGCGCAGGTCGACCGCATCAAACTGGTCAGGCCTGACCTGAAGACCATGGAGAAGGGCCCTGATGGCCTGATCCACACCAAGACCGGCCGGCCTGCCGATGCAGATGCCACCGTTCAGGTCGAGTCCGGCTTTCTGCAGGCGAGCAACGTCAATGCGGTCGAGGAAATGACCTCGGTACTGGCCTTGTCCCGTCAATTCGAATTGCACGTCAAGATGATGAAGACCGCCGAAGAAGACGATCAGTCTATGGCTCGCGTCTTGCAACTTGGCTAATCAATGACAGCTTGCGCCGACAAACCGGCGCTCGAGGAGAACACACATGCTTCCTGCACTATACGTCGCCAAAACCGGTCTTGCCGCTCAGGACACCAACCTGACCACCATCTCCAACAACCTGGCGAACGTCTCGACCACCGGTTTCAAAAGTGACCGGGCCGAGTTCCAGGACCTGCTGTATCAGATCAAACGCCAGCCGGGTGCCCAGTCCACTCAGGACAGCGAACTGCCTTCCGGCCTGCAACTGGGTACCGGTGTGCGCATTGTCGGCACGCAGAAGAACTTCACTGCCGGTAGCCTGCAGACCACCAACAACCCGCTGGACCTGGCGGTCAACGGTCGTGGTTTCTTTCAGGTGACCCAGCCGGACGGCACCATTGCCTACAGCCGTGACGGTACGTTTCACCTCGACGCCAACGGCCAGATCGTGACCGCCAACGGTTATGCCCTCGAGCCTGCGATTGTCGTTCCGCAGAACGCCCAGACCTTCACGGTCGGCCAGGACGGTACTGTTTCCGTCACGCTGGCAGGCGCAACCGCTACGCCGCAGATCATCGGCAACATCCAGACCGCCGACTTCATCAACCCGGCCGGCCTGCAGGCCATCGGGGGCAACCTGTACCTGGAAACCGGTTCGAGCGGCGCGCCGCAGATCGGCACCCCTGGCCTTAACGGCCTGGGTCCGACCCTGCAGAACACGCTGGAAAACTCCAACGTCAGCACCGTTGAGGAACTGGTCAACATGATCACTACCCAGCGCGCCTACGAGATGAACTCCAAAGTGATCTCGACCGCTGACCAGATGCTGCAGAACCTGACGCAGAACCTGTAAGGCCTTGATGTCGCTGCTCGTAGAACCGCTCAATCCGATGGGGCGCCTGATAAGCGCCTGTTACACCGCGAGGTTTCAAGTGTCATGAACCGCCTTAGTGTTCCGCGTTTTTCAGTGTTGATCGCTTCATTGTGCGGGATCACCCTGCTGTCCGGCTGTGTTGCGCCGACGGCCAAGCCCAATGACCCTTATTACGCTCCGGTGTTGCCGCGTACGCCCATGTCGGCGGCTGCCAACAATGGCGCCATCTATCAGGCCGGTTTCGAGCAGAACCTGTACGGCGACCGCAAGGCCTTCCGTATTGGCGACATCATTACCATCACGCTCTCCGAGCGTATGGCGGCGAGCAAGGCGGCCACGTCGGCAATGTCCAAGGACAGCACCAACAGCATTGGTCTGACCTCGCTGTTCGGTTCGGGTCTGACCACCAACAACCCGATTGGCGGCAACGACCTGAGTCTGAACGCCGGTTACAACGGTGCGCGGACCACCAAGGGTGATGGCAAGGCTGCACAGAGCAACAGTCTGACCGGTTCGGTTACCGTGACGGTTGCGGATGTGCTGCCCAACGGCATTCTGGCGGTACGTGGTGAAAAGTGGATGACCCTCAATACCGGTGATGAACTGGTGCGGATTGCCGGCCTGGTCCGGGCTGACGATATCGCCACCGACAACACTGTGTCATCTACCCGTATCGCTGATGCACGTATTACCTATTCGGGGACCGGAGCCTTTGCCGATACCAGCCAGCCAGGCTGGTTCGACCGCTTCTTCCTCAGCCCGTTGTTCCCTTTCTGATAGCGGGATAGACATGATCAAGCTCAAGCAACTGATAGCGGCGACCTTGTTGTTGTCCACAGCGTTCGGCGTCCACGCCGAGCGTCTGAAGGACATCGCGAGCATCTCTGGCGTACGGGCCAACCAGTTGATCGGTTACGGTCTGGTCGTGGGTCTCAATGGTACAGGTGACCAGACCACCCAGACCCCGTTCACCCTGCAGACCTTCAACAACATGCTGTCGCAGTTCGGCATCAAGGTGCCGTCGGGTTCGGGCACCGTGCAGCTGAAAAACGTCGCGGCGGTCGCTGTGTATGCGGATCTGCCTGCCTTCGCCAAGCCGGGGCAGACGGTCGATATCACCGTTTCCTCGATCGGTAACTCCAAGAGTCTGCGCGGCGGTGCGCTGTTGATGACACCGATGAAAGGTGTCGACGGCAACGTTTACGCCATCGCTCAAGGCAACCTGGTGGTCGGTGGTTTCGATGCGGAAGGCCGTGACGGTTCGAAGATTACCGTCAACGTCCCGTCGTCGGGACGCATTCCTGGCGGCGCTTCGGTCGAGCGCTCGGTGCCGAGCGGCTTCAATCAGGGCAATACCCTGACCCTGAACCTGAACCGTTCCGACTTCACTACGGCCAAGCGGATAGTCGACAAGATCAACGAATTGTTGGGCCCGGGCGTCGCTCAGGCCTTGGACGGTGGTTCGGTGCGTGTGACCGCGCCGCTTGATCCGGGTCAGCGTGTCGACTACCTGTCGATTCTGGAAAACCTGGAAGTCGATCCCGGCCAGACCGCTGCCAAGGTCATCATCAATTCGCGTACCGGCACGATTGTCATCGGTCAGAACGTCAAGGTGTCGCCTGCTGCCGTAACCCACGGCAGCCTGACCGTGACCATCACCGAAGACCCGATCGTCAGCCAGCCGGGCGCATTGTCCGGCGGTCAGACTGCGGTAGTGCCTCGCTCGCGGGTCAATGCCCAGCAGGAGCTGCACCCGATGTTCAAGTTCGGTCCAGGCACCACGCTGGATGAGATCGTTCGCGCGGTCAATCAGGTGGGCGCTGCGCCCGGTGACCTGATGGCCATTCTCGAAGCGCTTAAACAGGCCGGCGCGTTGCAAGCCGACCTGATCGTGATCTGAGGATTCGAGCATGGATATGCCCAAGAGCGGAATTTCGTCGGCGGTCGACTCGGGTGCGTACACCGACGTCAACCGTCTGGCGTCGCTGAAGCATGGCGACAAGGACAGTGTGGAAAACCAGAAGAAAGTGGCCCGCGAGTTCGAGTCGCTGTTCGTCAGCCAGATGCTCAAGGCCATGCGCTCGGCCAACGAAGTGCTGGCCAAGGACAATCCGATGAACACCCCTGCCACGCGGCAGTATCAGGATATGTATGACCAGCAGCTGGCGGTCACACTCTCCACGCGTGGCAACGGTATCGGTCTGCAGGATGTGCTGATGCGCCAATTGTCGAAAGACAAGGGGATAAACCATGCCGCGCCGGTCAATACGACCGACGCTGCAACGGCCGCTACTGACGCTGCGCCGGCCAAGACCGGTCTGGCGACCAGTGTCTACCAGCGTCCATTGTGGGCCACGCGCTCGGCGGCTGCCGATCAGGCGGCGGCTGCGGCATCGGCGTCCGGAGAAGGGCGCAATGACATGGCGCTGCTCAACGCCCGCCGTCTGTCCCTGCCCGCCAAGCTCACCGATCGTCTGCTGGCTGGCATCGTGCCGTCCGCTACAACCGCCGTCAGCAACAGCCCGGTACCCGCTCGCGCGACAGCCGGCAGCACAGGCAACAACGGCGACTGGACACTCGATCCGAACCTGGCGCCAGCGCCCGAGTACGTGCGTTCCATGGCCCAGCCACCGCTGGCACCGGCCAAGCGTGCGTTCAGCAACGCCGATCAGTTCGTCGAAACCATGCTGCCATTGGCCAAGGAAGCCGCAGCACGTATCGGCGTTGACCCGGTCATGCTGGTGGCGCAGGCGGCACTGGAAACCGGTTGGGGCAAATCGATCATGCGTCAGCAGGACGGCAGCAGTAGTCACAACCTGTTCGGCATCAAGGCGGCAGGCAGCTGGAAGGGTGCCGAAGCGCGCGCGATCACCAGCGAGTTCCGCGACGGCAAGATGGTCAAGGAAACCGCGGACTTCCGTTCCTACGATTCCTATGCCGACAGCTTCCACGACCTGGTCAGTCTGTTGCAGAACAACAGTCGCTATAAAGAAGTGGTCAATTCGGCCGATAAACCGGAACAGTTTGTAAAAGAATTGCAGAAAGCCGGTTACGCCACTGACCCGGACTATGCCAGCAAGATTTCGCAGATTGCCAAGCAGATGAAGAGTTACCAGACTTACGCCGCTGCAGCGGGCTCTTCCACGACTTTATAAGGTTTGACTCATGTCGCTGATTTCAATTGGGCTCTCAGGTATCAATGCCAGCAGTGCCGCGATCAACACCATCGGTAACAACACGGCCAACGTGGATACCGCGGGTTACTCGCGTCAGCAGGTGCTGACCACGGCTTCGGCGCAGATCGCTCTTGGTCAGGGTGTGGGCTACATCGGTACCGGCACCACGCTGTCCGACGTACGTCGCATCTACAACAGCTATCTGGACACCCAATTGCAATCGAGCACCGCCCTCAGCGCGGATGCAGTGGCTTATTCCGGTCAGGCCAGCAAGACCGATACATTGCTGTCCGACAGTGCGACGGGGATCTCCGTGCAGCTGGCGGATTTCTTCACCAAGATGCAGGGCATCGCCACCAGCGCCACGCAGTCGGCAGAACGCTCGTCGTTCCTGACCCAGGCTGGCGCGTTGAGCGCACGCTTCAACTCGGTGTCGTCGCAGTTGTCCACGCAGAACGATAACGTCAACACGCAGCTCAACACCTTCACCAAACAGGTCAACGAACTGACCACCACGCTGGCGAGCCTGAACAAGCAGATTACACAAGCGTCGGCGGGCAATGCCACGCCTAACACCCTGCTTGACTCGCGCAGTGAAGCGGTTCGTCAGCTCAACGAGCTGGTTGGCGTGAAAGTGGTCGAGAACAACGGCAACTTCGACATTTATACCGGCACCGGACAATCGCTGGTCAGTGGCGGCACGTCCTACAAGATGTCGGCCAGCCCGAGCCCGTCCGATCCGTTGCAGTACAACGTGCAGATTGCCTACGGCCAGACCCAGACCGATGTGACCTCGGTGCTTACTGGCGGCTCGATTGGTGGTCTGTTGCGTTATCGCAACGAAGTGCTGGTGCCCGCGACCAATGAACTGGGCCGTACCGCGATGGTGCTGTCCGATCAGGTCAACAGCCAGATGAGCCAGGGTATCGACAGCAAGGGCAACTTCGGTTCGAACCTGTTCTCCAGCATCAACAGTGCGGATGCCATCACCCAGCGCAGCGTCGGCAAAACCACCAACAGTGTCGGCTCCGGCAACCTCAACGTGACGATCGGCGACACCAGCAAGCTGACCGCCAACGATTATGAAGTGACGTTCAGCGATTCATCGAATTTCAGCGTGCGCCGTCTGCCCAATGGCGAGAGCGTGGGTGCCGGTTCGCTGGCTGACAATCCGCCAAAGCAGTTCGATGGCTTCAGTGTGAGCCTCAACGGCAATACGCTGGCCGCCGGTGACAGTTTCAAGGTCATCCCTACCCGTACTGGCGCCTCGGGGATTTCGGTGGTGCTGACCGATGCCAAGGACATTGCAGCTGCCGCGCCGTTGACGGCAACCGCGGGTAGCAGCAACTCCGGCACCGGCGGCTTCACTCAGCCGGTGCTGAACACCAAGTCCGATATCTACGACAGCACCCAGACCGCTGACCTGCGCAATGCGCTCAAAGACTCCACCCCGATGAAACTGGTAATGGGTGCGGTCAGCAGCACCGGCGTGCAGAGTTATACCCTGATCAATGCGAGTGGCGGGGCGGTGCTTGACCAGAATGGCAACGCCGTCAGTGGTTCGATCATTCAGGGTCAGGCCAACACCGTCAAATTGAACGTTGGCTATACCGACACCACGACAACGCCGAGCAGCAAAACCGCTTTTGAACTGCAAATGACCATTTCCGGCTCGCCGGTTGCCAATGACACGTTCAGCATCGGCATGACCGGCGGCGGCTCGTCCGATAACCGCAATGCGTTGGCGGTGGTCGGCCTGCAGACTGCCAAGACTGTCGGCGTCGTCAACGGTGGTGTGGGTACCAGCCTGTCCGGTTCGTATGCAGATACGGTGTCTGTTGTGGGTACGCTGGCGAGCCAGAGCAAGAACGATGTGACCGCCACAGCGGCCGTTGTCAGCCAGGCGAAGTCGTCACGCGATTCGGTCTCGGGTGTATCGCTCGATGAAGAAGCGTCCAACCTGATCAAGTACCAGCAGTACTACACCGCCTCTTCGCAGATCATCAAGGCGGCACAAACCATTTTCAGCACGCTGATCAACAGTCTTTAAGGAATCGTGAGCCATGCGTATCTCGACTACCCAGTTCTTCGAATCCACGAACACCAATTATCAGCGTAACTATTCGAACCTGAACAAGACCAGCGAAGAGGTTTCCAGCGGCATCAAGCTCAATACTGCGGGCGATGATCCGGTGGGTGCGGCGCGCGTACTGCAACTGACCCAGCAGAACTCCATGCTGACCCAGTACGAAACCAATATCGGCACGATCAATACCAATGCGGTGACCACCGAAACGACGCTGACCAGCATCATCGACACGATGCAGGCCGCGCGTGAGCAGATCGTCTCGGCAGGCAGTGGCGCCTTTACCGACTCGGACCGGCTCGCCAAGGCTTCGGCCCTCAAGCAGTACCAGAGTCAGATTCTGGGCCTGATGAACAGCCAGGACCCGAACGGTCAGTACATATTTTCCGGTTCCAAGGCCTCTACGCCACCGTACTCGCTGAACGCCGACGGCTCCTACAGCTACAAGGGCGATCAGACCAGCGTCAATCTGGCGGTAGGCGATGGTCTGGTGATGGCCAGCAACACGTCAGGTTTCGAGGCCTTCGAACAGTCGGTCAACACAACCCGTACGTCTGCCACACTGCTCTCGCCTGCAACCGATGACGGCAAGATCGGCCTCAGCAGTGGCCTGGTGACGTCCACTCCGACCTATAACGCCAGCTACCAGGCCGGTGAGCCCTACACGCTGACCTTTCTCAGCGGTACGCAGTTCAAGATCACTGACGCCAGTGGCACTGACGTGAGTTCCGATACGTCGTCTGGCGGCAAGTTTTCCCACGGCTCGTTCGATGCCCAGACGTTCACCTTCCGCGGCGTGGAAATGACCCTCAACGTCAACCTGCCAGCCGCTGACCGGGTTTCGGACGCTACCGCAGATGCGGCGCTGGCCAATCGCAGCTACCAGTTGGCGTCGACACCGGACAGTGTTTCCACCTCGCGCAGCGCCGGCAATACGTCAACGGCGACCGTCAGTAGCTCTGTCGTGGGCAATACCGCTGCGGACCGGACTGCTTTCAACAATACCTTCCCGACAGACGGCGCAATCCTCAAGTTCACCAGCCCGACCGATTACGACCTGTACGCCGCGCCACTGACCAGCAGCAGCAAGCCAGTGTCCAGTGGCACCATGACTGGTTCGACGGCCAATGCTTCAGGGGTGAACTTCAATATCAGCGGCACGCCGGCTGCCGGCGACCAGTTCATCGTCGAGTCTGGCACGCACCAGACCGAGAACATTCTCAATACGCTGACAGCGGCGATCAAAGCCCTGTCGACGCCCACCGATGGCAACCTGGTGGCCTCGCAGAATATGACGGCAGCGCTGAACTCTGCGCTGGGCAACATGAGCAGCGCCATCGAGCAGGCCTCTACGGCACGCTCCAACGGCGGTGCGCGTCAGCTGGCGGCAACCGCCCAAGGCACGACCAACGATCTGCTCAAAGGCAACAACACCACTGAGCAAGGCACTTACGTAAACGCCGACATCGTCGAGGCGACCACCCGCCTGACATTACAGAAAACCATGCTGGACGCTTCTCAGCAGGTGTTTACCATGCTATCCAAGTTGAACCTGTTCAGTCAGCTTTGAGTTCTGACGTTGAGCATCCGCCGTCTTTTTTCAGCGGTGAGGGGGGCCACTCGACTGATGGGTCCCCAGCCGCTCGCGAGTCAGTCATAGTGAATTCAGTCCCCCTCGTCAGTATCGTCATTCCCGCCTTCAATCCGCGTTTTTTCCGCGCAGCGCTGCAAAGTGCGCTCGACCAGGTCTACGACAATCTCGAAATCATCGTCTGTGACGATTGCCGTAGCGACGAGATCAAGGCGATTTTCGACGAACTGGTGGCTCCCGACAGCGACCGGGCCCGTTACCTGCGCAATCCTCAGCGCCTGGGGTTTCAGGGCAACCTGCTCAAGGGGCTGGAGCAGGCGAGCGGCGAGTACATCAAGTTTCTCTGTGATGACGACCGCCTCTATAACTACTGCATTGCGCATCAGGCGCAAACCCTTGATACCTACCAGGACGTCCAACTCGTCGTCAGCAAGCGCCATCTGGTGGATGTCGATGATTATGTCTTGCCGGCCCGCATGGAAAACGTCGGCCTCGTGCCCTACGACGCCGTGTTCAAGGGCGAGGACATGCTGGCGATTTTCGAGCGCACGCCGCGCAATTATCTGGGCGGTTTCAGTGGCGCGCTGATGCGTCGCGCCGATGTCCAGGAATACCTGCCGTCCATTGCGCTGCCGCAGGGTTTCGTTGCGCTGCTGGATTTCACGTTGTTTATCTGCCTGCTGCGACGCGGCAATCTCGTGGTGCTGCACAGCATCCAGAGCACCGAACGCCTGCACCCGGGGCGCTTCAGCAGTCAGGGCGATATGCACCAGAAAGCCACCACCGAATGGGGCTGGCTGAACGAAATGCTCAAGGCGCGTAGCGGCGAAGACGCACCGGCTCAGGGCTGGGTGCGTTTTCTGCCTCTGCGCCGCGCGCACGAAGAGCCGCGCGAGTGGGATGAGGTCGGCCTTTACGGGGTGATGGCTGGTCGCCAGGGCATCATGATGAGCCGCGTTGGCAGCAGCAGTGACAGCTATGCAGAGCTTTACGCCGAATGGCTGTCCTGCCGCCGGTTTTCCGAGCCGCAAAAAAAACTGCTGGAACAGCGCATCGTCAATTGGGCCTGGCAGCCACGTATCGTGCCGGTGATCATCGATCCGGATGGCGATGCCGAGGCCCTCGATATCACCTTGCGCAGCCTGGCCGAACAGGACTATGCCGCAGACTCGGTGGTAGTGCTGACCAACGCCAGTGTCGACGACCCTCAGGTGTTGCGTTTTTCTCTGCAGCCGGACTGGGCTCGGCAACTGAACGAAGTATTGCCACTGCTGGACAGTGCCGACTGGGTCTACCTGTTGCGCGCTGGTGACCGGCTGACGCAGCCAGCGCTGCTGATTCTGGCCGAGCGTATCGCCCAGATCCCCGGGCTGCTGTGTGTCTACAGCGACGAAGGCGCGCTGGTCGAGGACGAGTCCAGAGAGCCGATTTTCAAACCCGGCTTCAACCTGGACCTGCTGCGTGCCTACCCTTATGTCGGGCGCACGCTGGCGTTCGAACGTCGAAATCTGCTCGACATGGGCGGTTTCGATCCGGCCTTCGATGAACTCGCCCCGCACGATGTGATCTGGCGTCTGGTCGAAGGGGCCGGGCCGCAGAGCATCGAGCACATTGCCGAAGTTCAGGTCGAGTCGCGTCTGGCGTTCGCGGACTGGCTGTCGCTGCCTGGTGTTATCGAGCACAGCGAGCCTCTGGTTGCAGCCCACCTGTCACGGATCGGCAGAGAACACGTGATTCATCACGATCAGTTGCCGTTGCTCAATCGCATCGAGTACGTTCACCCATCACTGCCTCTGGTCTCGATCATCATCACCGCCAGGGATCAACTGGGCGCCCTGGAGCGCTGCATAGACAGTCTGCTCAGCAACACCACCTACCCGAATTACGAAGTCCTGATCGTCGACAACGCCAGCGAAAGCGCCGAAGCGCGGGCATGGTTCACGGCGATGAGTGAGCTGGGCAGCGACAAGTTGCGGATTTTTTCCCTGTCCGCAACAGGCAGCGAGGCAGCCGCCCAGAATCATGCCGCCGGTCAGGCGCGTGGCGATTATCTGCTGATGCTCAGCGCCTATGCGCTGATCCATCAGGCGGACTGGCTGCAGGGGCTGATGCACCATGCCCAGCGCCCCGAGGTCGGGATCGTCGGTCCACGTATCCTCAATCCACAAGGCAATATTCTGTACGCAGGCATGGTCATGGGCATGGATGGTCTGGCCGGTCGGCCGTTCATCAATTTCCCTGCAGGTGCCAGTGGCTACATGCAGCGCCTGCAATTGACCCAGAACTGGAGTGCGGTCAGCGGCAATTGCCTGATGGTGCGCAAGGACGTGTTCGACGCCGTCGGCGCACTGGAGGCGGCGACCTTCACGCAGGGGCTGCAGGATCTGGACCTGTGCATGCGTGTCGGGCACGAGGGTTACCTGATCGTCGGTACCCCGGATTCATCGCTGGTACTGGCCGAGCCTGCTGCCGCCGAACGTAACGAGACGTCTCGTCAGGTACTCGACAACGAGCAGAAATCATTCTTCCAGAAGTGGCTGCCGAAGATGGCCAGGGATCAGGCCTACAACCCCAACCTGTACCTCAACGAGGCGCTGTCGTTCACTCTGGACCCCGGTCTGCTGGCGGGCTGGAGCCCGTTCTGCACCCGGCATCTGCCGTCCATTTTCGGTATGGCGGTCAACTCCTCGGCGGTGGGGCACTACCGGGTCAGCCAGCCACTCCTGGAGTTGATGGCGGCCGGGCGGGTGGTTGGCCGAATGACTTACGAGACCGCAACGCCGGTCGAAATAGAGCGCCAGTCGCCAGATGTCATCGTTTTCCAGGGGCGTTACACAGAAGCCAAGGTCCCGGACATCGAGCTGGCAAAGAACTACTCCAATGCCATGCGTATTTTCGAGCTTGATGACTACATCGCCGATGTCCCCGAGCGCAACGAGCACAAGCGCAACATGCCGGACAACATCGGCGCCATGCTGCGCAAGGGTATAGGCCTGTGTGACCGTGTGGTGGTATCGACTCACCCGCTGGCCGAGGCGCTGTCGAGCATGCACAGCGACATTCGCGTCGTGCCGAACATGCTGGCGACCCACTTGTGGAGTAACCTCAGGACCCAGCGTCGCAGCTCGGACAAGCCGCGTATTGGCTGGGGCGGCGGCACCAGCCATCGGGGGGACCTGGAGCTGATTGCCGATGTGGTGCGCGAACTGGCTGATGAAGTCGAGTGGGTGTTCTTCGGCATGTGCCCGGATCTGCTCAAGCCCTACATCCATGAGTTCCATCCAGGGGTCAGCCTGAAAACCTACCCGGCCAAGCTCGCCAGCCTGAACCTTGATCTGGCCTTGGCACCGCTGGAATTCCATATTTTCAATGACTGCAAAAGCAACCTCAGGTTGCTGGAGTACGGCGCCTGCGGCTATCCGGTGATCTGTTCCGACACCGAGGCGTATCGCGGCCATCTGCCGGCGACCCGGGTGTACACCAACAGCTCCGAAGAATGGTTGCAGGCGATCCGCATGCACTTGTCCGACCCCAATGCCAGCTACCGCATGGGCGACGAGTTGCGCGAGACAGTACTGCGTGACTTCATGTTACGCGGCGAAAACCTGCAGTATTGGGCCAACGGCTGGTTGCCGGACTGATCCGATCCGTTTGAACACGCACCAGCGGGTTGCCCGCTGGCGCGGCCACGCTACGCTCTTGCTTCAACGCCCGCTGCGGTTGAAGGCGCAATCGATTCGTTATAAGGAAAGATCATGCAAAGCCATTCGGGAAATGAACACACCGCTTTGAATCAGCGTCTGACCCTGCTGTTGATGGCCAGGGACCAGCCAGACTTCCTGCGCCGCGCCTTGAAGTATTACAGCCAGTTTCCGTGCACCCTCATAGTGGTCGATGCGTCAGCCCAGCCTGATGCGGAGATTGCCGGCACAGCCGGCCTGCATTACCTGCACAGTGACGCGCTGGCCAGTGCCAGCCTTGGCGTCAGGGTCGCCGAGGGGCTCAAGCAGGTGACCACGCCCTTCGTGGTTCAGGCTCCGGTCGACAGTTTTCTGCTGCCTGATGCACTGAGCGCAGCACTGAGCTTTCTTGAGGCCAACCCCACCTACGGCGCCTGTCAGGGCTACAGCCTGAGCTATCAGGCGCAGGTCGGTCAGGTGGACTATTTCCGTCGTGATCGCAAAACCTGCGAAGACTATGCCGCGGATGACGCGGGTGAGCGGGTTCTGGGTTTCATGAGTGAAAGCCTGTCGCTGCTCAGCGCAGTGACGCGCACGGAGCTGGCGCAGCAGTGGTTCACTTCGGTTACCGATGACACCGAGCCGCACTGGCAGGAAATCGGCCATATGAACTATCTGGTTGCGGCGGCCCGCCTGCGCATCCTGCCAATCGCTTATGCACTGCACTTCACCTCGGGCAAGCAGGCCGAGCTACGCCATGGCGCGGCCATTGCCGCCGCCGTCAGGCACACTGATCCCAAGGCCAGGGCCGCCCGCGATGCGTTCGCCAAGAAACTGGTCGCGCTGCTCGGTAAAGGTTCGGGCTTCGAAGGTGCGCAGGGCGAGCAGAAGATTCAGGCCGGCCTTGCCGCCATGGGTGAGTGCCTCAAGACTCAGGGCTTCCAGGGCGATGAGAAAATCATCAGCGCGGTGTGGAATGTCGGCCTTGAGCAATCGGACGCGCTCTTCGAGCCTCGCCAGTTCGTCGAAATGCCGTTTTACAACCAGGCACTGTTCGATGAGCTGGCCAGAATCGAATTCCTCATCCATCTGATGCCGGCGGGCCGTTTGCAGCTGGAAGGGCTGGAAGCAGCGCTGCTCAAGCAGGCCGAGTTGTTGCGCGAGCAGAGCAACCCGGATGCCGAAGCGCGCATCAGCCGCCTGTGGTACGCCTACGAAACCTACGCCTTCAATCTGGGCGTCGTGCAGAGCCTGATCGCGGAACTGATCAGCGGCAAAGGCAAGGACAGCGAAAAGCAGATCGAACAGGTTTCGGCCTGGAGCCAGCGTCTGCAGGCGGCATCCGCTTTCGACAACGGTCGGCTGCTCGATGGCATGGCTTCCGGTCAACTGCTCAACTGGCTCGATTCGCGCGATCCGGCGCCTGAGGCCCTCAAGCAGATCAGCGACAAGCTCGCCAGCAAACCGGCCGGGTCGCAGATCGGTATC
This sequence comes from Pseudomonas sp. P135, assembly GCF_020312125.1. Lineage (NCBI taxonomy): Bacteria > Pseudomonadati > Pseudomonadota > Gammaproteobacteria > Pseudomonadales > Pseudomonadaceae > Pseudomonas > Pseudomonas sp. P135. The sequence goes on from NZ_JAGPYR010000002.1 coordinate 246,219, forward strand.
CTGTTGCTGGACCTGGAAGCGGATGTATTCAAGCTGCAGGCCACGTTCGACAGCCTGATCAACAGTCATTACAAGGCGTTCAGGGTGGTGGTGTTCACCACCGGAGAGTTGCCAGCCGTGACTACGCTGCACAATACCCTGCACTTTGTGAAGGTCACCGAAAGCAATTACGTCGACAAGATCAACCAGGTCGTCAAACAGTCGCCCAGCGACTGGCTGATGCTCGCGCAGGCCGGCGAAGAGTTCACCCGCAGCGGTCTGTTGCTGGCTAGCGCCGAGCTGATCGATGCCGCGCAGTGCCGGGCCGTTGCCGTGGACGAGATTCAGCGTCAAGCCAATGGCACGCTCACGCCGGTGTTTCGTCCCGGCTTCAACCTTGATCTGCTGCAAAGCCTGCCGGCACTGATGGCTCGTCACTGGCTGGTGCGCCGTGAGTTGCTGGTCGAGGCGGGTGGATACTCGCGCGAGTTTCCCGAGGCCCTGGAATTCGATCTGTTGCTGCGCCTGATCGAGCAGGGCGGCATGAGCGGCCTGGCCCATCTGAGCGAACCGTTGCTGATCTGTGAGGCGCCCGAGCTGAAAGACAATCCGGACGAACAGAAAGCGCTCAAGCGCCACCTTGGCAAGCGCGGTTATCAGGCGGAAGTCAGCTCGGCACAGCCTGGCACCTACAAGATCGATTATCGCCACGCCCACCGGCCGGTGGTTTCGATCCTGCTGCACAGCCAAGACAACCTCCCCGAATTGCAGCGCTGCCTGCAAAGCATTCTGCAACGCACCCGCTATCAGCGTTATGAAGTGCTGATCGGTGACAACGCCAGCACTTCTGCCGAACTGTCGACCTGGCTTGACCGGCAGGAGCAGGTGTCGGGTCGCGTGCGGGTATTCCGTACCGAACAACGCATGAGTCCCGCGACCCTGCGCAATCTGATCAGCCAGGAAGCCGGTGGCGAATACCTGATCCTGCTGGATGCTGAAAGTCAGATCGTCAATGTCGGCTGGATCGAATCACTGCTCAACCAGGCGCAGCGCCCGGAAGTGGGCGTGGTAGGCGCCAAGCTGGTGGATGGCGAAGGCGCAGTGACTCAGGCCGGTCTGGTGCTGGGCCTCAATGGCGGTGTGGGTTCGGGGTTTGTCGGTGAGCCCAAGACCGCCACCGGCTACATGCAGCGTCTGGTGGTCGAGCAGAACTACTCTGCCGTGTCATCGGCCTGCCTGATGATTGCCAAGGAGCTGTACAACACAGTGGGTGGTCTTGATGAGGAGGCATTCGCCGAAGCGCTGGGCGATGTCGACCTGTGCCTCAAGGCTGCGCAAGCCGGCTACCTGACCGTATGGACGCCGCATGTGCAGGTGGTGCATTCCGGTGTGCTGCATGCCCCGCAGCAGGCGCGCGAAGCATTGATGGACAAGTGGTCATCGCAGTTCGCGCAGGATGAAGCCTACAACGTCAATCTGGATCTCCACGGCAAAGGCTTCACTCTGGCCGTTTGAGTCGTTCACCCCCGTAAAACCGGCTGCTTCGCGGCCGGTTAGTCACTTTGAAGGCTTCTTCGCAGGAAGCTGCCGGCAAGCATCAAGTGCATGTTCCCTCGACGCAAATTATCCTAAAGCATGCACTCAAGAGTGACCTGCGGGTCATAAAGTGCATCTCCACTGTATTGTTTTACAGGGAGCGACATGCGCCTGACTTGCTTTAACCTGCCAAGCGCCCTGAAAATGTCCGTAAATCACCCTATTCGGTAGCGCCCCGATTTCGTCGGGACGAAAAATGACCTGTTTACTCATCGGGAAGCCATGATGATTGGCATTAAAAGCATAGCGAGTTACGTGCCTGTTGCAGGTGTTGATAACTACGCTCAAGGCGCCAGATTTGGCAAGGATGAAGAATTCATCCTTGGGAAGATCGGCTCCACCTTCCTGCCGCGCAAAGACGCCGGCCAGGAAACCTCGGATCTGTGCGTTGAGGCGGCCAACACGCTGTTTGCCAATAACCTGCAGCTCAAGCGCGAAAGCATCGATGTGCTGATCGTCGTCACCCAGAATGGCGACGAGGAAGGGCTGCCGCATACCGCAGCCATCGTTCAGGACAAGCTGGGGCTGTCGACCAACGTCGCTGCATTCGACATATCGCTGGGCTGTTCCGGCTATGTGTACGGCATTTATGCGATCAAGGGCTTCATGGAGGCGGCAGGCTTGAAAAATGGCCTGTTGATCACTGCCGATCCGTATTCGAAAATTGTCGATCAGGAAGACCGCAACACCACCATGCTGTTCGGTGACGCGGCGACAGCCACCTGGATGGGCGAGGGTGCCGAATGGCAATTGGGCAAGGCGAAGTTCGGTACCGATGGTTCCGGTGCGCCACATCTGAAGGTCAGCAACGGCGTTTTCTTCATGAACGGTCGCCAGGTGTTCAACTTTGCACTGTTGAAAGTCCCGGCGCATTTGCATGAGCTACTGGGCGAGTCGGATCTGACCCCGGACGATATCGATGCCTTCTGTATTCACCAGGGCAGTGCGGCGATCGTCGATGCGGTCGCGCGGCGCTTCGAAGACAAACCCGAGAAGTTTCTCAAGGACATGGTCGAAACCGGCAACACCGTGTCATCCAGCATTCCGCTGCTGATCGAAAAGCATGTGCTCGGTTCTTCATGGAAGCGGGTTGCCTTGAGTGGTTTTGGTGTGGGGTTGTCCTGGGGCTCTGCAATTATCTATAAAGACTGAGTTCACCTCGCCTTACAAAGAACGCCTGCGGATAAAACCCCAGGCGTTTTTAAATTAAATAGTGATCTGCGTCACACTTTGAACTTCGTGGTGCAATGCGCTCGCCTGCCGCCACTTCTGACTGCCGTGAATTTCTCTCTTTCCCGCCGTGGGATTACGCCCCAAACCCTTGTTTTATAAGGGGTGTCACGGTGATGGCAAAATATTAAAAAAAAACACTCAAGCAACCTGCCATCGCGACGATAACTATTACGAAGGTTCTCTAGGCACACCCGGCGCTTGCAGGGGCCGGAAGCCACGTAGTACCAAACCAACGAGGAATTCATCATGGCTTTAACAGTAAACACCAACGTAGCATCGTTGAACGTCCAGAAGAACCTGGGTCGCGCTTCCGACGCCCTTTCGACCTCGATGACTCGTCTGTCTTCCGGTCTGAAAATCAACAGCGCCAAAGACGACGCTGCTGGCCTGAACATCGCCACCAAGATCAACTCGCAGATCAAAGGTCAGACCATGGCGATCAAAAACGCCAACGACGGTATGTCCATTGCCCAGACCGCTGAAGGCGCGCTGCAAGAGTCGACCAACATTCTGCAACGTATGCGTGAACTGGCTGTTCAGTCGCGAAACGACAGCAACAGCGACACTGACCGCGTTGCACTGAACAAAGAATTCACTCAGATGAGTTCGGAACTGACCCGTATCGCTCAGAGTACCAACCTGAACGGCAAAAACCTGATCGACGGTTCTGCCAGCACCATGACTTTCCAGGTTGGCTCCAACTCCGGCGCCTCGAACCAGATCACTCTGACTCTGAGCGCCAGCTTTGACGCAAACACCCTGGGTGTCGGTTCGGCCATCACCATCGTCGGTTCCGACAGTGCTGCTGCAGAGACTAACTTCTCTGCTGCAATGGCCGCTATCGACTCGGCGCTGCAGACCATCAACAGCACTCGTTCTGATCTCGGTGCTGCACAAAACCGTCTGACCAGCACCATCTCCAACCTGCAGAACATCAACGAAAACGCCAGTGCTGCACTGGGTCGTATCCAGGATACCGACTTCGCTGCTGAAACTGCACAGCTGACCAAGCAACAGACTCTGCAACAGGCTTCCACCTCTGTTCTGGCTCAGGCTAACCAGCTGCCATCCGCTGTACTGAAACTGCTTCAGTAATATCAGCGTGAGTTTTAGCGGGGGAGTACTTAACAGTGCTCTCTCGCTTTTTTACTTTCTGAGGTGATGGTCATGGATATGAGTGTGAAGTTGAGCGTGACTTATCCGGCCGTTCAACCGGCGAGTCAGGCCCCCGTGGCGGACGCGTCCGTTGACAAGCCTGCCGATAAGGCGCCCGTCGAGCGTGTTGCCGCCACGGCTGAAAGTAAAGGCTCCGGTCTGCACAAGGATGATTCCAAAGACGATGCCAAAGTCAAGGCAGCCGCCGAGGACATCCAGAAGTTCTTTCACGCGGTAAAGCGCAATCTCGAGTTTTCGATTGACGAAGATTCTGGCAAAGTCATTGTCAAAGTGATTGCAAGCGATTCCGGTGAAGTAGTACGACAGATTCCCAATGCAGAAATCCTGAAGCTGGCCGATAGCCTGAGTGATGCGAACAGTTTGTTGTTCCGCGCCAAGGCCTGATCGCCGGTACGGTATGTGTTGTTGGGTCATTCGCTTTTTGAAAGGGCGGCGAACCCCGCGGCATTCTTGAAGGGAGAAGCACCATGGCAAGTCCGATTACCTCTACAACAGGCCTGGGTTCGGGTCTGGCAATTTCCGCCATCGTCGAAGGTCTTGTCGGTGCTGAAAAAGCGCCCAAGCAAAACCAGATCGACAAGCAGAGCGCCTCCACGACTGCATCCCTGTCGGGTGTCAGTCAGTTGACGTCTGCGCTGGCTGCGTTTCAGAAAACACTGGACACCCTGGCCAGCTCCACCACGCCTGCTTTCCAGGGCTTTGCTGCCACGTCTGCCAATGAATCGGTGGTCAAGGCCACAGCGGGCAACACGGCAGTTAACGGCTCCTACGCGATTAACATAAGCCAGCTGGCAACACCTTCGAAGGTGGCTACCGCCGCGCTGGACTCGACGCAGGCGAGTGCTATTCCGAGTGGTACTCTGAAAATCACTCAAAATGGCACTGATTACAACGTGGCGATCGACAAGACCTCGACGCTGCAGGAAGTGCGCGACAAGGTAAACTCGACGCTGCAGGGTAAAGGCATCACCGCCAACATCATCAACGACAACAACGGTTCCAGGCTGGTGTTCAGTTCGACGACCACCGGCAAGGGCAGTGACATTTCGGTGACGGGTGCTTCCGGCCAGGAAGCACTTAACATCGATGGCACCAAGTTGATGAGTGAATCCAGTACCGGCGCTGGTGCGATTACCGCTGTAGCCAAGGACGCCGCATTCACGGTCGATGGCTTGAGTCTGACCAGCAAGACCAATACCGTAAGTACGGCGATTTCCGGTCTGACATTCGAATTGGTCGCGCCCAGCGCTTCTTCTGCTGCTTCGGCATCGACCACGGTCACGGTAGCCACCAACACCGATGGTCTGAAAACCTCATTGCAGTCATTCGTCGACTCTTACAACACGCTGGTTTCACTGGTGTCGTCGTTGACCAAGGGTACTGTCGGCAGTGATGGCACTTACGCTGCCGCTGCGTTGACCGGCGACTCCACCCCGCGTGCACTGCTGGCAACGATACGCGACCAGATTTCCACGGCTACGTCGAATGCCGGTTTGAGTTCCCTGGCGCAGTTGGGGATCAAGACTCAACAGTCTGACGGCAAGTTGACGTTGAGCACGACCGAACTCACAACAGCGCTGAGCGACAAGAAGCTGGGCAGCCAGATTCAGGCGATGTTCACCGGTGTGACCAATGCTGATGGCACAACCTCGGATGGTTTGATTGCGCGCATGAACAAGGCGCTTGAGCCATACACGAAAGCTGACGGCGTTCTGGCTGGCAAGACCACCAGTCTTAATAAGGTGCAGACGCGACTGGCCAGTGATCAGGAGGCGCTCAACCGTCGTATTACGACATTGACGGCAACCCTCACCAAGAAATACAACGCAATGGACCTGGTCGTCGGGCAGTTAAAGGCAACGGCTTCAAGCATTACTTCGATTTTTGAAGCGATGAACGCGCAGAAAAACGCCTCGTAAAAAACCAGTGCAGAAGTACCAGGAACCCGACGCTGTGTCGGGTTCTTGCTTTTGGGCTAAAGTTTCTGCGCACTGCGTCGATAGCTTGAGTATCAGTATTCTGGATTTGTTACGAGGCCCATTATGAATCCGATGTTAGCGTTGCGGCAGTATCAGAAGATCGGCTCCCAGGCTCAGACCTCGGAGGCCAGTCCTCATCGTCTGGTTCAAATGTTGATGGAAGGTGGCCTCGACCGCATTGCTCAGGCCAAGGGCGCCATGGCGCGCAGGGATATCGCCAGCAAGGGCGTGCTCATCAGCAAGGCCATCGACATCGTGGGCGGCCTGCGTGAGGGGCTGGATCTGGAAAACTCGCCCAGCGATGCGCTGGTCAGGCAGGACAGCCTCTATCACTACATGATGACGCGTCTGGCGGAAGCCAACGCCCGTAATGATCAGAAGATGCTCGATGAAGTCGCCGGCCTGTTGATCACCGTCAAGGAAGGCTGGGACGCTATCGGCACCTTGCAATAATCTGCTGGCCTGAGGAGAACAATAATGAGTGCTGCGCTCAAGCGTATCGAAGAAACCCGCGAAGCCTTGGTAGGCGCGCTGGCAGATCGTGACTGGGAGGCTATCGTCAAGCTGGATCTGGCGTGTCGCGAGTGTGTTGACGCGGTGGTCAGCGAAGCGCCCGACGACGAACCTGCACTGCGCAGCAACCTTGAGGAGTTATTGGGTGTCTACAGGCAGCTGATTGATGTTGCAACCGGTGAGCGTCAAGCGGTTGTCGAAGAAATGACTCAAATCCAGAATGCGAAGAGCGCGACGAAGGTATACCATCTGTTTGGTTAATGTTTAATTGTCATTTTTATTGTTCGACAAGAATTTCGCCATAAATTTGACTGTGTCCGTTTTTTTGACTTAACTAGTGATGTTTACTATTTTCTGGCGTCTCAAGGTTTATACAGCTGAGAAGCCAAGCTGCCCCCCAATCATGGGCATTGAGTTGACTAGGGAAGTTGCTATTGCATGTGGCGTGAAATCAAGATTCTGCTAATCGATGACGATAGCCAGCGCCGCCGGGATCTGGCGGTTATCCTGAATTTTCTTGGCGAAGAAAATCTCTCCTGTTCCAGTCAGGACTGGCAGCAGGTGGTCGGCTCTCTGGCGTCTCCACGAGAAGTACTCTGCGTACTGGTCGGCAGCGTAAACGCGCCGGGCAGCCTGCAAGGGCTTCTTAAGACCATCGCAGCATGGGATGAGTTCCTTCCTGTGCTGCTGATGAGCGAAAATTCCTCTGTCGAATTGCCCGAGGATTTGCGCAGGCGAGTCCTTTCTGCACTCGAAATGCCGCCCAGCTACAGCAAGCTGCTCGATTCGCTGCACCGTGCCCAGGTCTATCGCGAGATGTACGATCAGGCCCGCGAGCGCGGCCGTCATCGTGAACCGAACCTGTTCCGCAGTCTGGTAGGTACCAGCCGCGCGATTCAGCACGTGCGGCAGATGATGCAGCAGGTCGCCGACACCGATGCGAGCGTACTGATTCTGGGCGAGTCGGGCACTGGCAAGGAAGTGGTTGCGCGTAACCTGCACTACCACTCCAAGCGTCGTGATGCGCCGTTCGTGCCGGTCAACTGCGGTGCCATTCCGGCCGAGCTGCTCGAAAGCGAGCTGTTCGGACACGAGAAGGGCGCGTTTACCGGTGCGATCACCAGCCGTGCCGGGCGCTTCGAGCTGGCCAACGGCGGCACATTGTTTCTCGACGAAATCGGCGACATGCCACTGCCGATGCAGGTCAAGCTGCTGCGCGTCCTGCAGGAACGCACCTTTGAGCGTGTGGGCAGCAACAAGACGCAAAGCATCGATGTGCGCATCATCGCCGCGACGCACAAGAATCTCGAGACCATGATCGAGCTGGGCAGCTTCCGCGAAGATCTTTACTACCGTCTCAATGTGTTCCCGATCGAAATGGCGCCGTTGCGCGAGCGTGTCGAAGATATCCCGCTGCTCATGAACGAATTGATTTCGCGCATGGAGCACGAGAAGCGCGGTTCGATTCGCTTCAACTCCGCAGCCATTATGTCGCTGTGTCGCCATGCCTGGCCGGGCAACGTCCGTGAGCTGGCCAACCTGGTCGAGCGCATGGCGATCATGCACCCGTACGGCGTGATTGGCGTGGCTGAGCTGCCAAAGAAGTTTCGCTACGTCGACGACGAAGACGAGCAGATGGTCGACAGCATGCGCAGCGAGATCGAAGAGCGTGTGGCGATCAACAGCAATACGCCGAACTTCGCCTCTGGCGCGATGCTGCCGCCTGAAGGGCTTGATCTGAAAGACTACCTCGGTGGTCTGGAACAGGGCCTGATTCAGCAGGCGCTCGACGATGCCAACGGTATCGTTGCCCGCGCTGCGGAGCGCTTGCGTATTCGTCGTACGACGCTGGTCGAGAAGATGCGCAAGTACGGTATGAGCCGTCGTGAGGGCGATGAACAGGCAGATGATTGACGCCGGTTTTTTGTGCCAAAAACCAAGCCCCTGATTTTTCAGGGGTTTTTTTTAGGCACGGGGATTGCTAAGTCTCTCTTAACACACCGTTTACTGACGGTTCGCCACGAGAGAGATGAATCATGTCCCAGGCCGCCCAACTGACTTCCGCCCTATCTGTTCAGGCTCCGTACTCCCCGGAGCTGGAAAGTCGTCAGGGGCTTGAGCACGCATTCTCGCTGTTCAATCAAATGTCGGCGCAATTGACCGATTCCTACGGGGTGCTTGAAGCACGCGTCACCGAACTCAAGGGCGAACTGGCACATGCCGGCGCCCAGCGTCTTCAGGAGCTGGCGGAAAAAGAACGCCTGGCCAACCGCCTGCAGAATCTGCTTGATCTGCTGCCCGGCGGGGTGATCGTCATTGATGGCATGGGCGTCGTGCGCGAGGCCAATCCCGCTGCAATCGATCTGCTCGGGCAGCCGCTGCTGGGCATGCTCTGGCGTCATGTGATCAGCCGCTGCTTTGCACCCCGAGAGGACGACGGCCACGAAGTCTCCCTCAAGGACGGTCGCAGGCTCTCGATTGCCACACGCTCGCTGGATGCCGAGCCGGGTCAGTTGGTATTGCTCAATGACCTGACCGAAACCCGTCATCTTCAGGAACAGCTGGCCCGTCACGAGCGCCTGTCTTCACTGGGGCGTATGGTAGCCTCTCTGGCGCATCAGATTCGTACGCCGTTGTCCGCTGCCATGATCTACGCCAGCCATTTGACCGAGCAGGAACTGCCGGTGGAAACCCAGCAGCGTTTCGCCGCGCGGCTCAAGGATCGTTTACATGAGCTGGAGCATCAGGTTCGCGACATGCTGGTGTTCGCCCGCGGCGAACTGCCGCTGACGGATCGCCTGACGCCCGGTGCTCTGTTTCAGGCGCTGCAAAATGCGGCTGCGACGCATGTTCAGGGCGTGGCGGTGCGCTGGCAGTGCGACAGCATCGATGGCGAGCTGCTGTGCAATCGCGACACACTGGTCGGCGCACTGCTCAATCTGATTGAAAACGCCGTCCAGGCCAGCGCTGGCCGGACGCTGCTGAAAATTCACGCCTACAGTCGCGGCAACCAACTGCGAATCTGCTTCAGCGATAACGGCAGCGGCATTGACAAGGCCGCGCTGGCGCGCATCGGTGAGCCGTTCTTTACGACCAAGACCACCGGCACAGGGCTTGGCCTGGCCGTGGTGACGGCGGTGTCGCGTGCGCATCAGGGGCGCGTGGATTATTTGTCGCGGGTCGGCCGTGGTACCTGCGCCATTGTCAGTCTGCCGTTGATCCCGGCTTCCAGTTCGACAGGTAATCACTGATGCCGATCAATGTGCTGCTGGTCGAGGATGACCGTTCGCTCCGGGAAGCGCTTGGGGAAACCCTCGAGCTGGCCGGTTATGACTATCAGGCGGTCGGTTCCGCCGAAGAAGCACTGGTGGCTGCCGAGGCAACGCCCTTTAGCCTGGTGATCAGTGACGTCAACATGCCGGGCATGGACGGCCACCAATTGCTGAGTCTGTTACGCAGCCGGCATCCGCAATTGCCGGTGCTGTTGATGACGGCGCATGGCGCAGTCGAGCGCGCTGTCGATGCCATGCGCCAGGGGGCTGCGGATTACCTGGTCAAACCCTTCGAGCCCAAGGCGCTGATCGCGCTGGTTGCGCGGCATGCACTGGGTCGTCTGGAGCCTGCCGAGCGCGACGGGCCGATTGCGGTCGAGTCCGCCAGTATCCAGTTACTGAACCTTGCCAGCCGCGTGGCGAAAAGCGACTCCACCGTGCTGATCTCCGGCGAGTCCGGGACCGGTAAAGAGGTTTTGGCGCGTTTCATTCATCAAAACTCGCCCCGTGCCGATAAGCCTTTTATTGCGATCAATTGTGCAGCGATTCCGGACAATATGCTGGAAGCCACGTTATTCGGCCATGAAAAGGGTTCGTTTACCGGCGCCATTGCGGCGCAGGCCGGCAAGTTCGAGCAGGCTGACGGCGGGACGATCCTGCTGGACGAGATTTCCGAAATGCCGCTGGGACTGCAAGCCAAATTGCTACGTGTGTTGCAGGAACGCGAAGTCGAACGCGTAGGGGCGCGCAAGCCGATCGTTCTGGATATCCGCGTCGTGGCGACCACCAACCGCGATCTGGCGGGTGAAGTGGCGGAGGGGCGCTTTCGTGAAGATCTGTTTTATCGCCTGTCGGTATTTCCATTGGCATGGCAGGCGTTGCGTCAAAGGACTGCCGATATTCTGCCGTTGGCCGAGCGGCTTCTGGCCAAGCACGTCAATAAAATGAAGCACGCGCCGGTTCGTCTTTCCGCCGAAGCGCAGCAGTGTCTGGTGAGCTATCCATGGCCCGGGAATGTGCGGGAGCTGGATAACGCAGTACAGCGGGCCTTGATTCTGCAGCAGGGCGGGGTGATTCAGGCACAGGATTTCTGTCTGTCCGGGCCGGTTACCAGCCTGCCTGTTGCTGCCTCTGTCGAGGCTGCAGGGGCAGTGACTGGCACCACCGCGGAGAATGCAGGTGCCGGCGTCAGTCCGGAATCTGTCGGCGCGCTGGGCGATGACCTCAGGCGTCACGAGTTTCAAATGATCATCGACACCCTGCGTTCTGAACGGGGACGTCGCAAGGAGGCTGCGGAACGCCTGGGTATCAGCCCGCGTACATTGCGCTACAAGCTGGCGCAGATGCGTGACGCCGGAATGGATGTGGAAGCCTATCTGTTTGCCACATGAACCCGGCACACAGATCGCCGCTCCCGATCGGCGGTCACTGAATATTTTTGCTGTGATACAAGCCTGAAATAAACCCGGGGCCCCGTAGATACGGGCGGCCCGGCGCGAACTCGTGTCAAGCGACATGATGCACTCATCTGGTGTGGCAAATGGCCGCCATCTAGCTGGCATCGTTGTTGCTATACCTTCTGTACCCGCTGAATCAGTGTCAAAAATTTGCGGGCCTTACGAGAGATATGTCCATGAGCCAAGGTGTTGAATTTAATCGCTTGATGTTGGATATGCGGGCCATGCAGATGGATGCGATGTCTGCGTCCAAGCCCGTGTCCGGTGCGCAGGAAGCCGGTGCCAGCAGCTTCGCTGACATGCTTGGTCAGGCCGTCAACAAGGTCGCGCAGACCCAGCAGGCTTCCAGCCAGTTGGCCAATGCATTTGAAGTCGGCAAGAGCGGCGTGGATCTGACCGACGTCATGATTTCGTCGCAGAAAGCCAGCGTGTCTTTTCAGGCGTTGACCCAGGTGCGCAACAAGCTGGTTCAAGCTTACCAAGACATCATGCAGATGCCGGTTTAAGGGACGTACTGAGTCATGGCCGAAGCAGCTGCCGATACCGTTCCTGCAAGAACGGGCGATTCCGAAAGAAAACCGTTGTTCGGTATGTCTTTTCTGGAAAATCTTTCCGAAATGACCATGCTGCGTCAGATCGGCCTCATGGTCGGTCTTGCCGCGAGCGTGGCCATCGGCTTCGCCGTGGTGCTCTGGTCCCAGCAGCCTGACTATCGTCCGCTTTATGGCAGTCTGGCGGGCATGGACAGCAAGCAGATCATGGACACCCTGACTGCGGCGAACATCAACTACACCGTCGAGCCGAACTCCGGTGCGCTGCTGGTCAAGTCCGATGATGTGCAGCGTGCGCGTATCCAACTGGCCCAGGCGGGTGTGGTACAGAACGACGCTAACATCGGCTTCGAAATCCTCGACAAGGATCAGGGCCTTGGCACCAGCCAGTTCATGGAAGCCACGCGTTATCGTCGCGGGCTGGAAGGCGAACTGGCGCGTACCATTTCTGCGTTGAACAACGTCAAGGGTGCCCGCGTGCACCTGGCCATTCCGAAGAGCTCGGTGTTCGTCCGTGATGACCGCAAGCCAAGTGCATCGGTACTGGTCGAGTTGTACGCCGGTCGTTCGCTGGAGCCGAGTCAGGTCATGGCCATCATCAATCTGGTGGCCACCAGTGTTCCCGAGCTGAGCAAGTCGCAGATTACCGTCGTCGACCAGAAGGGCACTCTGCTTTCCGATCAGGCGGAAAACTCCGAACTGACCATGGCCGGCAAGCAATTCGACTACAGCCGTCGCATGGAAGGCATGCTGACCCAGCGCGTGCAGAACATTCTGCAGCCGATTCTGGGCAATGATCGCTACAAGGCCGAGGTCTCGGCAGTGGTTGATTTCAGCGCTGTCGAATCGACTGCCGAAAGCTTCAACCCCGACCAGCCTGCCTTGCGCAGCGAGCAGTCGGTCAATGAACAACGTTCCAGCAGCTCAAGCTCGGGCGGCGTTCCAGGTGCGCTGAGCAACCAGCCACCCGGCCCGGCGACGGCTCCGCAGACTGCAGGCGGTGGTGCCGCCGGTGCCGCCGGCCCCATCGCGCCAGGCCAGCCACTGCTGGATGCCAATGGTCAGCAGATCATGGACCCGGCCACCGGTCAGCCCGCGTTGGCGCCATACCCCGCCGACAAGCGCGTGCAGTCGACCAAGAACTTCGAGCTGGACCGTTCGATCAGTCACACCAAGCAGCAGCAGGGCCGTCTGACCCGCCTGTCGGTCGCGGTGGTGGTCGACGACATGGTCAAGACCAACGCGGCCAATGGCGAAGTGACGCGTGCTCCGTGGAGCGCGGCGGATCTGGCTCGCTTCACGCGTCTGGTACAGGATGCCGTGGGTTTCGACGCCAGCCGCGGTGACAGCGTCAGCGTGATCAACGTGCCGTTCTCCAGCGAACGCGCTGAAGTGCTGCCTGAGGCGTCGTTCTATTCGCAACCCTGGTTCTGGGACATCGTCAAGCAGGCGGTGGGTGTGATTTTCATCCTGATCCTGGTGTTCGGTGTACTGCGCCCGGTCTTGAACAACATCACCAACGGCAAGCGCAAGGAACTGGCAGGTTTCGGTGGCGACGCCGAACTGGGTGGCATGGGCGGTCTGGACGGCGAATTGTCCAACGATCGCGTAAGCCTGGGCGGCCCGCAGAGCATTCTGCTGCCGAGCCCGACCGAAGGCTATGACGCACAGCTGAACGCAATCAAGAGTTTGGTGGCTGAGGATCCTGGCCGTGTGGCTCAGGTTGTGAAAGAGTGGATCAACACTGATGAATGAACGAGCCATGGTAGCCAAACTCTCCAAAGTTGAAAAAGCGGCTGTACTGTTGCTCTCGCTGGGCGAAACCGATGCGGCTCAGGTGCTCCGGCACATGGGCCCCAAGGAAGTCCAGAAAGTGGGCGTAGCGATGGCGCAGATGCGCAACGTGCATCGCGAGCAGGTCGAAGAGGTCATGAGCGAGTTCGTCGACATCGTCGGTGATCAGACCAGCCTTGGCGTCGGTTCCGATGGCTATATCCGCAAGATGCTGACCCAGGCACTGGGCGAGGACAAGGCCAACGGCCTGATCGACCGGATCCTGCTGGGTGGCAATACCAGCGGTCTGGACAGCCTCAAGTGGATGGAGCCGCGTGCCGTCGCCGACGTGATCCGTTTCGAGCACCCGCAGATTCAGGCCATCGTGGTCGCCTACCTCGACGCCGATCAGGCGGGCGAGGTGCTTGGGCATTTCGATCACAAGGTCCGCCTCGATATCATCCTGCGCGTGTCATCGCTCAACACCGTACAGCCAGCGGCTCTCAAGGAATTGAACCAGATTCTCGAGAAGCAGTTCTCCGGTAACGCCAACACGTCGCGTACCACACTGGGTGGTATCAAGCGTGCGGCCGATATCATGAACTTCCTCGACAGCTCGATCGAAGGTTCGCTCATGGACTCGATCCGCGAGGTCGACGAAGACCTCTCGGTGCAGATCGAGGACCTCATGTTCGTCTTCAACAATCTTTCCGATGTCGACGACCGTGGTATCCAGGCGCTGCTGCGCGAAGTATCCTCGGACGTGCTGGTACTCGCGCTCAAGGGCTCGGACGAAGGCATCAAGGAAAAAATCTTCAAGAACATGTCCAAGCGTGCCTCTGAGCTGTTGCGCGACGATCTGGAAGCAAAAGGTCCGGTGCGTGTCAGCGATGTGGAAACCGCCCAGAAAGAAATCCTCACCATTGCGCGTCGTATGGCCGAGGCCGGCGAGATCGTACTCGGTGGCAAGGGTGGCGAGGAAATGATCTAAGGATTCAGCCGACTCATGTCCAGTTCCAATAAAGAATCGGCCAGCGACCTCATTCGCGCCAAGGACGCCGCGTTGCTCGACATCTGGGCGCTGCCCAGCTTCGATCCACACGTGGAGCCCGAACCTGAACCGGAACCCGAGCTGGTCGACGAACCGGCCGAGATGGAAGAAGTGCCGCTGGATGAAGTTCAGCCACTGACTCTGGAAGAGCTGGAAAGCATCCGCCAGGAGGCCTGGAACGAAGGCTTCGCCACCGGTGAAAAGGAAGGTTTTCACAGCACTCAGCTAAAAGTGCGTCAGGAGGCGGAGGTCGTTCTTGCGGCAAAAGTTGCCAGCCTGGAACAACTGATGGGTAATCTGCTGGCACCTATCGCCGAGCAGGACACCCAGATCGAAAAGGCCGTCATTTACCTCGTCGAGCACATCGCGCGTAAGGTCATTCAGCGCGAGCTGGTCACGGACTCGGCACAGATTGCCAGCGTGCTGCGCGATGCCCTCAAGCTATTGCCGATGGGCGCGCAGAATGTGCGAATTTTCATAAACCCTCAGGACTTCCTGCTGGTCAAGGCCATGCGTGAGCGTCACGAGGAGTCGTGGAAGATCGTCGAAGACGAAGACCTGCTGCCGGGCGGTTGCCGGATCGAAACCGAGCATAGCCGTATCGACGCCAGCGTCGAAACACGCATTGCCCTGGCGATTTCCAAGATGCACGACCAGTTGCATGAACAGGTCACTCATCCTGCTGCAGCGGATCTGAGCGTTGATCTGGATGTTTCGCCAGGCAAAGCCTCCAATGCTGAAGAATCTGACGCGGACACCCTCGATGCGCCTTGATCGCACCAGTTTCGCCAAGCGCCTCGGTTCCTATGCCGAGTCGATCAGCCTGCCTGCCCAGCCCGTAGTGGAAGGTCGGCTGCTGCGCATGGTGGGTCTGACGCTTGAGGCCGAGGGCCTGCGCGCGGCAATGGGCAGCCGGTGTGTAGTTATCAATGACGACAGCCATCACCCGGTGGAAGTCGAAGCTGAAGTGATGGGTTTTTCCGGTGGCAAGGTGTTTCTCATGCCGGTCGGCAGCGTGGCCGGCATCGCGCCTGGGGCGCGGGTTGTGCCGCTGGCCGATACCGGTCGTCTGCCGATGGGCATGAGCATGCTGGGCCGGGTGCTTGATGGTGCCGGTCGTCCGCTGGATGGTCGCTCGCCGATCAAGGCTGAAGACTGGGTGCCGATGGATGGCCCGACCATCAACCCGCTCAAGCGTGACCCCATCAGTCAGCCACTGGATGTCGGCATTCGGTGCATCAACGGTTTATTGACGGTGGGTCGCGGTCAGCGTCTCGGGCTGTTTGCCGGTACGGGCGTGGGCAAGAGTGTGCTGCTCGGCATGATGACGCGCTTCACCGAAGCGGACATTATCGTCGTCGGCCTGATCGGGGAGCGGGGCCGTGAGGTCAAGGAGTTCATCGAGCACATCCTCGGCGAGGAGGGCCTGAAGCGTTCGGTGGTGGTCGCTTCGCCAGCCGATGATGCGCCTCTGATGCGTTTGCGCGCAGCGATGTATTGCACGCGAATCGCCGAATACTTTCGTGACAAGGGCAAGAATGTCCTGTTGCTGATGGATTCACTGACCCGTTTTGCTCAGGCTCAGCGGGAAATCGCGCTGGCCATTGGCGAGCCGCCGGCCACCAAGGGCTATCCTCCATCAGTGTTTGCCCGCTTGCCCAAACTGGTCGAGCGCGCCGGCAACGCTGAAAAGGGTGGTGGTTCTATTACCGCGTTTTACACCGTGCTCTCCGAAGGCGATGACCAGCAGGACCCGATTGCCGATTCGGCGCGCGGTGTGCTGGACGGCCACATCGTGCTGTCCCGGCGTCTGGCCGAAGAGGGGCATTACCCGGCCATCGATATCGAAGCGTCGATCAGCCGGGTCATGCCCGCCGTGGTCAGCCCCGAACACATGGCGCGTGCGCAGCATTTCAAACAGTTGTGGTCGCGTTATCAGCAGACCCGCGATCTGATCAGCGTCGGCGCCTACGTGGCCGGTGGTGATCGCGAGACGGACATGGCGATCGCGCTGCATCCGGTACTGGTGCGCTATCAGCGTCAGGCGTTGCGCGAGAACGAAAGCATGCAGGGCAGCAGCGAGGCGCTGGCTTCGATCTTCGCACCAGCGCCTGGCGGCTGATAACCCATGGCGCAGAGTCGAGCGGCGCGTCTGGCGCCGGTGGTCGAGATGGCAGAGGCTGCCGAGCGAACTGCCGCCCAGCGCCTTGGGCACTTCCAGGGGCAGGTCAATCTTGCCAACAACAAGCTGCAGGAACTTGACCAGTTTCGTCAGGATTATCAGCAACAATGGTTGCAGCGCGGCAGTGCCGGGGTTTCCGGGCAGTGGCTGCTGGGTTATCAACGCTTTCTCAGTCAGCTCGATGTCGCCGTTGCCCAGCAATACAAAAGTCTTGAATGGCACAAAGCCAATCTGGATCGGGCGCGCAGCGCCTGGCAGGATTGCTACGCGCGGGTAGAGGGCTTGCGCAAGCTGGTGCAGCGGTACATGGACGAGGCGCGCAGGCTGGAAGACAAGCGCGAGCAGAAATTGCTCGACGAGTTGTCGCAGCGCCTGCCTCGTCATGAACAATTCTGACGTTTGACTCAATCAGACCCGCAGTGATCTCTCTGGCTGGTCTACGCTATCAATGTCTCGGTGATGAAACACCTCGAGGTTCCCATGACTGTCACTTCCGAACGTTCTGCCGATGGCCAGACGCTGACCCTTTATATCGAAGGGCGTTTCGATTTCAATTCCCATCAGGCGTTTCGCACTGCCTATGAGGACTATCCGCAGTCACTGAACTACGTGGTCGACCTGCGCGGTACGCATTATCTGGACAGTTCTGCGCTGGGCATGCTGTTGCTGCTGCGCGATCACGCCGGAGGTGACAAGGCATTGGTACGCCTGGTCAACTGCACGCCTGATGTGCTGAAGATTCTGGCCATTTCCAATTTCTCGAAGCTGTTCGAATTGAGCATACCCAGTGCAGCCAGCCCCGAACAAACTGTGCATTCTGATCGCTGATGACAGCACCAGTGACCGCTTGCTGCTGTCAACCATCGTGGCGCGGCAGGGTCACCGGGTCCTCAGCGCGGGCAACGGTGTCGAAGCGGTTGCCATCTTCAAGGCCGAAAGCCCGCAGTTGATTCTGATGGACGCCATGATGCCGGTCATGGATGGTTTCGAGGCCGCGCGAAGGATCAAGGCGATGGCCGGCGAATCGCTGGTGCCGATCATCTTCCTGACCTCGCTCACCGAAGGCGAGGCGCTTGCACGCTGCCTGGACGCCGGTGGTGACGACTTTATGTCCAAGCCTTACAACCCGCTGGTATTGGCCGCCAAGCTCAACGCCATGAATCGTTTGCGGGTATTGCACGAAACTGTTCGCCAGCAGCGTGACCAGATCGCCAGGCACCATGAATATCTGCTCAATGAGCAGCGTGTCGCCAAGGCGGTGTTTGATCAGATCGCCCACGCCGGTTGCCTGGGGGCGAGTAACATCCGCTACCTGCAGTCCCCCTACGCACTGTTCAACGGCGACCTGATGCTGGCCGCTTACACCCCCGCCGGGCACATGCAGGTGCTGCTCGGCGATTTCACCGGACATGGTTTGCCGGCTGCCGTTGGCGCGATGCCGCTTGCAGAAGTGTTCTATGGCATGACAGCCAAGGGCTATGGCCTGGTTGAAATCCTCCGTGAAATGAACGCCAAGCTCAAACGCATCCTCCCGGTCGACATGTTTTGTTGTGCGACGCTGCTGTGTATCAATCTGCCGCAGCGGCAGGTCGAGGTCTGGAGCGGTGGCTTGCCGGACGGCTACCTGCTGCGCGGCGCACAGGGCGAGCATGTGCCGCTGGCCTCGAATCATCTGCCCTTGGGCGTATTGAGCGTCGATGCCTTCGACGCGCGCACCGACGTGTATCCGTTGGCGCCTGGTGACCGCATATTTCTGTTGTCCGACGGCGTGCTCGATACCAGTAACAGTCAGGAGGAGCTGTTCGGTGCGCAGCGTCTGCGACAGGTTCTGTCGGCCAATCGCGAACCGCAGTTGCTGATCGAAGAGATCCTCGAGGCGCTCAACGAATTTGGCGGCAAGGCGCGTGACGATGTCAGTCTGCTGGAAGTCAGCGCTGTCGAAGCGCCGCTGCAAAGTCTGCCTGCCATGATGTATTCGGACAGCGGCGCCTCCAGCCCGCTGGACTGGTCGGCCAGCTTCGAGTTTCGCGCCTCGACCCTCAAGCGTTTCAACCCCCTGCCTTACGTACTGCAATTGCTGCTGGAGGTTCACGGTCTGCGTGATCAGGGCGCTGCACTGCATATGGTGCTCGGCGAGCTGTACAGCAATGCGCTGGAGCATGGTGTGCTAGGGTTGGATTCGGCGCTCAAGCACGACGCAGCAGGCTTCGCGCTCTATTATCAGCAGCGGGCAGAACGCCTCGACAGGCTGCAGTCCGGCTTCATCCGCATGACCCTGCAGGTTGAAACGGTCGCGCAGGGCGGTCGGCTGACCCTCGGTGTCGAGGACAGCGGCCAGGGATTTGATGTGGAAAAGACCCGGACGCTGACGCCTGCCGGCAATGAACTGTATGGTCGCGGGCTGCATCTGGTCTGTGAGTTGAGTCGCGAGGCCAGGTGGTCCAGGGATGGCAGGACCGCCTGCGTGGAATTTTCCTGGGAGGGAGTGGCATAATCCCCGCCTGGAGTCTTGATCAAGGAGTGAACAAGTGTCGATTCATCTGGATTACAGCGTGTTGAATACCTTGCAGGAGGTCATGGAAGACGAATATCCAACCTTGCTGGATGTTTTTCTCAAGGATTCCGAGCAGCGTATCGCGCAGCTGCGTCTGGCTGCCGGGTCCCGCAATCCTGACTTTCAGGAGTTGAGCCTTACCGCTCACAGTTTCAAGGGCAGCAGCAGCAACATGGGGGCCTTGCAGCTTTCCGAGCTGTGCCGTCAGCTCGAGGAGCAGGCCCGCCAGGAGCAGTTCGCAGGTCTGGCAGAATTGATTGGCACGATCGATAGCGAATACATGACGATTCGCGGGCTGTTCAATTCCGAGCGGCAGCTGTTCGTCATCTGAGCCCTTAGAGTCATGCCCCCGATCCCCGCTATGGGGAATCATTAGATAACTGGCCCGTATATTGCT
Organism: Pseudomonas sp. P135; assembly: GCF_020312125.1. NCBI lineage: Bacteria > Pseudomonadati > Pseudomonadota > Gammaproteobacteria > Pseudomonadales > Pseudomonadaceae > Pseudomonas > Pseudomonas sp. P135. Next base: position 265,932 of record NZ_JAGPYR010000002.1, read on the forward strand.
AACTATTTCGGTAAGGCGATAACCAGCAGCTGATGCGGAGACCGAAATGCCCCTTGCTACCAATGCGCTTCTTCAGGCCACAACCTCTGTGACCGCCAGGTCCGGTGTGGCCAACAATGCGGTCAAGTCTGCTGACAGCAGCAAGGACGGGGCCTCCAGCTTTTCCAATGTCTATGCAAAGCAGGCGAAAGACACCGTGCCTGCGCGCGAAGATGCGCCAGTAAAGCCAGCCCGCGACAAGACCGCGCCTGACAAGGACAAGGTTGCCGCCGGCAAGGACAAGCCTGCAAGCGATCAGGCAAATGCCGCCGACAAGTCTGGCGTTGCCGATAGCGGCAATGATTTGCCAGCCAGGCCGGCTGCTGCAGATGATGACGCAGCCCATTCTGACTCGAAGCAGGATGATACGCAGGCCTCTGCCGATCCGGCGCTGAATGACGGCCAGGCGATCGTCGATCCCGTCCTTGATCCGGCATTGCAGGCAATGACCGCACAGGCTCCCGCGGCACCTGTTGTAGCCAAGGCGCCAAGTGCACAAGTTGTCACTGCGCCAGCGGTCTCGGCGCTCACCACTACGCAGGCGGCCCCGCCAGCAGTGGCTAAAGAAGCCTTCGATCCGGACGCCGATCCGCTTGATGGTCTGGATGCTGTGCAGCTGGCGCTGGAAAACGCCACTGCCAAGACTCAACTGGCTGCGCAGAATGCCCAGGCTGCCAACAAGGCGACGCCGAGCAATGCTGAAGCTGACCCGAATCAGAATATCGTCAATAACCTGTCGGTCCTGAGCGAGCAGCTTCCGTCCGAAGGCGGCAGCACCGAAAGCAGTGACAAGTCGTTCAGCGGTTTGATCGGCGAGGGGCTGAAGGATGTCAAAGGCGCCGCCGGTGATACTCGCGTCGACAACTTTGCCGATCGCCTTGCAGCGCTCAGCCAGGCCGCGCAACCTGCACGCGCAGCGGCTGCACCTGCCGCACCCTTGATGAACCAACCGTTGGCCATGCATCAAAGCGGCTGGACCGAAGGCATCGTCGATCGCGTCATGTACCTGTCGAGCCAGAACCTCAAGACCGCCGATATCAAGCTGGAACCTGCCGAACTCGGTCGTCTTGATATCCGTATCAACATGGCGCCTGAACAGCAGACCCAGGTGACATTCATGAGCGCCCATATGGGCGTACGTGATGCGCTGGAAAGCCAGATGTCGAAGTTGCGTGAGTCATTCGTGCAGCAGGGGCTTGGCAACGTCGACGTCAATGTCTCCGATCAGTCGCAACAGCAGGCCCAGCAACAGGCTCAGGAACAGGCCAGCCGCTCCCAGCGCAGCGGTCGTGGCGGTGGCATGAGCTCCGGCGATAGCTCCGATGAAATCGCAGGCGTCGATGCGGCCATCCCGGTCAGCCAGCCAGCAGCACGTGTGATCGGCACCAGTGAGATCGATTATTACGCGTGAGGCTCCTGCGTCACATGGCAACCGCGACGCGACGTCATGCATTGCCTGCACGTCTTGGCGCAGAAATGCTTTTTGAGCGCGATGGCACTGACGACGCAGAGTGCGACGTAAGTGACAGGGCGAAGGAACCCGACGAAGTCGGGCCGGAAGCCGGAGCGAAAGGTTTTGCCTACTTTGGCCCCATCAAAGTAGGTCGCCGAGGGACGAAAAGGTGCCCTGAGTCGAACCTCAATCCACCTGGCAAAGAAAAACCGCCGTGTGACGCAGAGCGTCACGAACTGCATTCCCACGCGGAGCGTGAGGAACGATATTCATCAGCTATCGGCCCGTGCCTCTAGCCCGACTACTCTAAAGTGCTTTTCGAGCACGGTGGCACTGACGACGCAGAGTGCGACGTTAGTGACGGCTGAGTCCTGGCGCTGATCCGGGGGTAGCCTGGCAGGACGCCAGGCTAGCCGCACCGTGCCATGGATGGCGCGTTGCGGCGACCCCCGGATCAGTGTCAGGGCGAAGGAACCCGACGAAGTCGGGCCGGAAACCGGAGCGAGGGGGTTTGCCTACTTTGGCCCCATCAAAGTAGGTCGCCGAGGGGCGAAAAGGTGATCTGAGTCGAACCTCAATTCACCTGACAAAGAAAAACCGCCGTGTGACGCAGAGCGTCACGAACTGCATTCCCACCCAGAGCGTGGGAACGATAGTCGTGGCAGCCGCTCACGAACGGCATTTCCCTGCGGAGCGTGGGGACGATGGTCATCAATTCCCGGGCCGGGCCCTCAGCGCTGGCACAAGAATCACGATCCCTGCGCGCCCTGGCGCGTAACCGGTTGTGTCCGATACATCCCCGTTTCGTACAACTCTGGCATAACACTTGCTCTGCCTCTGTCACGTATTGAAGAACCTCTTGAATAGTGACGGATTATTGGCATGGCGCAGAGCGAAGAAGTTAAAGACCCCGCGACCACAGGCAAAGGTAAAGGCAAACTCAAGCTCATTATCATCGCCGTCGTGGCGTTGCTGCTGGCGGTAGGCTTGTCGGTGGGCGCGACCTGGTTCCTCATGCACAAGAGCGAAAGCAAGGTAGATCCAGCGGCGGCTGCAGCGGCAGCGAACGTCAAGCCAGTGGCGGTGTTCGAACCGATGACCCCGGCCTTCGTCGTCAACTTCAACGCCAACGGTCGCCAACGCTACATGCAGGTGAGTATTACCATGCTGGGCCGTAACGCAGCCGACATGGAAGCGCTGAAGGTACACATGCCATTGATCCGCAATAATCTGGTCATGCTGTTTGCAGCCATTCCCTTCGAATCGCTGGCTTCGCCGATCGGCCAGGAAATGCTGCGCCAGAAAGCGACCGCCAGCATTCAGGAAGTCGCACAGAAAGAACTCGGCAAGACTGTGATCGAACAGCTGCTCTTCACTAACTTCGTATTGCAGTAGGACTCTCACATGGCCGTGCAAGACCTGCTCTCCCAGGATGAGATCGATGCGCTGCTGCATGGCGTCGACGATGGGATGGTCCAGACCGACAACAACAGCGAACCTGGCAGCGTCAAAAGTTACGACCTGACCAGCCAGGACCGGATCGTCCGCGGACGCATGCCGACGCTGGAAATGATCAACGAGCGATTCGCCCGCTACACGCGTATCAGCATGTTCAACCTGCTGCGCCGCTCTGCGGACGTGGCGGTGGGCGGTGTCCAGGTCATGAAGTTCGGTGAGTACGTGCATTCCCTGTACGTGCCGACCAGCCTTAACCTGGCCAAGATCAAGCCGCTGCGTGGCACCGCGCTGTTCATTCTCGATGCCAAGCTGGTGTTCAAGCTGGTGGACAACTTTTTCGGCGGTGACGGGCGTCACGCCAAGATCGAAGGCCGGGAGTTCACGCCGACCGAACTGCGTGTCGTGCGCATGGTGCTGGATCAGGCGTTTGTCGACCTCAAGGAGGCCTGGCAGGCGATCATGGAAGTGAATTTCGAGTACATCAACTCGGAAGTGAACCCGGCCATGGCCAACATCGTAGGGCCGAGCGAGGCTGTAGTTATTTCCACCTTCCACATCGAACTCGATGGCGGTGGTGGCGATCTGCACGTGACCATGCCGTACTCGATGATTGAGCCGATCCGCGAAATGCTCGATGCCGGTTTCCAGTCCGATCTGGACGACCAGGATGAGCGTTGGGTCAACGCGCTCAAGGAAGACGTGCTGGACGTCAACGTGCCGCTCACGACGACCATCGCCCAGCGCCAGTTGCCGTTGCGGGACATTCTGCACATGCGCCCTGGTGATGTGATCCCGGTGGAACTGAGCGACTCGCTGGTCATGCGAGCCAATGGCGTACCTTCATTCAAGGTCAAGCTTGGCTCGCACAAGGGCAAGATGGCCCTGCAAGTAATCGAACCCATAGCGCGACGCTGACCTTTCTGGTCTGCGTCGGAAATTGTTGCGTAACTGAAATACTGCGTGCAGAGGACAACCGATGGCTGATGAAAACGATATGACGTCTGCTGAAGATCAGGCATTGGCCGATGAATGGGCTGCTGCCTTGGGCGAAGCTGGCGACAGTCAGGCTGATATTGATGCGTTGCTGGCTGCGGACGCCGGGAATTCGGGTAGCCGGATGGCCATGGAAGAGTTTGGCAGCGTGCCGAAAAGCACTGGTCCGGTTTCTCTGGATGGTCCCAATCTGGATGTGATTCTCGACATTCCGGTATCGATCTCCATGGAAGTGGGCAGCACCGACATTAACATTCGCAACCTGTTGCAGCTCAACCAGGGCTCGGTGATCGAGCTGGATCGTCTGGCGGGCGAACCGCTGGATGTGCTGGTCAACGGCACACTGATCGCGCATGGCGAAGTGGTGGTGGTCAACGAAAAGTTCGGCATCCGTCTGACCGACGTGATCAGCCCGAGCGAACGCATCAAGAAGCTGCGCTAAGTGAGGCGCTGGCTGAGTGTTCTGCTGACCCTGCCATCGCTGGCCTGGGCCGCCGAACCCGCCGCTCAGGCGGCGCCTGCGCAGGTGGCCAACACGGTCTCCGGCGGCATGGGCGGGCAGGTGGTGCAACTGCTGTTCGGTCTGATCCTGGTGATTGGTCTGATCTTCGTGCTCGCCTGGCTGATGCGCCGGGTGCAGCGCGTCGGGCCGAACAGCAATCAGGTGATCGAGCTGGTGAGTTCGCGCGCGCTGGGGCCGCGTGATCGGCTGGTGCTGGTGCAGATCGGCAATGAACAGGTGCTGCTGGGCATTACGCCCGGGCGAATCACGCCTCTGCATGTGCTCAAGGAGCCGGTGCAGGTGCCGGTGCGCGAGCAGGCCACCCCTGAATTCGCTCAGCGCCTGATGGAGCTGATGGGCAAGGATAAGGACAAGAAGTGATGGGCGCCTTGCGTTTCCTGATACTGCTGTTGCTGGTCATGGTGACGCCTGCTGCGCTGGCGGCCGATCCGCTGTCGATTCCGGCGATCACGCTGTCCAACGGTGCCGATGGTCAGCAGGAGTATTCGGTCAGCCTGCAGATTCTGCTGATCATGACCGCGCTGAGCTTCATTCCGGCGTTTGTCATGTTGATGACCAGCTTCACGCGAATCATCATCGTCTTCTCGATCCTGCGTCAGGCCCTCGGCCTGCAGCAGGCGCCGTCGAACCAGATCCTCACCGGCATGGCGCTGTTTCTGACCATGTTCATCATGGCGCCGGTCTTCGATCGGGTGAATCAGGACGCCTTGCAGCCTTACCTGGCGGAGAAACTTTCCGCGCAGGATGCGGTGGCCAAGGCGCAAGTGCCGATCAAGGACTTCATGCTGGCCCAGACGCGCACCAGCGATCTCGAGCTGTTCATGCGCCTGTCCAAGCGTACCGACATTCCGACCCCGGATGCCGCGCCATTGACCATTCTGGTTCCGGCGTTCGTGATTTCGGAACTCAAGACGGCGTTTCAGATCGGCTTCATGATCTTCATTCCGTTTCTGATCATCGATCTGGTGGTGGCCAGTGTGCTGATGGCGATGGGTATGATGATGCTGTCGCCGCTGATCATTTCTCTGCCGTTCAAGATCATGCTGTTTGTACTGGTGGACGGCTGGGCGCTGATTGTCGGCACCCTGGCTGGCAGTTTTGGTGGCGTATGAGCCGTTTTACTGAGGAGTCTGCCCGATGACGCCGGAAGTAGCCGTCGATCTGTTCCGCGAGGCGCTGTGGCTGACCACTGTGCTGGTCGCGATTCTTGTGGTGCCGAGCCTGTTGTGCGGTCTGCTGGTGGCCATGTTTCAGGCGGCCACGCAGATCAACGAACAGACCTTGAGCTTCCTGCCGCGTCTGCTGGTGATGCTCGTCACCCTTATCGTCATCGGCCCGTGGCTGTTGAAAATATTCATGGAATACATGCTGTCGTTGTACACCAGTATTCCGACCCTGATCGGCTAGCACCGCATGCAGCCGATGCTTGCGCTGACCGATACCCAGATCAGTACCTGGGTAGCCAGCTTCATGCTGCCGCTGTTTCGCATCATCGCGTTGCTGATGACCATGCCGATCATCGGCACCACGCTGGTCCCGCGTCGCGTGCGCATGTATCTCGCCGTGGCGATCACCGTAGTGGTCGCGCCTGCGCTCCCAGCCATGCCGCCCGTGCAGGCGCTCGACCTGAGCGCGCTGTTGCTGATCGGTGAACAGATCATCATCGGCGCCGGGATGGGCTTGTCGTTGCAGTTGTTCTTCCATATCTTTGTCATCGCGGGACAGATCATCTCGACGCAGATGGGGATGGGCTTTGCGTCAATGGTCGACCCTACCAACGGTGTTTCCTCCGCCACCATTGGTCAGTTCTTCACGATGCTGGTCACCCTGTTGTTCCTGGCCATGAACGGCCATCTGGTGGTGCTGGAGGTTCTCGTCGAGAGCTTTACCACGATGCCGGTCGGCAGTGGTTTGCTGGTCAATAACTTCTGGGAGCTGGCCAATGGGCTGGGCTGGGCACTGGCTTCGGGTCTGCGACTGGTATTGCCTGCGATCACCGCGCTGCTGATCATCAACATCGCCTTCGGGGTCATGACTCGCGCCGCGCCGCAACTCAACATCTTTTCCATCGGCTTCCCGCTTACGCTGGTGTTGGGCATGGTCATTCTGTGGATGACCATGGGTGACATGCTCAATCAGTATCAACCGATCGCAACGCAGGCATTGCAGGCGTTGCGCGATATGGTGAGGGCTCGTTGAATGGCAGAAAACGAGAATGGCCAGGACAAGACAGAAGACCCCACGGAAAAAAAGGTCAAGGACTCACGGGCTGACGGCCAGATCGCGCGCTCCAAGGAGCTGACCACGCTGGTGGTGATGCTGATGGGGGCGGGCGGGTTACTGATGTTCGGCTCTGATATCGCCCTGATGATGTCCGAACTGATGCGTGACAATTTCACGATATCCCGTGAAACCCTGATGGACCAGTCCTACATGGGCAAGGCGCTGCTCAGTTCCGGGATGCATGCGCTGGTCGTGGTCCTGCCGTTTCTGATCGCCATGCTGGTTGCCGCACTGGTGGGGCCGATCATGCTCGGTGGCTGGTTGTTCGCAACCAAATCGTTGATGCCCAAGTTCAGCCGCATGAACCCGGCAGCAGGGCTCAAGCGCATGTTCTCGCCGCATGCGCTGGTCGAGTTGCTCAAGTCCTTCGGAAAATTCCTGATCACTCTGGCAGTGGCGCTGGTGGTCCTGAACAATGAGCGCAAGGATCTGGTCGCGATTGCTCACGAGCCGCTCGAGCAGGCCATGATCCATAGCCTGGTGGTGGTGGGCTGGAGCAGTTTCTGGATGGCTTGCGGCCTGATATTCATCGCGGCGGCGGATGTGCCGTTCGTGTTGTATGAAGCGCACAAGAAATTGCTGATGACCAAGCAGGAAGTGCGCGACGAGCACAAGAACAGCGAGGGCAGCCCGGAGGTCAAGCAACGTATTCGTCAGTTGCAGCGTGAAATGTCGCAGCGGCGCATGATGGCCTCCGTTCCCGAAGCAGACGTGATCATCACCAACCCGACACACTTCGCCGTCGCCCTCAAATACGATCCCGAGCAGGGCGGGGCGCCGATGTTGCTGGCCAAGGGTACGGATCTGGTGGCGCTGAAAATTCGTGAAATCGGCGCGCATAACGAGATCCTGATTCTGGAGTCTGCGGCACTGGCGCGTTCTATCTACTACAGCACCGAGCTTGATCAGGAGATCCCTGCCGGGCTGTATCTGGCAGTCGCCCAGGTGCTGGCCTACGTCTACCAGATCCGCCAGTTCCGCGCCGGTCAGGGCAAGCGCCCCGACCCTCTGGGCGACATCAAGATCCCGCCCGACCTGCAGCGCGACGCGTAGTCTGCTCCTGGACGCGTGGTGCGGCGCAGATTTGTGACGCAGAGCGTCACCCACGGCCTTCCCGCGCTGAAGCGTGAGGAGCGAGATTACCTGCCCATGCTCCGCGCGGGCATGCCGTTCCGGACGCTCCGCGTCCGTTCTTGCACAGGTAAACGAGAAGATTTTCTGACTGCGCTCAGCGCACCGGATTTACGTGACTTCTGTGCCTAAAGCCTTACCGCCACTGGCTTTGTAAAAGTTGGACAGATTTTTGCAACAGGGTCGATACAGGGCGCCATCGGCGTCAATGTTTTGATCTAGTGCGCAGGTAACGAATCAGTGGATCGCTCTCAATTACTCAGTAGCGCACGCAGCAATATCACAGGCCTTGGCCGTGGTCAGTTGGGCGTTCCGTTGTTGTTGCTGGTCATGATGGCAATGATGATGTTGCCGATGCCGCCGTTCCTGCTGGACGTGTTCTTCACGTTCAACATTGCACTGTCCATCGTCGTGCTGCTGGTCTGCGTGTACGCACTGCGGCCGCTGGACTTCTCGGTATTTCCCACCATTCTGCTGGTCGCCACGTTGCTGCGTCTGGCGCTGAACGTCGCTTCCACGCGGGTGGTCATGCTTCACGGTCAGGACGGCCACGCTGCTGCGGGCAAGGTGATTCAGGCCTTCGGTGAAGTGGTGATCGGTGGCAACTACGTCGTCGGTATCGTGGTGTTCGCGATTCTGATGATCATCAACTTCGTGGTCATCACCAAGGGTGCCGGCCGTATTTCCGAGGTGAGCGCGCGCTTCACCCTCGACGCGATGCCCGGCAAACAGATGGCGATCGACGCCGACCTCAACGCCGGCCTCATCGATCAGCCGGAAGCCAAGCGCCGCCGTGCCGAAGTGGCCCAGGAAGCCGAGTTCTACGGTTCCATGGACGGTGCCAGTAAATTCGTGCGCGGCGATGCGATTGCCGGTCTGCTGATTCTGTTCATCAACCTGATCGGCGGCATGCTGGTCGGCATCCTGCAACACAACATGACCTTCGCCGACGCCGGCCGCGTTTACACCCTGCTGACCATCGGTGACGGTTTGGTGGCGCAATTGCCATCACTGCTGCTGTCCACCGCCGCAGCGATCATGGTGACCCGTGCTTCCGGTTCGGAAGAGATGGGCAAGCTGATCAATCGTCAGATGTTCGCCTCGCCCAAGGCGCTGGGGGTTTCCGCTGCAATCATGATCGTCATGGGCCTTGTCCCGGGCATGCCGCACTTTTCCTTTATCAGTCTCGGGCTGGTTGCCGCAGGCGGCGCCTACCTGTTGTGGAAAAAAGAAAATCAGGTGAAGGTCGAGGCCATCGCCGAAGTGCAGCGCCAGCAAGACCTGCTGCCTTCGCCGACCCGTGTTCAGGATGCCAAAGAACTGGGTTGGGATGACGTGACGCCCATCGATATCATTGGCCTGGAAGTGGGTTATCGCCTGATTCCGCTGGTGGATCGCAATCAAGGTGGCCAGTTGCTGGCGCGTATCAAGGGTGTGCGCAAGAAGCTCTCGCAAGAGCTCGGTTTCCTGATGCCTACCGTGCACATTCGCGACAACCTCGATCTGGCGCCCAGCGCCTATCGTCTGACGCTGATGGGTGTGATTCTGGCCGAGGCCGAGATCTACCCGGATCGCGAACTGGCGATCAACCCCGGTCAAGTGTTCGGCACCCTGAACGGCATTACCGCCAGAGACCCGGCGTTTGGTCTGGAAGCCGTGTGGATCGAAATCAGCCAGCGCAGTCAGGCGCAGTCACTGGGTTACACCGTGGTCGATGCCAGTACGGTAGTGGCAACCCACCTGAACCAGATTCTCTACAAACATTCGCATGAGCTGATCGGCCACGAAGAAGTCCAGCAATTGATGCAATTGCTGGCCAAAAGCTCGCCCAAGCTGGCTGAAGAGCTGGTACCGGGCGTGCTGTCGCTGTCCTCGCTGCTCAACGTGCTGCAGGCGCTGCTGGCTGAACACGTACCTGTGCGGGATATTCGCAGCATTGCAGAGGCTATCGCCAACAACGCCGGGAAGAGTCAAGATACCGCCGCTTTGGTGGCCGCAGTGCGCGTGGGTCTGAGCCGCGCAATCGTCCAAAGCATTGTAGGCGTTGAGCCGGAGCTGCCTGTTATCACTCTGGAGCCAAGGTTGGAACAGATATTGCTCAATAGTTTGCAGAAGGCTGGTCAGGGTCAGGAAGAAGGCGTTCTTCTTGAGCCAAGCATGGCTGAGAAGCTCCAGCGTTCGTTGATCGAGGCCGCCCAGCGTCAGGAGATGCAAGGGTTGCCGGTAATTCTTCTGGTAGCAGGGCCTGTCCGGGCGATGCTGTCACGATTTGGACGATTGGCTGTACCGAACATGCATGTTCTGGCGTATCAGGAAATTCCGGACAACAAGCAAGTAACCATCGTAGCGACTGTCGGGCCAAACGGCTGAGGTAGTGAGTCATGCAAGTTAAGCGATTTTTCGCCGCCGATATGCGTCAAGCCATGAAGCTGGTTCGCGATGAGCTGGGCGCTGAAGCGGCCATCATCGGTAACCGGCGCATTGCCGGTGGCGTAGAGCTGACTGCCGCTCTGGATTACAAGCTGTCCGCCCTGGCACCGCGTGTGCCGAACATGGAGCTGGAAGACGAGTTGCGCAAGACTCAGTCGCGTATCGTTTCCGCCCAGGCCGAATTGAACAACCGCAGCGACAGCGATGCATCGATCAACCTGCAGCTGTTTTCCGGCAAGCCGGGCAACCCTGCCGAGACGCACATCGAGCCGACACTCGAAGAGCCGCCGCGTCCATTCGCGTATGCACCGCCACAGGCCGCCGAGCCTGCCATTGGCCAGCGCGCCTATGACTCGATGCGCTCCGAATTGAACGGCCTGCGTGAGCTGCTGGAAGTCCAGCTCGGCTCGCTGGCCTGGAACCAGCTGCAGGGCACTCGTCCGCAGCAGGCCAACCTGTGGCGACGCCTGCAACGTGTCGGCCTGTCCGGCCCGCTGTCACGCGACCTGCTGTCGATGATTCCGGAGATCGACGAGCCTCGTCAGGCCTGGCGCATGCTGCTGGCGCACCTGGCCCGCATGATCGCCGTCCCTGAAGTCGAGCCGCTCGAAGAGGGCGGCGTGATTGCAATGGTCGGTCCTGCCGGCATGGGCAAGACCACCACGCTGGCCAAACTGGCAGCACGTTACGTGTTGAAGTACGGCCCGCAGAATATCGCACTGGTCAGCATGGACAGTTTCCGCATCGGCGCGCAGGAGCAGCTCAAGACCCTTGGGCGCATCCTCAACGTACCGGTCACCCATATCGATCCTGGCCAGTCTCTGGTTCAGGCGCTGGAACCGCTGCTGCGCAAGCGGGTGGTGCTGATTGACACCGCCGGCCTGCAGGCCAGTGATCCTGCGCTGCGCATGCAGCTGGAAAGCCTCGCGGGTCGTGGCATCAAGTCGCGCAACTATCTGGTACTGGCAACCACCAGCCAGAAGCAGGTGCTGACAGCCGCGTATCACAGTTACAAACGTTGTGGCCTGGCCGGATGCATTCTGACCAAGCTTGATGAAACAGCCAGCCTCGGTGAAGTCCTGAGCCTGGCGATCAGTCACGAATTACCTGTGGCCTACCTCACGGACGGACCACGCATTCCTGATGACCTGCATACCCCGCGTCGTCATCAACTGGTAAGCCGCGCGGTGAGTGTGCAAATGCAGGATGAGCCTAGTGAAGAAGCAATGGCTGATATGTTTGCTGACCTCTATCACACCCCTGGCAAGAGAGTGGGTTAAGTGATGGATATTATTGGAATGTCCCTGCGTCAACGGTCTGCCATGCGGTGTTCATTTGCGCACGTGCAGCCCTCGATGTGGTTTCGGTCTACGCAAGACAAGGTAAAGAAATAACATGGGCAGCATGCATCCCGTACAGGTTATCGCGGTGACCGGTGGCAAAGGTGGCGTCGGTAAGACTAACGTGTCAGTGAACCTTTCACTGGCCCTCGCCGAGCTCGGCCGTCGCGTCATGCTGCTGGACGCCGATCTGGGTCTGGCCAATGTCGACGTGCTGCTTGGGTTGACGCCCAAGCGCACGCTTGCCGATGTCATCGAGGGGCGTTGTGAGTTGCGCGACGTGCTGTTGCAGGGGCCGGGCGGGGTTCGGATCGTACCCGCTGCGTCCGGCACCCAGAGCATGGTGCATCTGTCGCCCGCTCAGCATGCCGGCCTGATCCAGGCGTTCAGCGAGATTGGCGACAACCTCGATGTGCTGGTGATCGACACAGCCGCCGGTATCGGCGAGTCGGTGGTCAGCTTCGTGCGCGCCGCTCAGGAAGTGCTGCTGGTGGTGTGCGACGAGCCCACGTCGATCACCGATGCCTACGCCCTGATCAAACTGCTCAACCGCGATTACGGCATGAACCGCTTCCGGGTGCTGGCCAACATGGCACAGAGCCCGCAGGAAGGGCGCAACCTGTTCGCCAAACTGACCAAAGTGACGGATCGTTTTCTCGATGTTGCGCTGCAGTATGTAGGCGCCGTGCCGTACGACGAATGCGTACGCAAGGCTGTACAGAAACAGCGCGCCGTTTACGAAGCATTCCCGCGTTCCAAATGTGCACTGGCCTTCAAGGCCATTGCCCAGAAGGTTGATACCTGGCCGTTGCCAGCCAACCCGCGGGGTCATCTCGAGTTCTTCGTTGAGCGACTCGTTCACCAGACCAGTGCAGGGCCTGTGCAATGACTGCGAGCGGCTACCAGATGTACAGCAAGACTTCCCGTAATTCACAATACGAGTTGATCGAGCGCTATGCGCCCTTGGTCAAGCGTATCGCTTATCATCTGCTGGCGCGCTTGCCGGCCAGCGTGCAGGTCGAGGATCTGATCCAGGCCGGCATGATCGGCCTGCTTGAAGTCTCCACCAAGTATGATTCCACCAAGGGTGCGAGTTTCGAGACCTATGCCGGCATCCGCATCCGTGGTGCGATGCTCGATGAAGTGCGCAAGGGGGACTGGGCGCCACGCTCGGTACACCGCAATACGCGCATGGTGAGTGACGCAATTCGGGCAATTGAAGCTAAAACCGGCCGTGACGCTAAAGATCACGAGGTTGCGGCCGAACTCCAGTTAAGTCTCGATGATTACTACGGGATTTTGAACGATACCTTGGGCAGCCGCCTCTTCAGTTTCGACGACCTGCTGCAGGACGGCGATCATGAAGGGCTGCACGAGGATGGCGCAAGCGGTTCGCTTGAGCCGTCGCGCGACCTGGAAGACGAGCGCTTCCAGGCTGCGTTGGCCGATGCAATTGCCAATCTGCCAGAGCGTGAGCGTCTGGTGTTGGCGCTGTACTACGACGAAGAGCTGAACCTCAAGGAAATCGGAGAGGTTCTGGGGGTCAGCGAATCTCGGGTCAGTCAGTTACACAGCCAGTGCGCAGCTCGTTTGCGAGGGCGTTTGGGGGAGTGGCGAGCGCGTTGACAGGCAATGTGCGGTCTATGGCCGCGCGTTGACTGCAAGCCGGCTGTGCAGAGCGTTACGTGGTAACAGGATGGACCCGTCAGAAGCCTGTCAGGCATTGCCTTGATGGGCTTGTTTCTCAGGTCTTTGCCTGTTGTTGTGCCAAGCCCGTCGTCGTTTCGTACAGCCGGGGGTGTGCTGTGCCAGTATTGAGTGAACAGCGTGTTCAGGTGCTGAACGCGTTAAAGACTGCTTGGAGGTCGAATTGGACAAGAACATGAAAATCCTCATCGTTGATGACTTCTCAACGATGCGGCGGATCATCAAGAACCTTTTGCGTGATCTGGGGTTTACCAACACATCGGAAGCGGATGATGGTCTGACCGCATTGCCGATGCTGCAGAGCGGTGCCTTTGACTTTCTGGTGACGGACTGGAACATGCCTGGCATGTCCGGTATCGATCTGCTGCGCGAAGTCCGCAAGGACGAACGCCTCAAGAGCCTTCCTGTGCTGATGGTCACTGCCGAAGCCAAGCGTGAGCAGATCATTGAAGCTGCCCAGGCTGGGGTGAACGGTTATGTAGTCAAGCCATTCACTGCCCAAGCCCTGAAAGACAAGATCGACAAGATCTTTGAACGCGTCAATAGCTGATGCAAGCCGCGAGGGCGCTATGGATAACAATGATTCGATGGCCGACTTTGAGTCGACCTTAAAAAGACACGCGCAGGAACTTGTCACCAGCCTTGAAAAGGGTCGTTTCGGTGACGCTGTGCAACTGATCCACGAACTCAATCAGACACGCGACCGCGGCCTTTATCAGGAAGTGGGCAAGCTGACTCGTGAGCTGCACAGTGCAATCGTAAACTTTCACATTGATCCGCACATGCCTCAAGCCGAGGAAGTGTCGCAGATCACGGATGCTACCGAACGCCTGTCGTATGTGGTGAGGCTGACCGAGAATGCGGCCAACCGCACCATGGACCTGGTGGAGGAGAGTACGCCGGTCATGAACGGCCTGAGTTCCGACGCCAAGGCATTGAGCGATGACTGGGGACGTTTCATGCGCCGCGAAATCGGTGCCGAAGAGTTCCGCGAGCTGGCCAAGCGGGTCGATGGTTTTCTGACGCGTACCGAGAAGGAAACCCATCAGGTTTCCGCACATCTCAATGACATTCTGCTCGCCCAGGATTACCAGGACCTTACCGGTCAGGTCATCAAGCGTGTGACGCAACTGGTCACTGAAGTCGAGAGCAACCTGCTCAAACTGGTGCTCATGGCCAGTCATGTCGATCGCTTCGCAGGCATCGAACATGACGAACAATCCATCCTCGATGAAAAAGATCCTAAAAAACATCTCGCTCAGGGTGAAGGTCCGCAGATTCATGCCGATAAACGTGAAGACGTCGTATCCGGACAGGATGATGTAGACGATCTGCTATCGAGCCTCGGCTTCTAAGGTCTGTTGACGGTTAATTTTAGGGAGCACCCCATGAGCTTCGGCGCCGATGAAGAAATCCTTCAGGATTTTCTGGTAGAGGCCGGCGAAATTCTGGAGCAGTTGTCAGAGCAATTGGTCGAGCTGGAAAGCCGACCGGATGATGCTGACCTGCTCAATGCAATTTTTCGCGGTTTTCACACTGTAAAAGGGGGCGCCGGCTTCCTCCAGCTCCATGAGCTGGTGGAGTGCTGCCACATCGCCGAAAACGTGTTCGACATCCTGCGCAAGGGTGAACGTCGCGTTGATTCCGAACTGATGGACGTGGTCCTGGAAGCACTGGACACCGTCAACAGCATGTTTGGTCAGGTACGTGAACGGACTGACGTAACCCCGGCGACGCCAGAACTGCTGGCCGCACTTGCGCGGCTGGCCGAGCCACAATCCGCCGACGAGGCCGTTGCCCCTGAGCCGGAGCCGGTGGTTGAAGTACAGGCTGCTGCTCCGGTTGCAGAACCGGCGGCTGGCGACGAGATTACCGATGATGAATTCGAGCAGTTGCTCGATTCGCTGCACGGCTCCAGCCCGGTGTCTGCAGCGCCTGCACAGACGCCAGCAGCAGCGGCTGCGCCGGCGGGTGATGAGATCACCGATCAGGAATTTGAATCCCTGCTTGATCAGCTGCATGGCAAGGGCAAATTTGCGGCCGATGCCGCAACCGCTCCGGCCCCTGCACCTGTGGCGCAGGGCAGTTCAGCGCCTGCCAGTGATGAAATCACCGACGACGAATTCGAAGCGTTGCTCGATCAACTGCACGGCAAAGGCTCGTTTGATGGCGCTGTAGCGGCTCCCGTAGCTGCGGCACCTGTAGCCGTTGCTGCCAAGGCACCCGCTGCTGCGGCTGCATCGGACGAAATCACCGATCACGAATTCGAAAGCCTGCTCGACGAATTGCACGGCAAGGGCAAGTTCGAGCCTGAGGCGATTGTTGCCAAGGCGCCTGCTCCGGCAGCCGCAGCGGCTGCTCCGCCACCGCCGCCTCCTGTTGCCAAGCCTGCTCCGGCGCCTGCTGCGAAAGCCGAGCCGGCCAAACCCGCTCCGGCCCCTGCGCGCGCTCCTGCACCCAGCGGCGAAAAGCCGGTGGCTACAGAGGCTGAAACCACGGTTCGTGTCGATACCGCCCGACTGGACGAGATCATGAACATGGTCGGCGAGCTGGTGCTGGTGCGTAACCGCCTGGTGCGGTTGGGTCTCAACAGCGGCGATGAAGCCATGTCCAAGGCAGTTTCCAACCTGGATGTGGTGACTGCCGATCTGCAGACTGCGGTGATGAAAACCCGCATGCAGCCGATCAAGAAGGTCTTCGGTCGTTTTCCGCGTCTGGTTCGTGACCTGGCTCGCCAGCTCAAGAAAGAGATCAACCTGGAACTGGTCGGTGAAGAGACCGACCTCGACAAGAACCTCGTAGAGGCGCTTGCCGATCCGCTGGTCCACTTGGTGCGTAACGCGGTCGACCACGGTATCGAAACGCCGGAAGAGCGCGAAGCCACGGGCAAGTCCCGCGGCGGTCGGGTAATCCTTTCGGCAGAGCAGGAGGGCGACCATATCCTGCTGTCGATCTCCGATGACGGCAAGGGCATGGACCCTAACGTCCTGCGCTCCATTGCTGTGAAGCGCGGCGTCATGGACAAGGATGCAGCCGATCGGTTGAGTGACACCGACTGCTACAACCTGATCTTTGCGCCGGGTTTCTCGACCAAAACCGAGATTTCCGATGTGTCGGGTCGCGGTGTGGGCATGGACGTGGTCAAGACCAAGATCTCCCAGCTCAACGGTTCGATCAATATCTACTCGACCAAGGGCCAGGGTTCGAAGATCGTCATCAAGGTGCCGCTGACCCTGGCGATCATGCCGACCCTGATGGTGATGCTGGGCAACCAGGCCTTCGCTTTCCCGCTGGTCAACGTCAACGAAATCTTCCACCTGAACCTGTCGACTACCAACGTGGTTGATGGCCAGGAAGTAGTGATCGTACGTGACAAGGCCTTGCCGCTGTTCTACCTCAAGCGCTGGCTGGTCAGTTCAGCGGCTCACGAGGAGCAGCGCGAAGGGCACGTGGTGATCCTCACAGTCGGTACCCAGCGCATCGGCTTTGTCGTCGATCAACTGGTTGGTCAGGAAGAAGTGGTTATCAAACCGCTGGGCAAGATGCTGCAAGGTACGCCGGGCATGTCGGGCGCCACCATCACCGGTGACGGTCGCATCGCCTTGATTCTCGATGTACCCAGCATGCTCAAGCGTTACGCCGCACGGCGTATCTGAACCCGGGGTTGCGGGCAGCCTGGCTGCCTGCGACACCTATTGGAGTGTTTATGGCAGTCAAGGTCCTGGTGGTGGATGATTCCGGTTTTTTCCGCCGCCGCGTTACGGAAATTCTTTCTTCGGACCCCAACATTGTAGTGGTCGGCACCGCCACCAACGGCAAGGAAGCGATTGAGCAGGCGCTGGCGCTCAAGCCGGATGTCATCACCATGGACTACGAAATGCCGATGATGGATGGCATTACGGCAGTTCGCCATATCATGCAGCGTATCCCCACCCCGGTATTGATGTTCTCGTCGCTGACGCACGAAGGTGCGCGCGTGACGCTGGATGCTCTTGATGCCGGTGCGGTGGATTTTCTGCCCAAGAATTTCGAAGATATCTCGCGCAACCCGCAGAAGGTCAAGCAACTGCTGTGCGAGAAAATCAATAGCATTTCACGCAGCAACCGTCGTTCCAGCGGGTTCGGTTCAGCCAGTGCAGCTCCGGCCGCGCCGGCGCCGTCGACGTTGTCCAGCCGCGCCTCTGCGCCAGCCCCGGCACCTGCCAGGGCGGTACCGTCACGCACTGCGACACCTGCTGCGGCTCCAGCCGCCCCGGCCAGTCATGCGCCGGCGCACCCGACGACTTCCGGCACGGCCAAGCGCAAGGCCTACAAGCTGGTGGCCATCGGCACCTCAACGGGCGGCCCGGTTGCGCTGCAACGGGTGCTGACCCAACTGCCAGCCAATTTCCCGGCACCACTGGTGCTGATTCAGCACATGCCTGCGGCGTTTACCAAGGCATTTGCCGAGCGTCTCGACAAGCTGTGCAAGATCAGCGTCAAGGAAGCCGAAGACGGCGACGTATTGCGTCCTGGTCTGGCGCTGCTGGCGCCGGGTGGCAAGCAGATGATGGTTGACGGACGCGGTACGGTGAAGATTCTGCCGGGCGACGAGCGCCTCAATTACAAGCCCTGTGTCGACATCACCTTTGGCTCTGCCGCCAAGTCCTACGGCGACAAGGTGCTTTCGGTGGTCTTGACCGGCATGGGCGCTGACGGCCGTGAGGGCGCGCGTCTGCTCAAGCAGGCCGGCAGTACCGTGTGGGCTCAGGATGAAGCGAGCTGCGTGATTTATGGCATGCCGATGGCCATCGTCAAGGCTGAGCTTGCGGACGCGATCTACAGTCTCGACGACATCGGTCGGCACCTGGTAGAGGCTTGTCTCTGATGGATGTACTGAGTCTTATCGGTCTGATTCTGGCGTTTGTCGCAATCATTGGTGGCAATTTTCTCGAAGGCGGGCACCTCGGTGCCTTGCTCAATGGCCCGGCGGCGCTGATCGTGCTGGGCGGTACGCTCGGTGCTTCGCTGTTGCAGTCGCCGATGAGCGCGTTCATGCGTGCCATGAAGATCATCCACTGGATCATTTTCCCGCCACGTATCGACCTGCCCGGTGGTGTCGACCGGGTCATCGGCTGGAGCATGACTGCCCGCAAAGAGGGCTTGCTGGGTCTGGAAACCGTAGCCGATTCCGAGCCCGACGGTTATGCCCGCAAAGGTTTGCAACTGTTGGTCGATGGTGCCGAGCCGGCAGCGATTCGCAGCATTCTCGAAGTGGATTTCATCACTCAGGAAACCCGCGATATTCAGGCTGCGAAAGTATTCGAAAGCATGGGCGGCTACGCGCCGACCGTGGGTATCATCGGCGCAGTCATGGGCCTGATTCATGTCATGGGCAACCTGGCTGACCCCAGTCAACTGGGCAGCGGTATTGCGGTGGCCTTTGTCGCCACGATCTATGGCGTGGCCATGGCCAACCTGATCCTTCTGCCAGTGGCGAACAAGCTCAAGGCCATTGCCCACCGTCAGGCGCGCTATCGCGAAATGTTGCTTGAAGGTCTTTTGTCCATCGCCGAGGGTGAAAACCCGCGCTCCATCGAACTCAAGCTGCAAGGCTTCATGGAGTAACAGCGCATGGCTCGCCGTCGTCAGGTCGAAGAACACGAAAATCACGAACGCTGGCTGGTGTCGTATGCCGACTTCATTACCTTACTGTTCGCGTTTTTCGTGGTGATGTACTCGATTTCCTCGGTCAACGAAGGCAAGTACAAGATTCTGTCCCAGGCATTGGTCGGCGTGTTCAACGACACCGAGCGCACCATGAAGCCGATCCCCATTGGTGAGCAGCGCCCGGTCTCGATCAAGCCCGCCGAGCCGCTGGTCAAGGACAGCGAGCAGACTGACGCCGGCATAGGTCAGGCGTCCGATGACCCGTTGCAGACCATCGCCCAGGACGTGCGCGATGCCTTCGGTGACCTGATCAAGTCCGACCAGATGACTGTGCGCGGCAACGAACTGTGGATCGAGATCGAGCTTAACTCCAGCATGCTTTTCGGCAGCGGCGATGCGATGCCCAGCGACAAGGCCTTCACCATCATTGAAAAGGTCGCCGGGATCGTCAAACGCTTTGACAACCCGATCCATGTCGAGGGTTTTACCGACGACCAGCCGATCAGTACTGCACAGTTTCCGACCAACTGGGAACTGTCTTCGGCGCGTTCTGCCAGCATTGTGCGCATGCTGGCCATGGACGGCGTCAATCCGGCGCGACTCGCCTCGGTGGGCTACGGTGAGTTTCAGCCGATCGTTCCCAACACCAGCACCGCCGGACGCGCCAAGAACCGCCGTGTAGTGCTGGTTATCTCCCGGAATCTGGATATTCGCCGCAGCCTGACCAGCGCCGGATCAGCCAATGTGCAGCCGGATGCTGCATTGCGGCGTGCTGGCACACAAACTGCACCGGTGCCAGCAAAGCCGCCGGTACGCGCGAACGCCGTCAATTCTCCGTCACCCGCCCCCTAAACATCGTATCGGTATGGTCGTCGCTGTACGGAAGGAAAACAATTAATGAGAGTCTGGGCAGTAGCCAACCAGAAAGGTGGAGTCGGAAAGACCACCACGACCATTGCCCTGGCCGGTTTGCTGGCCGATTCAGGCAAGCGCGTGGTGGTGGTCGATCTGGACCCTCACGGCTCCATGACCAGTTATTTCGGGCATAACCCGGACGAGCTGGAACACAGTGCTTTCGATCTGTTCCTGCATAAAGGCGCGGTGCCGGACGGTCTTCCCGGCCAGTTGCTGCTGCCTACCAGCGACAAACGTATCTCGCTGATACCGTCCAGCACTGCACTCGCCACGCTGGAACGCCAGTCACCCGGCCAGAGCGGCCTGGGCCTGGTTGTCGCGAAAAGCCTGGCTCAGTTGTGGCAGGATTTTGACTATGCGTTGATCGACAGTCCGCCGCTGCTGGGCGTTCTCATGGTCAATGCACTGGCGGCCAGCCAGCAACTGGCGATTCCGGTGCAAACCGAGTTTCTGGCCGTGAAAGGTCTGGAGCGCATGGTCAATACGCTGACCATGATCAACCGTTCGCGCAAGGTGCCGCTGCCTTACACCATCGTGCCGACCTTGTTCGACCGCCGTACCCAGGCCTCGATGGGCACCTTGAAACTGTTGCGTGACAGCTTCCCCGAGCATGTCTGGCAAGCCTATGTGCCGGTCGATACCCGACTGCGCGATGCCAGCCGTCTGGGTCTTACGCCGTCGCAGAACGACAGCAAGAGTCGTGGTGTGATCGCTTACCGGGCATT
The DNA here is from genome assembly GCF_020312125.1 of Pseudomonas sp. P135. Lineage (NCBI taxonomy): Bacteria > Pseudomonadati > Pseudomonadota > Gammaproteobacteria > Pseudomonadales > Pseudomonadaceae > Pseudomonas > Pseudomonas sp. P135. The sequence goes on from NZ_JAGPYR010000002.1 coordinate 286,578, forward strand.
GCTCAAGCATATGCTCGCCGAGCAGCTCAATGCGCAGGTGGCCTGACGTGAACGCCTACTCTTTCTACATTGTTTGCTCAAGTGATGCCTCAATGCGGCCGATAACTCTATCAGGCTGCACATGCTCCATTTTTTGTTGGGCCCCGGTATGAACCGCCCTGTAGAAGTAGCAACACGACCCAAACTGGCATTGCAGTCCTATCTGGACGCATTGCTGTACGACGCGACTGAGGTGCTCGAAGAGCCCGTCAGCAGCATCGATGAATTTCAGGCGGCTGTGCTCGAAGAGCAGGCCTTTGATGCGCGGATGCAGGCGCAGATCAAACCGCTGGCGGTCGCGGTTGCCGCACCGGCTGCGGTGGCTGTCGAGGTACAGGTCGCAGCGCCTGCGCCAGTGGTTGAAGTCGCTCCGGTGATCGTTGCCGAAGCGGTGCAGGTTGACGTGGCTCAGGTTGAAGAGGCAGTGCCCACCGTTGCGCTGGTGGAACCGGTCGCCGAGTTGAGGACGCTGGCAGCCCAGCGCACTCCGACGCCACCGCCGACCAGCGATGGTCGTCCGGCATGGGCTGCCGAGCCGTTCGAATGCCTGTTGTTCGATGTGGCCGGTCTGACACTGGCGGTGCCGCTGGTGTGCCTGGGGTCGATTTATCCGCTGGCGGGGCAGGAGCTGACGCCGCTGTTCGGTCAGCCGGACTGGTTTCTCGGGATCCTGCCGTGCCAGGCAGGCAACCTGAAAGTGTTGGATACCGCGCGCTGGATCATGCCTGATCGCTACCGCGACGATTTTCGCCAGGGATTGCAGTACGTGATTTCGGTGCAGGGGTACGAGTGGGGGCTGGCGGTGCATCAGGTCAGCCGTTCGTTGCGTCTTGATCCGAACGAGATCAAATGGCGCGCGCAGCGAGGTCATCGTCCATGGCTGGCGGGCACGGTCATCGAGCACATGTGCGCGTTGCTGGATGTTGCAGAGTTGGCCGAGCTGATAGCCAGTGGCGCGGTCAAGCAGTTGAACAAGTCGAAATAATCATGGGTCGATGCCAGTGGCATCACCTGCAAAGAACACACGTGAGGGGTTGGGGTTATGAATAAGTCGTCTGCACAAGGTTCCGAAGATCCTATTCTGCAATGGGTCACGTTCCGCCTAGATAACGAGTCCTACGGCATCAACGTAATGCAGGTGCAGGAAGTGCTGCGCTACACTGAAATCGCCCCGGTGCCGGGTGCGCCAAGCTACGTATTGGGCATCATCAACCTGCGCGGCAATGTCGTGACCGTGATCGATACGCGTCAGCGTTTTGGCCTGGCCCCGGTTGAAGTCAGTGACAATACGCGTATCGTGATCATCGAAGCCGACAAGCAAGTGGTCGGTATCCTGGTCGATAGCGTGGCTGAAGTGGTTTACTTGCGTCAGTCAGAAGTTGAAACTGCGCCTAACGTCGGTAACGACGAATCGGCCAAGTTCATTCAGGGCGTTTGCAACAAGAACGGCGAGCTGTTGATTCTGGTTGAACTGGACAAAATGATGTCCGAAGAAGAGTGGTCCGAGCTGGAGAACATCTGATTGATCTTTGAGGTAGCTGTCGTCTTTCTGGGCATTCTCTGGGTTGTCACCCTGTTTATGTTCCTGGCCCATACCAGGCGTCAGCGCAAGCTCGACGCCGAGCGTGATGAGGCGGCTGCCTTGCGGGATCAGCGGATCAAGGAGTTGGCCAGACGCCTGGACAACTACCAGAACGGTACGGTGCGCATGGGCGAAGCGTTGCATGAGCTGCGTGCCGTCGTTGCGCCGTTACCGGACAAGCTCACTGCGCTGGAGCAGCGCGATCCCTCCACGCTGTCCTTCGCCCAGGCCGCCCGTCTGGTCGGCATGGGTGCCAGCATCGATGAGCTGACCCAGTCCTGCGGCCTGACCCAGGCCGAAGCGCAATTGATGACCAAACTGCACGGCAATACAGCGAGCTAGTTTCTCGTTCGGATGGCTATCGTTCCCATGCTCCGCGTGGGAATGCAGTTCGTGACGCTCCGCGTCACACAGTGGTTCTGTGATGTCAGGTAGATTGGGGTTCGACTCAAGTCACCTTTTCGCCCCTCGGCGACTTACTTTGATGGGGCCAAAGTAAGCAAAGCCCCTCGCTCCTGTTTCCGGCCCGACTTCGTCGGGTTCCTTCGCCCTGTCACTGATCCGGGGGTCGCCGCAACGCGCCATCCATGGCGCGGTGCGGCTAGCCTGGCGTCCTGCCAGGCTACCCCCGGATCAGCGCCAGGACTCAGCCGTCACTTACGTCGCACTCTGCGTCGTCAGTGCCATCGCGATAAAAAAGCGCATTTACGATAGCCGTGAGCGCTGGACCGTTTGGAACCTGTAACTCTCGTGCCTGTGCCGTTACTGCTCGTCCAGCGCAAACTCGGTCAGGCAGAACGTCGGGATCTTCAGGTCGTTAAGACGCTTGGAGCCGCCCAGTTCCGGCAGGTCGATAATCGCAGCGGCCTCGTACACTTCGGCACCCATACGGCGGATCAGGTTGGCGGCGGCGACCAGCGTGCCTCCGGTCGCGATGAGGTCATCGAACATGACGACCGAGTCGCCTTCGCACAGACTGTCGGCATGCACTTCCAGATACGCTTCGCCGTATTCGGTCTGATACGCCTCGGACAGTACATCGGCGGGCAGCTTGCCTTGTTTGCGAAACAGCACCAGCGGCTTGTTCAGCTGATACGCGACCACCGAACCGATCAGAAAACCCCGCGCGTCCATCACGCCGATGTGGCTGAATTCGGCATCGATGTAGCGCTGCACGAAGCTGTCAATCACCTGGCGGGTGGCCTTGGGTGATTGGAAGAGGGGCGTGATATCACGGAAGACCACGCCCGGCTTGGGGAAGTCCACGACCGGGCGGATGAGGGATTTGAAGTTCGATTGATCGAAAGTCATCAGGGGGTTCCATGGCAGTTTTGGCCGACAGTTTAAGCCGACCCGCCAAAGATCGCACGTTTCAGCTTTGCATCGACCCGCCAGCCAGCGCACACAGCTCGATGGGGTCGAGGATGTGTATCTCTTTGCCCTCGGCAGAAATCAGCTGATTTTGCTGGAATCGGGTAAATACACGGGACACCGTCTCGACTGCCAGACCCAGGTGATTACCGATTTCATTGCGCGACATGCTCAGGCGGAACTGATTGGCCGAAAAGCCTCTGGCGCGAAAGCGTGCAGACAGATTGATCAGAAACGTGGCGATACGCTCATCGGCGGTCTTTTTCGACAGCAGCAGCATCATTTGCTGATCGTCACGGATCTCACGGCTCATGACGCGCATCAACTGCCGACGCAGTTGCGGCAGTCTTACGGACAGCTCGTCCAGGCGCTCGAAAGGGATTTCGCAGACCGATGTGGTTTCCAGTGCCTGCGCCGAGACCGGGTAAGCCTCGGCGTCCATACCGGACATGCCTACCAGTTCGCTGGGCAGGTGAAAGCCGGTGAGTTGTTCTTCACCGCTGTCACTGATATTGAAGGTTTTCAACGCCCCGGAACGCACCGCGTAGACCGACTCGAAGGTGTCACCCTGGCGAAACAGAAACTCGCCTTTCTTCAGTGGCCGGCCGCGTTTGACGATCTGGTCAAGGCAGTCCATGTCTTCGGTATTTAACGAAAGGGGCAGGCACAACGGCGCGAGACTGCAATCCTTGCAGTGAGCCTGGGTTTGAGCGCGCAACTTGACTGGCTCGGACATCACTTAATTCCTTGTGGGAAATCACACATAAGCCGTAAGGGTAACTCACCCAGGCTTGTCGGGGCCAGCCTGCAAACCTGTCGGCGTCGTCAAGGTTGCGGATTGTCTGCCGATAACCCCGTATTCCTTCAGCCAAGCCAGGATGCCCCGTCATGTCAACGACACTCCCGTTGATCAACAGCATTACGATCCGCACTGCGACCTCTCAGACCACCTACAGTAGCGCCGGGCAAAGCACTGCCGAGGCGTCGGCAAGCGAGACAAAGGGCGTGCAGGTCAATTTGTCGGCAGAAGGCAAGGCGGCTGCGTCATCGTCTTCCAGAAACGCTGATATCGAGCAGAGCGGTCTGCCGGCTTCCGTGCAGAAGATCCTCAAGGCGATTCGCGAACTTCAGCGCAGGATCGAGGAGACCATGGAGCAGATCCAGAAGGCCCTGAATGACCCCAGCCTGAGCCCCGAGGAGCGAAGGACCAAGGCGGCGGCGCTACAGACCGTGCTCAGTACGTTGCAGGCGCAGGTGAGCAATTCCACGGCCGATCTGTCGTCGCTCATGAACAGCCTGGGCTCCAGTGACGGCGACAAGACCAAGGCGGGCATGCTGGTTCTGGCCAAGATGTAGCACTTGGCAACGGCTCATATCACCCGGGAGAACTGCTGTCTGTTCTGTCGGGTCAGGTAGGCATCGAAGACCATGCACACTGCGCGTACCAAAAGGCGGCCTTCCGGTCTCACTTCAATGCCCGTCTCGCTCAGCGTAATCAGCCCGTCGCTGGCCATGCCAAGCAGTTGCGGCCACGCATCGCGGAAATAGTCCCTGAAATCGATGCAAAAATTCTTTTCGATCTCGCCGAAATCCAGGGTGAAGTGGCAGATCAACTGCTGAATGATCGCGCGCCTGATGCGGTCGTCATCGTTGCAGAGCAGGCCGCGTTTGGTTGCGGGCTGATCGCTGTCCAGCAGCCTTGAATATTCGCTCAGGTCGCTGCTGTTCTGGCTGTACAGCTCGCCGACCTGGCTGATGGCCGAAACCCCCAGCCCGATCAGATCGCAGTGACCGTGAGTGGTATAGCCCTGAAAGTTGCGCTGCAGGGTCAGGTCTTCCTGGGCGGTGGCCAGCTCGTCGTCGGGCAGGGCGAAATGGTCCATGCCGATGTAGCGATAGCCGGCGTTGCCCAATTGTTCGACGGTGCGCTGCAGCATCAGCAGTTTGCTCGCTGCATCCGGCAGATCCGCCGCGTCGATGCGCCGCTGCGGCATGAAGCGCTCGGGCAGATGCGCATAGTTGAACACCGACAGCCGATCAGGCTGCAGATCGATGACCTTGTCCACGGTGTGGCTGAAGGTCTGCGGGTTTTGCGCGGGCAGACCGTAGATCAGATCAATATTCACCGAACGAAATTGCAGCGTGCGCGCTGCTTCAACAATCGCGCGGGTCTCTTCCAGACTCTGCATGCGGTTGATCGCCCGCTGCACCGTCGGGTCGAGGTCCTGAACGCCCAGGCTGACCCGGTTGAAACCCAGCTCGCGCAGCAGTCCCATCGTCGCCCAGTCCGCTTCGCGAGGATCGATCTCGATGCCATAGTCGCCGGAGTCGTCTTCCAGCAGATTGAAATGCAAGCGCAACTGCGCCATCAAGCGGCGCAGTTCATCATGGCTGAGAAAGGTTGGCGTACCGCCGCCCAGGTGCAGTTGCTCCACCACCTGACCGGGCGCCAGGTGACAGGCGAGCATTTGTATCTCGTGCTCGAGCCGTTGCAGGTAGGCCTGAGCGCGTCCGCGATCCTTGGTGATGACTTTGTTGCAGGCGCAGTAGTAGCAAATGTTCGCGCAGAAGGGCAGATGCACGTAGAGCGACAACGGACGTGACGCCTTGCGGCTTTCGCGTAGCGCGTGCAGCAGCTCGAAGCCGCCCACTTGGGTATGAAACTGCACCGCTGTCGGATAGGACGTGTAGCGCGGTCCTGCCACATCGTAGCGATGGATCAGGTCTGAATCCCAACGAATGGCGTCAAGCATGCGCGCGTTTCCCGGTCCGGCTGGCGATGTCGCGAGCATACGCAGGAGACCGAGGGGCGGCTTTGATGTGGATCAAATGGCAAGAGTTACCGGCCTCAATGGCCCATCAGCCAATGCTGATGCGGGCCTGGCAAGGTCCAGATACCGAAGACTATCACCAGCAGCCCTCCCGCCATGCGCACACCACGTTTGCGCAGCAAGGCCGTAGTGCGCTCGGCAGCCAGGCCGGTGGCCAGCAGAACGGGCCAGGTGCCCAGCCCGAAGGCCAGCATCAGCAGCGCGCTGTCGAGAGGATTGCCCTGGCTGGCGGCCCACAGCAGGGCGCTGTAGACCAGCCCGCAGGGCAGCCAGCCCCACAGGGCGCCGAGCAACAAGGCGCGCGGCACACTGGACACCGGCAACAGGCGACTGGCCAGGGGTTGCAAATAACGCCACAGGCCTCGGCCAAGGCGTTCTATATAGGTCAGTCCGCTCCACCAGCCGGCCAGGTACAACCCCATCATGATCAGCAACACGGCGGCGACGATGCGCAGGCCTGTCGCCAGCGGACTTTGCGCGACCGCCCAGCCGACCAGTCCGGAACACACGCCGGCAACGCCGTAGCTGAGAATGCGCCCCAGGTTGTAGGCCAGCAGCAGACGAAACCGGCGGCTGCGCTGTTCTTTGGGGATGGCCAGCGTCAGGGCACCCATCAGGCCGCCACACATACCCAGGCAGTGACCACCGCCCAGCAGCCCGAGAATGAATGCCGAGAACAGCATCGAAGCAAGTTCAAACATCGCGTTTCTCGTCCGCGCCCGACTGGGGAGGCTCAGGCGGGACATGTTCCACAGGCGGCGTGTCATCGAACAATATGCTGTGTGCCGGACCTTCCATGTCGTCGTACTGGCCGCTGTCCACTGCCCAGAAGAACACGTAGATCGCCACGCCCACCAGCAGCAGAGCGGCAGGGATCATGATGTAAAGCGCGGGCATGAAACCTCCGGGGCAGATGGGGAGACAGGCGCACGACGCGACAGGCGGGTCAGGCGCAAGGCGTTGAGCACCACAGTCAGCGAACTGAGCGACATGCCGATCGCCGCCCACACCGGAGTGATCCAGCCCAGCGCCGCGAAGGGCAGCATGAGGCCATTGTACAGACCGGCCCAGAGCAGGTTTTCGATAATGACCCTCCGCGTGCGTCGCGCCAGATTCAAGGCGTCGATCAGCACCGGCAAGCGGTTGCACAGCAGCACGGCGTCAGCGCTGGTTTTGGCGAGGTCGGTGGCCGAGCCCATCGCCACACTGATGTCGGCTGCTGCCATGACCGGTACGTCGTTCACCCCGTCACCGATCATCAGCACTTTGCGCCCCTGAGCCTGAAGCTGGCGCAGCACCTCCAGCTTATCGTCCGGGCGCATGCCGCCACGCGCATCGTCGATGCCCAGCGCCTGCGCGACACTGCCAACCATCGGCGAGCTGTCACCGGACAACAGCAGCGTTTTCCAGCCTCGCGCCCGGCATGCGTGTAACAGGATGGCTGCATCCTCGCGCAGCCGGTCGTCCAGCACCAGCCATGCGAGTGGGCCCTGCGCATCGCCCAGCAACAGCCATTGGCCGGATATTTCAGTTGGCAAGGGCGTTTCAGCGCCGCTCAGCGCACAGACGAAAGCCGCCTCGCCGATGCGCAGCAGATGCCCGTCGACACGACCTTGCAGACCCATCCCCGGTGTGCTGAGCACCTCCTCGGCAGCTCTCGGCGCTCGACCGAAGGCGCGGGCGATGGGGTGCTCGGAGCGGTTTTCCAGGGCGGCCGCCAGCTCCAGGCAGCGATTGGCGTCCAGCTCGCGCAATGGGTGAATGCTGCGCAGCGTCAGGCGTCCTTCGGTCAGGGTGCCGGTCTTGTCGAAGATGACCGTGTCGATCTGGTTGAGGCCTTCGAGCACGTGACCTCGGGTCAGCAGCAGGCCGAGTCTGTGCAGAGTGCCGGTCGCCGCAGTCAAGGCGGTCGGCGTCGCCAGCGACAGTGCGCAAGGGCAGGTGGCGACGAGCATGGCCAGCACGATCCAGACCGCGCGCGATGCGTCCAGCTGCCACCAGATCACCCCGATCAGCGCAGCTGCGATCAGCGATAACAGCAGAAAGGTCTGTGCCGCCCGGTCGGCGATCTGCGCGAGTCGGGGTTTTTCTGCCTGAGCACGTTCGAGCAGTCGGACAATGGCCGAAAGGCGGGTTTCGTGACCCAGCGCCGTCACGCCGATGGTCAGCGGGCTTTCGACATTCAGCGTTCCTGCGGTGACCGCATCGCCTACACTGCGCATTTGTGGCAGGTATTCGCCGGTCAACAACGACTCGTCGACACTGGAGCGGCCTTCGAGGATTTTGCCATCAGCCGGTATCACTGCACCGGGCTGCACCAGCACCCGGTCAGCCAGGTGCAGCTCGCTGAGCATGATGCGCTGGCTCTGGCCGTCATCGCTGAGGCGCAGGCATGAGGCGGGCAGCACGTTTACCAAGTGGGCGGTGGCCGCCGCCGTGCGCTCGCGGGCCCGGCGCTCCAGGTAGCGGCCAGCCAACAGGAACAGTGCAAACATGCCGACGGCATCGACATACAGTTCGCCAGCGCCGGTGACAGCGGTCCAGATCCCTGCGGCGTAGGCCGCGCCTATTGCCAGCGACACCGACACATCCATTGTCAGGTGGCGGCTGCGCAGGTCGCGCAAGGCACCGCGAAAGAACGGTGCGCAACTGTAGAAGACGATCGGCGTGGTCAGAAACAGCGCCACCCAGCGCAGTATGGTGTGCATCTGCGGGCTGAGGTCGATATTGAACTCCGGCCAGGTGGCCATGGTTGCCATCATGGCCTGGAACCACAGCAGGCCGGCGACGCCCAGTTGTCGCAACGCCAGGCGATTATCACTCGCCAGGCGTTCGGCAGCGCGATCGGCCTGCCATGGATGGGCGACATAGCCAATCGCGTGCAGTTCGTTGAGCAATTGGCTGAGGGCAAGCTGGTCGGCGTTCCAGCGCACCAGCAGGCGATGAGTGGACAGGTTCAGCCGCGCTTCGGTCACCCCGGGTAATCGCCCCAGGCGTTGCTCGATCAGCCAGCCGCAGGCCGCGCAACTGATGCCTTCGACAAGCAGGGTGGCCTCTGAGAGGTCGCCGTCGTGGCGCACGAATGGCGCCTGTACGTCGGGGCGATCGTAGAGCGCCAGTTCATCGAGCAATTGGCTGGGCAGGCTTCCCGGGTTGGCCGAGGTTTCACTGCGATGGCGGTAGTAGTTGTCCAGACCGCTGGCAACGATGGCCTCGGTCACTGCCTGACAACCGGGGCAGCACAGCTGTCGGGTTGCACCGAGCACCACCGCGTTGAAATGGCTGCCCGCCGGAACCGGCAAACCGCAGTGGTAGCAGTGCAGCGGCGTGGGAGAGGAGGGCCTGGCCACGTTCAGTCTTTCCGGCGTTGCGCGGCTTGCAGGGGTTCGTCACCGAGGGTCACGTCGTCAGTGCCAATCTGTTCTTCCTCGAACAGGCGCCAGGTCTGCTCGCCTTCGACACCCAGCAGTTCCACAAAACGCCGACCGTTGACCTTGTCCTGCAACTGACCGATGTAACGGCCTGGTTCGGACGGGCTTCGGGTCAGGAACACCCGGCGATCACTGTCAGGGCGCGTGGGTGAAATCAGGTTGAGTTCCAGACGCTCCGGGTTGCTGTTGCCGCTCAGGCGCAGTTCGACTTCGCCGGTCAGCTCATCCATGTGCAGACGCGCATGCAGTTTGAGGGTCTGGGCGAGCACTTCGCGATTCAACGAGCGATTGATGCCTTTGCCGGCCTCGTAATAGTTGTCGGTAACCAGCGGGTCCGGGTGGGTCACGGCGATGAACACCATCGACAGGCTCAAGGTCACCGAACCGGTGAGGATGGCGATGATGATCCATGGCCAGAGGTGCCGGTACCAGGGGCTTGCAGCAGTCGCAGCGGGCATGACGGGGCTCTTAACGAATAGGTGGGCCAAGGAAGCGGCTTTGGGTCTCGACCTGTGTATCGCTGTCGATGTCCTTGAGGGTAAAGGTGACCTCGTTGCTGTGCGACGGCAGTTTTTCCGGCGCACTGGACAGCTCCACCGGCAGGCTGATGATTTCGCCCGCCGGAACGCTGATTTCACGACGGCCCTGGAGTTTCAGGTCGGGCAGGCCGCTTGCCTGCAGCACATAGGCGTGGTCCACCTGATCCTTGTTCATCACTTTCAGGCTGTAGACGTTCTCGATCCGGCCTTCGGCGTTTTCCCGGAACAGCATGCGGTCCTTGCTGACCTCCAGACCCACCAGCGTGCGCATGCAGAACGCCGCGGTCAACAGCGCAATCATCAGCAGCAGGACCAGCGCATAACCGATCAGACGCGGGCGCAGGGTGCGGGTGCGTTGCCCGGACAGATTGTGTTCGGTGGTGTAGCGAATCAGGCCGCGAGGGTAATCCATCTTGTCCATGACCGTATCGCAGGCATCGACGCACGCCGCACAGCTGATGCACTCCACCTGCAGGCCGTCACGAATGTCGATGCCGGTCGGGCAGACCTGCACGCACATCGTGCAGTCGATGCAGTCACCCAGCCCCAGTGCCTGAGGATCGGCCTCCTTCTTGCGCGGACCTCGGGCTTCGCCACGATTCTGGTCGTAGGAGATGATCAGCGTGTCCTTGTCGAACATCACGCTCTGGAACCGCGCATAGGGACACATGTAAATGCATACCTGCTCGCGCAGCCAGCCGGCATTAAGGTAAGTGGCCAAGGTAAAGAAACCGACCCAGAAATAGGCCCAGCCATCCGCCTGGCCCGTGAACAGATCCACGCACAGCGCGCGGATGGGTGAGAAATACCCCACGAAGGTCATACCGGTGGCAAACCCGATCAGCAGCCACAGGCTGTGTTTGGCGAACTTGCGCAGCAGTTTGCCGGCACTCATCGAGGCGTGGTCGAGCCTGATGCGCTGGTTGCGGTCGCCTTCAGTCACTTTCTCGCACCACATGAAGATCCAGGTCCAGACACTCTGCGGGCAGGTATAGCCACACCAGACCCGTCCGGCATAGACGGTGATGAAGAACAGCCCGAACGCTGCAACGATCAGAATGCCGGACAAGAGGATGAAATCCTGCGGCCAGAACGTTGCACCGAAGATGTAGAACTTGCGTTCCGGCAGATTCCACCAGACCGCCTGATGCCCGCTGCGATTCAGCCAGACCGTGCCGAAAAAGATCAGCAGCAACAGGGCGCCGCCGAGCATCCGCACGTTTCGAAACAGGCCTTTGAACGCGCGGGTCTGGATCTTCTCGCGCGAAGCATAGAGGTCGGTGAATTCGCCGCCTGTTTCGGATGCCGGGGTGATGTCGTGTACTGGAATCTGCTTGGTCATCGATGAGTCCAGTGGCGGTAGCCTGACCCCGGCTGATACCGGTCAGGCAGGTTCACATACGCGTTCAACGTGCTGCACGTGAATAAATGGCCGCTTCTTCATTCAACTGGCTGACCCAGGGATTGAGCAGTGCGACCCCGCACGACTGAAAGTCCATTGTGTTGCGTGTGACCACGGTCATGCCATGCACCAGCGCAGTGGCGGCGATCAACGCATCGCATTCGCTGCGCGAGTCGGGAACGTGCAGTTGAGCGCAGCGCCTAGCGACTTGAGTGTCGACGGTCAGGATACGCCCGGCGAACGCCTTCAATACATGCTGGTCGAGCCACATTCGCAATATTGCGCCTTGTGTCGGGTCGCGGCGTTCGATGCGCAGGATACCTGTTTCGAGTTCAAGAATCGTGATGGACGAGATGAACAGGCTGGAGGCCATTTGTGTTCGCGACCAGCGCAGCACATTGGCGTCTGCAGTGCGCTTTCTGAGCTCTGAAACCACGTTGGTGTCGAGCAGGAACATCAGGACAGATCAACCTGTCGGGGCGTGATCACGGCGCGCTGAGGCTCGAACTCGATATCGATGTCAGTGGGCATTATCAGCATGTCGGCGATGCTTGCCGCACTGCCGGTCAGCTTCAGGTAATCCTCGATGCAAAGCAGCACATGGGCCGGGCGGCCTCGGTCGGTAATGAACACCGGGCCTTCATTAGCCGCCTTCTTGGCCCCGCTGGTGTCCTGATTGAATTCACGGCTGGAGAGGGTAGTGGGCATGTGCGCGACTTCCGGAATGAGTAGACAGCGTATTGTGGTCGTGAACGAGTCTAGTTATGTAGAGATGTAACTACAACGAATTTGTTGTTTCAGACTGCAACAACCATGGACTGAGCGGAGCCCTGTCATCTGGATTCAGCAGGCTGCTCTTGGCGGGACAGGCTGTAAACATAGGCAGCCAGAATGTGAACCCGGTCATTGCCTTGCAGTGCTTGCTGAGCAGGCATCTGGCCCTGGCGGCCATCACGTATGGTCTGCTGCAACTGAGCGTAGCTGGAACCGTAGATAAACGCGTTGGGGTGGGTCAGATCCGGTGCGCCGAGAATCGGCATTCCCTTGCCCTCTGGACCATGACAGGCCACGCACAGGCTGGTGAAGGTCTTCTGTCCGGCCACCGGGTCAGCCTTGGCATCCTCCGGTAGTGCGCGCGCGTCCAGCTGCGTCAGCACGTAGGCCGCCACATCGCGAACACCCTGTTCGCCGAGCACGCCGCCCAGGGCTGGCATCACGCCCATACGGCCTGCAAGAATGGAGGTCTTGATCGACTGGGCATCGCCGCCCCAGCGCCAGTCGGCATCGGTCAGGTTGGGAAAGCCATAGGCGCCTTTCGCGTCAGAGCCGTGGCAGACCGAGCAGTTGGACGCGAACAGACGTGCACCGATTTTCAACGCCTGCGGGTCTTTGGCCACTTCCTCGACGGGCATGGCCGCGTACCTGGCAAACAGCGGCCCATAACGGGCCTCGGCGTTTGCGACTTCCCGCTCCCATTCATGGACACTGGTCCAGCCTTGCTGGCCGTCGGAGAATTGCGTCTTGCTGTCCTGGTCCCGGTATTCATAACCGGGCAGCAACCCCTGCCAGTTGCCCAGCCCCGGGTACAGGAGCAGATAGCCCAGCGCAAAGACGATGGTCGCCAGGAACAGATAGAACCACCATCTGGGCAGCGGGTTGTCGTATTCCTCGATACCGTCGAACGTATGGCCGACGGTTTCATCTGTCGGTTCGTCGGGCTGACCTTTGCGTGTGGACAGCAGCAGCCAGAGCATGGCGATGATGGTGCCCAGGGTCAGGACCGCGATGTACAGGCTCCAGAACGTACTCATGACCGGCCTTCCCGTTCAGCCCTGGCAGTTTCGACCTTGCCGATGGCCTCGGGGTCATCCGCGAAAGGCAGCAGGGTCGCGTCGTCGAAGTCTGCCTTGCGGGCAGGGCTGAACACCCACAGCATCAGGCCGATGAACGCCACCATCACGACCAGTGTGCCAAGGCCTCGAATCATTCCGATGTCCATCATGATCACCGTTTGCTCTTGATGAGCGTGCCAAGGCCTTGCAGATAGGCCACCAGCGCGTCCATTTCGGTCTTGCCCTGCACCGCAGCCGCTGCACCGGCGATATCCGCGTCGGTGTACGGGGTGCCGAGGGTGCGCAGCACCTGCAGCTTTTTCGCAGTCTGCGTGCTGTCGATGGTCTTCTCGGCCAGAAACGGGTAGGCCGGCATGATCGAGGTCGGGACCAGGTCGCGCGGGTTGTTCAGGTGTACCCGGTGCCACTCGTCCGAGTAGCGACCGCCGATCCTTGCCAGGTCCGGCCCGGTGCGTTTGGAGCCCCACAGGAAGGGGTGGTCCCAGACGCTTTCGCCCGCCACCGAGTAATGCCCGTAGCGCTCGGTTTCGGCTCGCAACGGGCGGATCATCTGCGAGTGGCAACCGACGCAGCCGTTGGCGATGAACACATCACGGCCTTCCACCTCAAGCGCGCTGCGCGGCTTCATGCCCTCGACAGGCTGGTTGGTGACGTCCTGAAAGAACAGCGGGACGATCTGCGTCAGCCCGCCGATGCTCACGGCAATCACCATGAAGAAGGCCAGCAGGCCGATGTTTTTTTCGAGCGCATCATGCTTCATCAATGCGCTCCCGCGACGGCGATACGGGTGGCTGATTCGGCTGCCTGCGGGTCCGAGGCACGTATCGTACGCACCACGTTGTAGGCCATCAGCAACATGCCGCTGGTGAAAATCGCGCCGCCGATAGCCCGCACTATATAGCCCAGGTGGCTGGCCTGCATGGTTTCGATGAAGGAGTAGGTCAGCGTGCCGTCGTCGTTCACTGCGCGCCACATCAGGCCCTGGGTGATGCCATTGACCCACATCGAGGTGATGTACAGCACGGTGCCGACGGTCGCGAGCCAGAAGTGCGTGTTGATCAGGCTGACGCTGTACATATGCGGGCGGGCATAGAGTTTCGGAATCATGTGGTAGACCGACCCGATGGTAATCATCGCGACCCAGCCCAGTGCCCCGGCGTGGACATGGCCGATGGTCCAGTCCGTGTAGTGCGAAAGCGAGTTGACGGTCTTGATTGCCATCATCGGACCTTCGAAGGTCGACATGCCATAGAACGCCAGCGAGACCACCAGAAAGCGCAGTACCGAATCGGTCCGCAACTTATGCCACGCGCCTGACAGCGTCATCATGCCGTTGATCATCCCGCCCCAGCTGGGCACCAGCAGAATGATCGACATCACCATGCCCAGCGACTGCGCCCAGTCTGGCAGGGCGGTGTAGTGCAGATGGTGCGGACCGGCCCAGATATACAGGGTGATCAATGCCCAGAAGTGCACGATGGACAAACGATAGGAGTAGACCGGGCGCTCGGCCTGCTTGGGCACGAAGTAATACATCATGCCGAGAAAACCGGTGGTCAGGAAAAAACCGACGGCATTGTGTCCGTACCACCACTGGATCATGGCGTCGGTGGCGCCGGCATACGCCGAATAGGATTTGAACAGGCTGACCGGCAACGAGATATGGTTGACGATGTGCAGCATGCCGGTCACCACGATGAACGCGCCGTAGAACCAGTTGGCGACATAGATATGCCGGGTCCGGCGTTTGACGATGGTGCCGAAAAACACCGCAGCGTAGGCGGCCCAGACAATGGCCAGCAGAATCGCCACCGGCCATTCGAGCTCGGCATATTCCTTGGTGGTGGTGTAGCCCATCGGCAGCGTGACGATGGCGCCGACGATCACGGCCTGCCAGCCCCAGAAGGTGAAGGCCGCCAGACCATCGGAAATCAGCCGCGTCTGGCAAGTGCGTTGCACCACGTAATAGGAGGTGGCGAACAGCGCGCAGCCGCCGAAAGCGAAGATCACCAGATTGGTGTGCAGCGGGCGCAGGCGCCCGAAGGTGGTCCATTCAAGTTCCAGGTTCAGCCCTGGCCAGACCAGCTGCGAAGCAATGAACACGCCCAGGCTCATGCCGACCACACCCCAGACCACGGTCATGATGGCAAACTGGCGCACCACGGTGTAGTTGTAGGTTGTCGGACTGATTGTTGTGCTCATTGCAGACTTCCACGATTCAGAGGGTTACCGCAGACGTAATCGGGCCAGGGCGATGCAGCGCTGGAAATGGCATCGAAGCACACCGAAAAGGCAGGGGCAGGAACAGACAGGCACATCAAAGAGTGTCAAAGGGTTGCGGCAGACGCGTTTCGCGAGTTTAGCTTTGAAACAGGGGTGTGGGAAGTCGTAGCAAGGCGCAGAGGGCAGCGCTATGTGTGAGTGGGTATTCCGCACCCCGTTGCAGGGTGCGGAGTTCACGCATCGCCGCTGGACTGGAACACAGCGGTGGCGACCTTCGCGTACAGAAGAGTTGATCAGGACTCGCGCAAAGACCGTCACGTCTATTCAGTCGGCAGTGACACCTGTCATTGCCCCGCAAATTGGCCTGAGCAGGTATATGACTCTGGTGACCGACTCAGCGGTGTTGTTGCAGTTGTGCGAGGCCAGTGCCGTCAATGAAACCGCCCGGGGTGTCAGGTTTGGGGCGCTCATCGCCTCGGTACTTTACCTTTTGCACCTTGACAGAGTACTCGGGCAGACCTGAATGGTGGCTGTCCGACGGGACGAGGCATGCCGATGCGCCTCGCGCTCGCGATTCGTGCAGGATTCGCAACCCTGTTCGCCGCTATAGTAGCGGGCCACTCGGCGACTCACCTGAATGAGGCAACCATGAGCAACGGCTTGAAGCCTGTTATCGGTACGAATCAATGGCTGCACCTGATCAGTGACAGAGGCTGGCTATGGACGCCCGCTCGGCCTGCGGATGCGCTGGAAGCGCCGACCTTGCTGCTGGCGCACGGTGCAGGCGCACCGATGGACAGCGACTTCATGAACCGCATGGCGGCTGATCTGGCGGCGCAAGGTATCAGCGTCCTGCGCTTCGAGTTTCCCTATATGGCGCAGCGGCGTCAGGGCGGCAGCAAGCGTCCACCCAATCCACAGGCGCAACTGCTGGAATGCTGGAGAGAAGTGTTCGCCTGCGCGCGTGCTCACATCTCTGGACGTCTGGCGGTCGGCGGCAAATCGATGGGCGGGCGGATGGCCAGCCTGATCGCCGATGAGCTTGAGGTCGATGCGCTGGTGTGTCTGGGGTATCCGTTCTACGCCGTGGGCAAGCCTGAAAAACCACGCGTGGCTCATCTGGCCGAACTGAAGACACCCACGCTGATCGTGCAGGGCGAACGCGACGCGCTGGGTAATCGCGAAGCGGTGGAAGGCTATGCATTGTCGAGTGCCATCCGGCTGCACTTGTTGCCGACTGCCAATCATGACCTCAAACCATTGAAGGTCTCGGGCATCAGCCACGAGCAATGCCTGGCTGACTCCGCGAGAGAGATTGCCGGGTTCCTGCGCACCTGAGTCACCGGCAATACAGGTCGAAGGCGCCGTCGGTCACATCCAGGTTGATTGATGACATATTGAAACTGAATAAGCCTCTTATCCGCAGTGTGCAGGGACTGCCTTCAAGCAGAACCAGCCGACCGCCCTGGAAATGCGCCGAGTGGTAGACGGTGTTCTTCCGGTGCAGCGTTTCGTTGTAGATCACCTTGATCTGCTCATGATCGATCAGGTCGTGGTCGCCGGGCTCGAGATCGCGATCCAGAAACAAGCCGAGGGTGGCTCGCCTGTTGCCCACCTTGCCGTCGGCGATAACCTGCCATATCCATTGAGCAGGGGCCCGTTCCAGTTCCGATCGCAGGGTCAGTCTGCCTGTCAGAGAGGAGGTCTTGAAGGGCTGCGTGTTGATGCTGGCGGCAAAACGGCCTTCATGGACAGCAGTGTGAACGCAACGCTGGGGTGAGGGAGGCGGACGATGCATGGACTGAACCTGAGAAGCTCCTGAAAACGGCGACAGGGCGTTACACCTTTAGCGCAACGCCCTGCCGGATGATCAATGGGTTTCAGCAATCGATCATCTGATGCCTACGCCAAGGCTGGAGTTGTGGCTCTTCAGTTTGAAGTTGCCGCCAGTGACCATGTTTTTCACGTAATACCAGTTCCATCCGCCGATGCCGGCGCTTGAGACAGTCGACGACCAATAGTTGCCGTTGCCCATCGGCCAGCGATTGCCATACAGGGCGTGGATATCCACCAGCTCGTGAATGGTTGGAATCCTCGCGCCGTTGTTGCCCGCGTTTTTGCTGATCTGAGAAAAGCTGCCGCTGCCCAGGCCGATGCAATGGATGACGCCGGTGACGGTGACCGTGTACTGCTTGCTCGCGCCCAGCGCATCGGTCGCAGTAATGATGGCCGTGCCTTTGCCTCGAACCGAGGTCAGGCCGTTGCTGTCCACTTTCGCGACCAGCGGGTCGCTCGAGGTGTACTGATAGGGGGCCTGTCCGCCACTGGCCTGACGCTGAACGGTGGTGTCGGCCGGGAAGTTCGGCAGCAGGTCCGGCGAGCCCGGAAGCAGATACACCTTGCCAGCCAGCGTGACCGGCGAAGTGTCCAGCACCAGCGCGGGCTGCGCCGCCAGAATCTGCAGGGCCAGCGTGCCGGATACCTGCACCAGACCGTTGACGCGATTGACGACATAGGAAATCGCCACCGTCTGCCCGGCGTTTGCCGTGACCAGCGCCGCAGCAAACACTACCTCCAGCGTCTTGCCCGCGTCTGCGCCGGTCAGGGTCTTTTCCCGGGTGTCATTGCCGTTGGGCCCTTGCCACTGTGCGATCACCTGGTCGCCGGCTTGCAGATTGGCGGTGGCGTCGATCACCACGGTTGCGCCGGATGAAGCGTTGGCCGGGTCGAGCGTGGTGCCGGTGGCTTCTTTTAGGGTGGGGGTGGGGAGGGGCAGTGCCACCATCTCACGGATAGTAATTGCCAATCTCTGCGATTCAGCAATTCTGTCTCCATGTTGCGCCGTATACCAGACCTGTACCTGCCCGTTTAGATTGGCATCGATGTACCGTTTGGGAATGCGGAATACGGTTTCCCTGTTGACGGTTCCTGTATTGATAACGGTGTATGTGCTGTAGGTGCCCCCTGCATCACCGCCTTCCCAGTGAATGGTGACTTTGTCTCCCTCAGCCATTGCGCGATAAGGCAACACGCGAACAATGGCTTCGAGTGGTATATCGGCCGGGTCGAGAATGCCGTCCGCACTCAGCTTGTCTACGGCAGGAGCTTCCAGCGGACTGCTGTTATCCACGTCCACGAGCAACCGTAGTATGGGCGATTTGAAGAACGCTCTCGCGTAGGTGGTTACGGTGTAGTAAACCTCAAGTGAACCGCCTGCCAATGCACTCACCTTTTCATCCGGGATCAAATACTCGATGCCCTTGCCGATATCATCAGCATTCAGGTTTTTAACCTCCTGATGCATGACCGTCTCACCGTTGGCAGCCTTGCCAATCCATACCAGATTGATGTCGTGGCCGTCCGCCATAAAGTAATAAGGCGGCACCTGAGTGATCACATTGTGACTATCAGGGTTCAGAATTCCATTGGTGACGCCTTGGACATGTGGCAATGACAGTTGCTGCGGTTGACCGAGTACTGCGAGAGTCAGACTCTTTGAACGCAATGCCTCGCCAGTGCCTTTGATCACTGTGTATTTCAAACGTGCCCGGCCCTGTGCGATGGGATGGAACTGTTCATTGGGGATGAGAAACTCCACGAAGCTGCCAGGTATCTGAACCACTTTTGATGCGGTGAAGGACTCCAGCTGAATGCCTTCTGCAGTGTTACGCTCCATCACGAAGTTTATGATGTCACCAGTGGCGATACTGGCATGTGACAGCACGAGCGCTTGAACATCTGCGCCGGCCAGCTTATCGAGATCAAGCTCCATGTTGGGCGCCTGTGGGGCGATAGGGGCCTGCAGGCTGGAGTTGCCAGCCTCGACTGCAACATAGGCTGGGAAAGAGAAGCGTGACCAGTTATTGACGATATCCCTGACATCGTACCGGACAACAATATTTTCCGAGTCCCCTGCTTCGATAATAATCTGCTTGTCGATACTCACAGTGACCGGTTTACCAAGCTGGTCTGCTGTCAGAGGAGGGTGTTCGACTCTGATGCCGTGCCAATAGATGAAAATCGAATCCCCTGCAGCCATATTTTCGTAAGCGTCGAGGGTAACGCTTACCCCCTCAGGTGAGGTGATCACGCCAGACGGGTTGACGGTCGGGATGTCGAGCTTTTCATTTTCGTAGGGTGTGGCTGGGTCGGGATCCCGACCACCGGGGATTTCCAGTTTGACGACTATTTTGTTAACAGGCGAATGTTCCTGGATATTGGAGGGGAACGGTGTATAGAGATAGTTGACATCAGTAAGGCCTGACTGGACCCAGCGGGTATCCACATACAATGAAAAAAAGCCATTGGTGTTCGGTGAGTCTGAAGAGTGTGTGTAGGTATCAATAACCTCATTGTGTGTGCCCCAGAACAGGTCGATCCGATCTTTTGGCTTGAGGTTGATAGGGCCGATCAGTATTTCTATCGGCTTGGCCGGATCTGCTACGTCAACATCGCCAATGCCTTGAGGGTTATAGCTCAAGGGCAGTGGGACAGGCAGTGCAGGTAAGGTCTGTATTGTATTCATCGATGTTCTCTTTTTCTTGTTTAAAGATAAATGGCGAAGTTTAGGCGAGGTCAAATTCTGCAGAGTCCACCGACACGCATATCGACGTAGGCGCTGGCGCGTTTCGAGTTACCTTGGCCCATACTGCTTCTTACCTGGAAGCTGATCTCGGCATGCCCGTAACAGTGCTGGTTCAATACAGTGCGGGGCACCAGAATATTAACGCCGTTCTGGACTTCTTCCTGAGTGAGGGCCGGTGACGTGACTGACCATTCGAATTTTTTATCATCGCCCACCAGCTCGTTGTAGGCTTCATAGGTGAAGACAATGACGTGTCCTGGGGCCATATTTAAATAGGGTTGGATAAAAATGGGGGCGCCTTGCGCACTGTTTTCAAAAGTGAGCGTGCCGTTGGCAGACAGCGACATAAATTGCGGCGCTTCTGGTCCGTCCGGGCCACCCGGTAATTCATTTTTTGAACGCACGATCAAGCCCTGCTCTGATGACGTGGAGAGATTGGGATTACCCTCGGTTTTGACGGTGTAATAAACTCTGATGTCGTTACCTGTGCCCACGGCGGTGAACTTACTGTTCAGTGCAGTGAGCAACAGCGTACGGCCGGCGACGACGTCGCTGTTGGTGAGCGTGTAGGGTTGTTCCAATACTTCTTGGCCGCCCCAAAAGACCGTCAAGATCTGATTGGCCTTAAAGAGAGGGTTCCAGTTAATCAAGACGGTGGCGTCAAGTTCAAAGTCGTTCTCATCAATAAAGTTGTCTTCGTTGCTGGGCGTGCTGCTGCTACCTTTGATCGTCGGTTTGTCGAGAACGCCGGGTACGGGCAGCTCGATGTTGACAAGCACCTCAAGAGGGTCTGAAGTACCGGTAATCTGTCCATTTCTAATGACGTAATACTTGATATCGCGCAGACCACTCTGAGCCTGTTCAATGATCAGATACGGGACATCAAAAAACAGAATGAAAGGTTCGTCGAGGTCCTCCACGGCAATAGAAGCAGGCCCTAACTCTTCAGAACCCCAGTGCAGGAGAATCTGATCGCCTTCCATCAAAAAAGACGAGAAAGGAATTTTCACCTCGACGCTGGCCATGGCCTCTGCGTAATCAATCACGCCGTCGTTATTATCGATAACCGGAGCAGGCAGTCCTGGTGTCACGTCGGTCAGAAACAGAGGGATGGTAATCTTCTGAGACTCGGCAGACGTGTTTCCGGCCCGGTCTGTCACCGTGTAATAGGTTGCGCCTGCAGGGCTGCCGAGAGCAGTAAGAAACTCTTGGGTAAACAGGATTTCGATCGCTTGACTTTCATCTTCCAGGCCGTTCAGTTCAAGCTCTGGACCGGGCACGTTTCCCCAATAGGTTTTGATAACGTCGCCGCGATTCAGTCCCGAATACCCGAAAATGCTACCGGTCAATACACCGCCCATGGACTGAAGCTCTTCAAGTGTCAGACCATCTTTGGCCCCGGCTGGAAAATCCATATAACCCAGTTGATGGGCGCCCGGAGCGGTGCGGTCGACAATAATCGTTTTGATTTGGGACGATTGCTCGGTACCACTGGGATAACCGATCGTCAAGTAGTCAAGTTTGTACGCGCCATCGTCTTTCAGTTCGGTGTCGACGGGGATGGTCAAGCGTAGTAACGTTCCGACCGGTGGAAGAGGTACCAGTTGACCTGCTAAACCAACTTTATCGCCATTCAATTGCAACTGGTAAGAGTCTTGAAGCCTGGCACCTTCCCAGACCGGAAATTCGACGATGATGTCATTGACAAGGTCGGCAGTTTTTATAAGTCCGTCCGCTTCATCGGCGACAGGAACAAACGGTGGTATGAGCGTCAGTTCTTGATTGGGGCTGCGTGTGTAAAAATTGTTTTTTTGACGCATGTCGAAATTCCTCTATTTGATTTTTATTGACGAGCAGGAGTGTCCTGACGCCGTCAGTCGATAACGATAATTCCAAGGGCGCTTGGCCGTCAGAGAGAAGTTCTTGGCTTCATCTGGATTTTTAAGTAATAGGCTTTTTGAGCAGCTGTCAATGCTCTTTAGGTAAATATTTTTATTGGGGTAGGCTGGCTGTCCAATCCGGTGAGCTTAATGTTTTGTGGGAAAGGTACTACTAAAATTTCGGAATTGGATTACTTGTTTGTTAGTGGAAATTAATTGTATCCGCTAGCGTTGCAGCCACAATAAAACTCCTATGAATGTTGAGGGTTTCTTATTGTGGCTGAGTGTTTTATTGGGAAGTGTGGGCTTTACAGGGCAGGGCTGGGCGCTATTGCGTGCCTCGCATCGACTCACGTGATGGCTGACTCTCCGCTTAGGGAGATTGTCAGCGACCGGACAGAGTATGTGGATGCGGCCAGCGCATTTCATAATTACTCTGTATACGGTACTGGATACCTTCATTCCGATGGGGCTGCGATCAAACGTATCTCTTCTTATGGCGGAAGGACCGAATTAACGGGCAATACCCTGGTCAAGGATGGAATGTTGTCTGACGGCGACGCTCGAGTTTCAGTTAAAGACTCCACCATCCTCAGCGATAGCACGATAGCGCTCGTGGTGCAGGGCAACTCGAACGTGACACTTGAACACAGTGTCGTTGAGGGAAAAGGGGGCGGCATTACCGTTGCCGAGGACGCCTTCGCCCTGATCAGCAATACACAGGTCAGCTCGCTGCAGGGTGAAGTTGGTAGACACACTGGCTGGGGCGTTGGCATTTTTGGCGCTCGCGCTGACATCACTTCCCGAAGCTACATAAAAGGCTTGTCTCACGGGGTATGGTTCACTCATCCACGCCTCACAGTGGGTGATGGAACGCAGTTCAATTACGGTCAACTGAGCATCGACAACTCTACCGTCGAAGGGCTGACAGGAGCCGCCATAAGGGTGGAAGGGCGTGAGGGTATAAGCCACCTTGCGGATATTGAGATCAAGAACAACACCCTCCTGCTGTCCGGCAATGGCATGCTTCTTGAGGTTCTGAACCAGAGCACCGCCAACTTCAACGTCGACAACAGCACCCTCAATGGCAACCTTGTCGCCGATGACACCAGCACCCTGAACATCACGCTGCAAAACGGCGCGCAATTGAACGGCGACATCGTCAATGGCAACCGTCTGGCGATTACCTCGGGCAGTCACTGGCAGATGCAGGGCGACAATGCCGTCAGGTCGCTTTCCCTGCAGGGTGGCAGGGTTTCGTTTGCTGGCGAAGGGTTTCATACCCTTTCGCTGAATGAGTTGTCAGGCGCTGGCACGTTCGGCTTGCGCGTGGATCTGGACAACGGCGTCGGAGACCTCATCGACGTCAACGGCCAGGCCAGTGGGCAGTTCGGCTTGCGCGTGCGCAATACGGGGGTGGAGGTTGTGTCTGCCGACATGGCACCGCTCAAGGTGGTGCATACCGAAGGTGGCGACGCGCAATTCAGCCTGCTGGGCGGGCGGGTTGACCTGGGGGCCTATTCGTATTTGCTGGAGCAGCAGGGCAATGACTGGTTCATCGTCGGTAAAGACAAGGTCATAAGCCCTTCGACCCAGAGCGCGCTTGCCCTTTACAGCGCGGCACCTGCGATCTGGATGAGTGAGCTCTCTACCTTGCGTTCGCGCATGGGTGAGGTTCGTGCAAGCGGCAGGGCGGGCGGCTGGATGCGTGCCTATGGCAACAGGCTGAATGCCACGACCAGTGACGGTGTCGACTACCGGCAGAAACAAAGTGGCCTGTCGCTGGGTGCCGATGCGCCCGTCGAGGTCAGCAATGGTCAGCTGGTGGTGGGTGTGCTGGGAGGGTACAGCACCTCCGATATCGATTTGAGCCGTGGCACCACGGGTAAAGTCGACAGCTACTATGCAGGCGCCTATGCCACCTGGCTGTCGGACGATGGCTACTACGTTGACGGCGTGCTCAAACTCAACCGCTTTCGCAACAAGGCAGATGTTGCCATGAGCGATGCAAGCAAGGCCAAGGGTGACTACACCAACAACGGGATAGGGGGCTGGGTCGAGTTCGGCCGCCACATCAAACTGGCGGACGATTACTTTCTCGAACCGTTCGCTCAGTTGTCCAGTGTCGTCGTTCAGGGGCAGGAGCTGCGCCTGGACAACGGCATGAAAGCGAAGAACGACCAGACCCAATCCGTATTGGGCAAGGTGGGCACCTCGCTGGGCCGCAGTGTTGCGCTCAAGGATGGCGGAGTATTGCAGCCTTATGTACGTGTCGCCATTGCACAGGAGTTTTCGCGCCGCAACGAGGTGAAAGCCAACGATGTGAAATTCGATAACAGCCTGTTCGGTTCGCGCGGCGAACTGGGAGCCGGGGTATCGGTGTCGCTGTCCGAGCGTCTGAAACTGCACGCGGACTTCGATTACATGAAAGGTCAGCATATCGAGCAACCCTGGGGAGCGAATGTGGGGCTGCGCCTGGCATTCTGATTCTTGAGGCCAGTGACTGAGCAACACCAGAGCCCCCAGTGAGTGATCACCGGGGGCTTTTCAGTTATTGATCGGTAAACCTGCGTTTGCGTTGTCTCTGTCGAGAGGTGACAGGCACCGCGTAGTTGACGTTTACCCGCAGCACTGGCGATGTGCCGATCCGTCGATGATCACGATAAAGCTCGTAATACAGGTCAACCAGACCGTACTGAACATAGGGCGTGAAAGTGTAGGAAATACACAGCACACGTATCACGCTGTTTTCGCCCACCCGATGGAAAAGCGTGGTCGATGACAGGTTTTTTCCCCAATAAAAACGGATTTCGTCACCCCAGCACATTTTGACTGACCCTGGGATATGAATGGTAATGCCCGCATGTGCCTGTTCGTGACTGATGGAATCAGGATCGATGTCAGGCAGCACAGGTGCTTTCAGCGTGTCGGAAATATCGGATGGAAGATGGAGGGGGCTCGCGTGTCGGTAGAGGCTCTGGTGGGGTGGGGCTTCTTGAACAGTGCTCGCGCTGTCGGGATTGTTTTGTTCTTTTTGGGTGCGCGCCGCTACATCCGTGGATTGTTCTTTATCCATCGTAAACTCTTTTATTGACATTAAGTTGAGTTGTTATGTGCGTGCCGGCAGTTGTCGGCAACGGAAATATTACAAGGCACATAAGTGTTCAGGTCAAGCGTCTGCGGATGTCAAAGCCAAGCCAGGGTTGTGTGAGGTTGTGCAGTTACATTTGGTATCATGTTCGTAGTGAATTATCGCTCGTTAGTGCCGGAGATGCTGTAAATAAAGGGTGTGGCTTGATGTGGGTGTTTTTCCAGGGGTTTTTATGCGTGAAATACCTGTAGGACATTAACTACAGATAAGTCTTACAAAAGGTAAAAAAGTAAGTTTTGACTAAATTCCCACTCCTGCGTAGGAATATTCACTCAACTTTATCATTAGGGTCTCGCACGCGTTAGCGTACGAGGCCGTCAAGGTTATGGGCAGAAATGTAGGCTGCTGTGCTTAAAACTGCATTGACAGGGTCACAGAGTGCGAGAGCAGTGAAACGTTGCCCGCACGGTCGATGACCTGATAGTTGATGGTAGCGTGTTGGCTGTCCAGACCAAGCAGGAATGCTTTGCTGAAAACGATCTGCATGGGAACGGTGGCAAGGTTTTCAGGCTCCACCACATGAACTGGGCCTTCTCTGTTATTGCAGAAGGTCTGGATGCAATCGCCGGCCTGCATGTCGGCGTAGCCGGGGAGCATGCCTTTCAGCGCTTCGCCGAAATTGACCTGATGGAAGATGATAGGCGCAAGCAGTGCTGCGCCTGGGGCGGTGCGGTCGATAATCAAGGAGGTAGACGGTGAATCCATTACAGTTTGGTTGATATTGTTCGTGGCCATACAGCGCAAGGTGTATGAACGCTCTTCTCTCAAGTACTTTTTGTCCAGCTCCAAGTGAACTACTTCGCCAGGCTTGTTATCGTGAGTCAGGATTTTTCGTTCCCCTACCAAATGACCGTCCAGGTTCAGTTGGATGTCATAGCCCGGACGCATCTCGCTCCAAAGAACAACCTCAACGCCTACCGGCCGGTTCAGGCTGTCAACTGGCATCATTCCATCAATAGGGCTGGCTGCTGGAACACGTGGTGCGGAAAATTTATAGTACTGGGTGGAATCTTTCATTTTTTCTCTCCAATTAAAAAGCCAAACGCCACATGGCGTAGCTCTAAAGTTCTTACTCGGGTGATAGTCGGTGGTTGCAGGGGTAATAGATAACTACCGCATCACCTGAATTTCAACTAATCGGAGTATGCGTTCGCTGTCAATGGTCAGAACTACTGCATTGCTGTCATTGAAGATGCTAAGGAAATATCCTACACATTCTTCAGATGGCTTCTTAAGTTTTGTCAGATTTGAAGAGAGCGCTAACAGGGCACACTGTTAACACTCATAAAAAAGCCCCGACCAACCGAAGTTCGTCGAGGCTTGGTAAACAGCTTCAGGCCTTAGCGATTAAACCGCTCTACCAGCGAATACTGTGAGTTGGCCGTGTCGGTCAGTTCGCCACTCAATACGGCAGAGCGACGCGCTTCGTCAGAGGTCTGGTCTGCCAGGCTGGCGATGGTGGCGATGTTGCGATTGATTTCCTCGGCCACGGCGCTTTGCTCTTCCGTGGCGGTGGCGATTTGCGTGGTCATGTCGGTGATATTGGCGACAGCCTCGCTGATGCCCACCAGCGCCTGATCTGCCTCCAGTACCCGGGCAACGCCTTCTTCGGCCTGACGGCGACCGGTGTCCATGGTGTGTACCGCGTCGGTTGCGGTCTGCTGCAGTTTGGCGATCAGGCCATGAATCTGCCCGGTGGACTCGGCGGTGCGTTGTGCCAGCTGGCGTACTTCATCTGCCACGACGGCAAAGCCGCGACCCATCTCACCGGCGCGCGCCGCTTCGATCGCGGCGTTGAGGGCCAGCAGGTTGGTCTGGTCGGCGATGCCTTTGATCACATCGACCACGCCGCCGATTTCATCGCTGTCCTTGGCCAGGCGGGTCACGGTCAGGCCGGTTTCACCCACCGAGGTGGACAGGCGCTGAATGGCTTCGCGGGTTTCACCGGCGATATCGCGCCCGCGACGCGTCAGTTCGTTGGCCTGCTGGGTGGCATCAGCGGCACGGTTAACGTGGCTGGCGACTTCCTGCGTGGTGGCGGCCATCTGGTTGATGGCGGCGGCAAC
This sequence comes from Pseudomonas sp. P135, assembly GCF_020312125.1. Taxonomy (NCBI): domain Bacteria; kingdom Pseudomonadati; phylum Pseudomonadota; class Gammaproteobacteria; order Pseudomonadales; family Pseudomonadaceae; genus Pseudomonas; species Pseudomonas sp. P135. Next base: position 313,531 of record NZ_JAGPYR010000002.1, read on the forward strand.
CTGCTCGGTTTCCACACGCTGACGTTCCAGCCCGATCGAACTGGCATTGGCCAGCGAGTTGGACTGGCGGGCCTGACTGTTCAGGTGTTCGGCCGTGTCCTGCAAACGCGTCAGGCAGGTTTTCATGCGCGCTTCCTGGCTGAGGATCGACATTTCCAGGCGCGCTTGCGGGCCACGGCTGTCGGTGTACATCTGCGCGATCAACGGGTCGGAAGTGGTTTGTTCGGCCAGGCGCAACAAGCGTTTGGTGCCACGCTGCTGCCAGGAGAGCCCCAGCAGGCCCAGCGGTACCGACAATGCCGCAGCCAGTGCAAACCCCCAGTGTGAATTGAGCCACACGCCGATCAGAAAGCTCAGCTGGCTGACCAGAATGAACGGCAACCAGTCCTGAAGTACCGGCAGCCACTTGTCGCGGCCTGGTACCGCGCTCTTGCCCTTGTTGAGCCGGGTATAAAGCGCCTCGGCACGGCGGACCTGTTCGGCGGTCGGCTTGATGCGCACCGACTCGAAACCCACTACCTGGCGGTTTTCCAGCACCGGCGTCACGTAGGCATTGACCCAATAATGATCGCCGTTCTTGCAGCGGTTCTTGACGATGCCCATCCACGGCTGCCCGGACTTGAGCGTGGTCCACATGTGCTCGAATACCGCAGGCGGTACATCCGGATGACGCACGGTGTTGTGCGCCGCACCCAGCAATTCAGCCTCGCTGTAACCACTGATGTCGACGAAGGCATCATTGCAATAGGTGATGGTGCCTCGGGTGTCGGTGGTGGAAATCAGTCGTTGTTCGGCAGGAAATGTCCGCTCATGTTGAGTGATGGGTTGGTTGTTGCGCATGGGATTTCGATCCTTCGATCCGGAAGACTATGGCGTGGTTATCGGCGGGCACGTCGATAAATTGAGCGGCGTGCGACAAGTGACTGGAGAGTCAGCCCTGTCGGGCCAGCATGGGGTAGGTGAACAGCCCGAAATGCACGAGGTTCAGGCCCAGGTGACTGATGACGGCGGCCTGCAGCCCGCCGAAACGAAATGCGAGGCCGTACCCCACGCCAGCCATGCCCGCCAATGCCACCCACTGCGGGCCGGCACCTGCGTGCGCAAGTCCGAACAGGCCGGCAGCGAGGGTGATTGATAATGCCGTCGCATACCTTGAGCCCTTGAACAGGCGCAGCAGGCCGCCTTGCAGATAAGCGCGGAAAAACAGCTCTTCGGTCAGGGTCACCAGCAACAGGTTGTTGAGCAGCCATATCAGGCCCTGGGCAGGCCATTTAGGTGTCCAGCCGACGACGTTTAACATGACCGCGGCAGTCATGCAGAACGCCGACGTCACAATCAGCGCCAGAACCCCGGTTTGCAGTGAATGGGCAACGTCGACTTTCGGCAGAATCCAGGGGCAGGCCACTATCAGCCAGAAGCCGATCAGCGGCTTGTCCAGACTCAGGTCCATGGAGAACAGCGCGGCATCGGCACTGAATCGCGTTGCTTCGATGACGTTGGCGTTATTGAAGCCGGGCGCCAGGTGAAAGGCCAGCGCCAGACCGGTCACGATGAACAATCCGTGGCCACACAGGCGGATGGAGGAATAAGAGGATCGAGCCACGCACAACCAGGCAATGAACAATGCGCCAAAGCTTAGCGCCGCCGAAGGGTCAAGGTTGCCGTGAAACAACGCCAGCGCGTAGCCGCTGCTCAGCAGGCAGAAAGTCAGCCAGTGCCTTGTGGTCATGAGTAAGTCCTGCCTTGAGAACGGGGAATTCTATCCGGCGTTCAGCAGGGCAGGGGCGAGATTATAGAAATTTTCATGCTGGGGCCTGACCCTGAAGCAGGGTGCAGGCCCCATTCAGAGGTGATCAGGACGCGATCAGCTGGCGCAGCACGTAATGCAGAATGCCGCCCGACTTGAAGTACTCCACTTCGTTAAGCGTATCGATGCGGCACAGCACGTCGACGGTTTCCCTGCTGCCGTCTTCGCGTTCGATATGCAGGGTCAGGCTCATGCCCGGCTGCACGTCTGCGTTGGTCAGCCCGGTGATCTTCAGCGTCTCCTTGCCGGTCAGGCCGAGGGTCTTGCGCGTCTGGCCGTTCTTGAACTGCAAGGGCAGCACACCCATGCCCACCAGGTTCGAGCGGTGAATGCGCTCGAAGCTTTCGGCGATGACCGCCTTGACGCCCAGCAGGTTGGTACCTTTTGCAGCCCAGTCACGGCTGGAACCCGTGCCGTATTCCAGACCGGCAATGATCACCAGTGGCGTGCGTTCTGTCTGATAACGCATGGCCGCGTCGTAGATCGCCAGCTTCTCGCCGGAGGGCACATGCACCGTGTTGCCACCTTCTTCGCCGCCGAGCATTTCGTTACGGATGCGGATATTGGCAAAGGTCCCGCGCATCATCACTTCATGGTTGCCACGGCGCGAGCCGTACGAGTTGAAGTCCTGATACTTGACGCCTTTCTCCTGAAGGTAGCGCCCGGCAGGGCTGTCGGCCTTGATATTACCGGCAGGGGAGATGTGGTCGGTAGTCACCGAGTCGCCCAGCAGGGCCAGGATGCGCGCGTTTTCCACGTCTTCGATAACCGGCAGCGGACCGTCGATGCCGTCGAAGAATGGCGGGTGCTGAATGTAGGTGGAATCGTCCTGCCAGACGTAGGTGGCAGCTTGCGGCACCTCGATGGCTTGCCATTGTTCGTCGCCGGCAAACACTTCGGCGTATTCCTTGTGGAACATGCCGGTGTTGACGCTGGCCACGGCGTCGGCGATTTCCTGCTGACTCGGCCAGATATCACGCAGGTAAACCGGCTTGCCGTCAGCACCTTCGCCCAGCGGTTCGCTGCTGATGTCGATGCGCACCGAGCCTGCGAGTGCATAGGCAACTACCAGGGGGGGCGATGCCAGCCAGTTGGTCTTGACCAGCGGATGGACGCGGCCCTCGAAGTTACGGTTGCCCGACAGCACGGACGCAACGGTCAGGTCGGACTGCTGAATGGCTTTCTCGATAGGCTCCAGCAGCGGACCGGAGTTACCGATGCAGGTGGTGCAGCCGTAACCGACCAGATCGAAGCCCAGGGCGTCGAGGTATTGGGTCAGACCTGCTGCGTTGTAATAATCGGTCACCACCTTGGAACCGGGAGCCAGCGAGCTTTTCACCCACGGCTTGCGCTTCAGGCCTTTCTCGACGGCTTTTTTCGCGACCAGCCCGGCTGCCATCATGACGCTGGGGTTGGAGGTGTTGGTGCAGGACGTGATCGCCGCGATCACCACGGCGCCGTCTTTCAGATGATAGGTCTGGCCGTTGTATTCATATTGGCTTTCGCCACTGACCTGGGCCTCGTTGCCAACCGCGACACCGCCGCCGCCTTCACTCTCCAGGCGACCTTCATCGACCTTGGCAGGCTTGACCTGCAGACCGAGAAAATCGCTGAAGGCCTTGGACACATTTGGCAGTGCTACACGATCCTGAGGGCGCTTGGGGCCAGCAAGGCTGGCTTCGACCGTACTCATGTCCAGTTCCAGGCTGTCGGTGAACACCGGTTCCTGGCCTGCCAGGCGCCACAGCCCCTGAGCCTTGCAATACGCTTCGACCAGCTTGACGGTTTCGTCGGGGCGACCTGACAGACGCAGGTAGTCCAGCGTTACATCATCGACCGGGAAGAAACCACAGGTCGCGCCATACTCGGGCGCCATGTTGGCAATGGTCGCGCGGTCGGCCAACGGCAAGTCAGCCAGGCCGTCGCCGTAGAACTCGACAAACTTGCCGACCACCCCTTTCTTGCGCAGCATCTGGGTGACGGTGAGCACCAGGTCGGTGGCGGTGATGCCTTCCTTCAGTTTGCCGGTCAGCCGGAAACCGATGACTTCCGGGATCAGCATCGACACCGGCTGGCCGAGCATCGCCGCTTCGGCTTCGATACCGCCCACGCCCCAGCCCAGCACGCCCAGGCCATTGATCATCGTGGTATGCGAGTCGGTACCGACCAGCGTGTCGGGGAACGCGTAGGTGCGGCCATCCTCTTCCTTGGTCCATACCGTGCGCCCCAGGTATTCGAGGTTCACCTGATGGCAAATGCCGGTGCCGGGCGGCACCACGCTGAAATTATCGAAAGCACTCTGGCCCCAGCGCAGGAACGCGTAGCGCTCACCGTTACGCTGCATCTCGATATCGACGTTCTCGCCGAAGGCTTCGGCGTTGCCAAACTTGTCGACCATCACCGAGTGGTCAATCACCAGGTCCACCGGGGAAAGGGGATTGATCCGCTGCGGATCGCCGCCGGCCTTGGCTACGGCTGCGCGCATTGCGGCCAGATCGACCACCGCCGGTACACCGGTGAAGTCCTGCATCAGGACGCGCGCAGGGCGGTATTGAATTTCCCGGTCTGAACGACGCTCGGTCAGCCAGTCGGCGAGGGCCTTGAGGTCGTTGCCGGTTACCGTCTTGTTGTCTTCCCAGCGCAGCAGGTTTTCCAGCAGCACCTTGAGTGACATGGGCAGCTTGTCCAGATCGCCCAGCGATCGGGCGGCTTCCGGCAGGCTGAAGTAGTGGTAGGTCTTGTTATCGATTTCGAGGGTTTTCAGGCTTTTCAGGCTATCGAGGGAGGGCATGAATGTCTCCTTTGAGGAATGTTCTCCGAACATCGGTTCACGGGCTCCATGTGCATCAGGTCGGGAGCGCCGCATCAGGCTTCAAGTTGTGTGGACTGTTCGGCCGCACCAGTGGTTCCTGGATTGGGCTATCATGCGCGGCTTTCAAGTCTGCGGGGTTACGCCCGAGTGCCCACTGCCCAGGAGTAACCCATGAATACACTGTTTATGCACTGCCGACCCGGTTTTGAGGGCGAAGTCTGCTCGGAAATAGCCGATCACGCCGCGCGCCTGGACGTGGCCGGGTATGCCAAGGCCCGTCCCGACACGGCTTGCGCCGAATTCATCTGCACCGAGGCGGATGGCGCCGAACGGTTGATGAACGGTCAGCGCTTCGACAAGCTGATATTTCCCCGGCAGTGGGCGCGGGGGCTGTTTCTCGAGTTGCCGGAAACCGATCGCATCAGCGTGATTCTCGCGCAGCTGGCGGCGTTCCCGATTTGCGGCAGTCTGTGGCTGGAGGTCGTGGATACCAACGACGGCAAGGAGCTGTCGAATTTCTGCAAGAAGTTCGAGGCGCCGCTGCGCAAGGCCCTGACTCAGGCAGGCAAACTGGTGGATGATCCGCGCAAGCCGCGTCTGCTGCTGACCTTCAAGAGTGGTCGCGAGGTGTTTCTCGGTCTGGCCGATGCGGACAACTCCGCCATGTGGCCGATGGGCATCCCGCGCCTCAAGTTTCCCCGCGAAGCGCCAAGCCGCTCGACCCTGAAGCTTGAAGAGGCCTGGCACCACTTCATTCCCAGAGACCAGTGGGACGAGCGCCTTTCCGGCGACATGACCAGCGTGGACCTGGGTGCCGCGCCGGGCGGCTGGACGTATCAACTGGTGCGCCGCGGCATGCTGGTGACCGCCATCGATAACGGGCCGATGGCGGAAAGCCTGATGGACACCGGGCTGGTGCAGCATCTGATGGCGGACGGTTTTACCTACAAGCCTCGACAGCCTGTGGACTGGATGGTCTGCGACATCGTCGAAAAGCCTGCGCGCAACGCGGCGCTGCTGGAAACCTGGCTGGGCGAAGGCCTGTGCCGCGAAGCGGTGGTCAACCTCAAGTTGCCTATGAAACAGCGCTACGCTGAAGTGCGCCGACTGCTCGACCGTATCGAAGAGGGCTTTCAGGCGCGAGGGGTGCGGGTGTCCATCGGCTGCAAACAGCTCTACCACGACCGCGAAGAAGTCACCTGCCACCTGCGCAGGCTGGACGTGGCCAAAGCGGCGAGAAAGTGATTCCTTACTCTCGTTTCGCACGCTCCAGTGACTATCGTGCCAATGCTCCGTGCAGGCATGGAGTTCTTGGTGCTCCGCGTCACAAATCGTCGATGCGAAACAATGTTATGCCTTACACGCAGTCGCGGCTACCGCAGTGCTTTTCAACCGCGATGGCACTGACGACGCAGAGTGCGACGTTAGTGACGGCTGAGTCCTGGCGCTGATCCGGGGGTAGCCTGGCAGGACGCCAGGCTAGCCGCACCGCGCCATGGATGGCGCGTTGCGGCGACCCCCGGATCAGTGACAGGGCGAAGGAACCCGACGAAGTCGGGCCGGAAACAGAAGCGAAGGACTTTGCTCACTTTGGTCCCTCAAAGTGAGTCGCCGAGGGGCGAAAAGGTGACCTGAGTCGAACCTCAATCCACCTGATATCGCAGAACCGCTGTGTGACGCGGAGCGTCACGAAAGGCATTACCACGCGGAGCGTGGGAACGATAGTCACAATCGGCAAGAATCAGTGCGTAGCACAAACGCCACTCAGGCAAACCCTACAATAGCCTTGGTCTCCAGATACTCTTCGAACCCCTGCACACCGTACTCGCGACCGTTGCCCGAGCGCTTGTAGCCGCCAAACGGGGCCATCGGATTCCAGGCTGGGTAGTTCAGGTGCACCTGCCCGGCACGAATGCGCGAAGCCACTGCGCGCGCCTGCTCGAGGTCCTGCCCCTGTACATGCGCGCCCAGGCCATAGACCGTATCGTTGGCAATTGCGATGGCCTCCTCGACCGTGTCGTAGGCAATCAGACACAGCACCGGGCCGAAAATTTCTTCCCGGGCAATACGCATCGACGAGTCCACTTCGGAAAACACCGTAGGCCGGGTATAGAAGCCTCGCTCATGGCCCTGTACGCGTCCCGGCCCGCCGCAGATCAGCTTCGCGCCTTCACTCAGCCCGGCATCGATCATCGCCTGGACACGCTGAAACTGCGCCTCGTTGGCGATCGGACCGAGTACCGTTTCCTCCAGTTGCGGATCACCCACAACAATTGCTGCGGCCGTTTCGGCAGCCAGCGCTTCGACTTCTGCCAGTCGGTTCCTGGGCACGATCATTCGCGTCGGTGCGCTGCACGACTGACCCACATTGCGGAACGCGGCCATCACGCCGGGCGGCACGGCTTTGGCGAAGTCGGCGTCGGGCAGCAGGATATTCGGCGATTTGCCGCCCAGTTCCTGAGTCACTCGTTTGACCGTCGGCGCGGCGGCCTGCGCCACCAATGCGCCTGCCCGGTTGGAGCCGGTGATCGAGATCATGTCGATATCAGGGTGGGCCGCCATCGCACCACCGACCTCGGGGCCGCTGCCATTGACCAGGTTGAACACCCCCGGCGGCAGACCGGCGTCATGCACCAGTTGCGCGAACAGCAGGGCGCTCAGGGGCGACAGTTCGCTGGGCTTGAGCACCACCGTGCAGCCGGCCGCGATGGCCGGGGCGACCTTGGCGGTGATTTGATACAGCGGCCAGTTCCACGGCGTGATCAGCCCGCACACACCGATGGGCTCGCGGTCGATCGCCGTGCTGCCTTCGACGGTGTGGAAGCGGTAAGTCGCCAGCAGGTCACGTGCGACACGCACGTGTTCTGCGGCCAGCGGCACCTGCATGGCCCGCGCCGAACTGATGGATGCGCCCATCTCCAGCGAGATCGCCTGCGCCAGTTGTTCCTTGCGCTCGATAATCAGCTCGTGGATCCGGCCGATTACCTGGGCCCGGGCGTGTGGCAAGGTGCCGGACCAGCCGGCAAAGGCTGCCCGCGCTGCTGCGACCGCACGGTCGACATCGTCGGCCGAGCCACTGGCGACATGCGCCACCACTTCTTCGGTCGCTGGGTTGATCACCGCGATACTGACCGGGTCGAGCGGGGCGGACCAACGACCATCGATATACAGTTTCAGCGCGGTGTCCGGATCAACGTGATGGCTGTTCAAGGACTGTGAGGTCATCCAGCGGGCTCCCTGGAGCGATAATGGTCAAGGCCGGGCCGTTTGCTGTCGGGCCGTTCGATACCCATAAGCTAACAAAGCAGTCTGGATAAAAAGCGCCGATCTGCCGGGTTGCAAAGAATAATCTGCTGTATGCAACCCGCTAACATGGCGGACCTGTTTCGGCCGTTTATCCGCGCTGTTTTCAGCCGATCGCCTGAGTCACCAGCGCGAATTGCTGCACATCCGGGTTCGCGGCAGGCGGCGTCCCGAGCACCATGCGCGGTGCCCTGTCGACACACGGCAGACTCAGGCTTTCAAGCCACGCCGCCAGCCCGCAGTCGGCCAGAATGTCGAAGCGCACGAACAGGCCGGGTATCTGTTGCAGCAGGTGTTCAATCAATCGTTGTGCCTGATTTACATCACCGGCAACCACCGGGCCGATGATATGACCGCGGCCGAAGCGACGCAGCAGGGCGATGCCTTGCAACTGGCCTGCGTGTTCAATGCCGACCGCCTGTTCTGCATCGTGCAACAGATCAGTCAACACGGCAGTGCGATCCAGGCCGCTGCCCGCGTTGGCCAGGCGGATCAGTTCTGCGTGGTCGGTCGCGCCCAGCGTACGTATCGGCAGGTCGTCTTTCGCTGGCGCCAGACCTGACAGGTCGGCAACGCCCTGATGCTGCTGGATGCGTGCGAAGTCAACGAAGCCCAGGCTCTGGTAAAGCGGCGCGCCCAGTTCTGTGGCGTTGAGGATCGGCGTGCGCGGTGCTGTCGCGTCGAGACACAGCTTCATCAAGCGGCGACCGATACCTTTGCCCTGATGATCATCGCGGACGATCACCAGCCCGATCGAGGACCAGTCGCCCTGATGGCAGGTAAATGCCACACCAACCAGCTGGCCATCATGCTCGGCGACAAAACCCTCGGAAGTACGTTGCACCATTGCCCAGTCCTGTTCGCGGTGTGGCCACTTGAGGCTCACTGAAAGGGCATGGGCTGCCGGGATATCCGCCGCAGTCACCGGGCGATACTGGTAGTGAGCGTCTGGGGTTGCAGGCATGGCGCCTCCGTTGCGATGAGGTGGGTGAGTGGTTGGGCTCATACCAGCTTTCCGGTGCTCATCAGGCTGGACATGAGCGGCATTTCGATGGCGGTCGGATCGGTGAAGCGGCGAATATCGAACGGGCTGATCAACGTGCGCGTGCTGCCGGTGCTGATCAGCTCGGCCATGACGTCACCGACGCCGGGGCCAAGCTGAAAACCGTGGCCGCAAAAGCCAAACGCATAGAACAGGCCGTCGACCTTGCCGCTGCGGCCCATGATCGGCAGCGAGTCCGGTGTGTAACTCTCGATGCCGCTCCAGACGCGGATGATGTTCAGCTTTTCTGCGCCCGGTAGCAGGCGTTTCATCTGTTTCATCTGGTTGATCAGGCTCTCCGGCTTGAAGTAGGCGCGGCGGTTGAGCATGTCCGGCTTATTGCGATTGCCACCCCCGATGATGATGTTGCCGCGCGGGATCTGCCGGAAATAGATCACTTCTTCCTTGATCCTGGTAAACACCCCGATCACCGTCGGCAGCGCGTAAGGCACCGGTTCTGTCACCGACATCTGCGGTCCGTTGGGCTCAAGAGGGACAGACTCGCCGAACTGCTCGGCGAGCCTGGCGCCCCAGGCACCGGCAGTGATGAGCAACTGTTCGGCGACGAATAGCTGTCCATCGGCGGTGGTGACCTGAAACTCGCCGCCCACCTTTTGCACCTCGGTCACTTCAGTGCGTTCTTCGATTCTTGCACCTGCACGAATCGCCGCACGGGCGAACGCGGGGGCTGCCAGCCTTGGGTTGGCGTGCCCGTCATGGGGCGCATAGGAACCGCCTTTGACTTGTGCACCGAGAAACGGAAAACGGTCGTGCAGCGCCTTGCCGGAAAGGATCTGCAAGTCCAGCTCGCGGGCTTCCGGGGCGGCGGCATAGGCTTCCAGTTCGGCGATTTCGTCTTCGCGATAGCAAACGCGCATGTGCCCGCTGGGAATGAATTCCAGGTCTTCGCCGATCAGCTCCGGCAGGCGCTTCCACAGTGCCCAGGAGCGATTGGACAGTTCCAGTTGGCCGAGAAACCGTCCCTGACGGCGCACGTTGCCGAAATTCACGCCGCTGGCATATTGGCCGATCTGGTCGCGCTCCAGCAGGGTGACCGAACGGCCGTGCTGGCGCAGAAAAAACGCGGAGGATGCGCCCATGAAGCCGCCGCCGATAATCAGGACATCGCTTTTTTGTGGGGTCATGAGGGGCTCCCGGTCATGTTGATTGGCTACAACGCGCCAGGGCTTCGATCTCGATCAGGTAACCGTGGTGCAATTCCGGGACCGGCACCACCGCGCGCGCAGGGCGATGCTCGCCCAGATAGCCCGCGTAGAGGCGGTCGAAGGCAGGCCAGTGCTGGACGCCTGCGATGTAAATGGTCACTTTAAGCAGGTCATCCGTGCTGCATCCCGCTGCGCCAAGGATGGCCAGCAGATTGTCCAGCGCCACGGCGGCCTGGACCTCGAACGGCTCGCCGACGCTGTGACTGCCATCGGCGCGCACCGGCAGTTGTCCGGAAACATGCAGCGTGCCTTGATGCAGCATCGCCTGCGAATAATGCCCGCCGGGTGCTGCAGCCCCGGGCGTACTGATCGGTTTCATCTCACCAGCCATGCAGACGACTCCAGGTATGGATTGCGCCTTCGCTGTCGCAGGCGTGGTAGTCGGGGAATTGCGCGCCGGTGGCACAGGCGTGATTGGGCAGAATGCGCAGCCGGCTACCGATGGGAAAACGCTCGCTGATGTCGGTCTCGCTGCCCGCAGCAAGCGTGATGATGCCGTGCTCCTGATTGGCACCGGTGACCCGTGCACCGTCGATCCACTCGCCAGTTTCGTTGCACACCTGGCCATAGCCGAAATCCTCACGCTGGCGCTGAGTGCCACGGTCGCGACTCATGGCCATCCAGCCTGCGTCAACGATGATCCAGCCCTTGTCCTGCTGATGGCCGATGACCGTGGTCAACACGCTCAGGGCCAGCTCATCTGCCCGGCATACGCCAATGTTGTGCATCACCAGATCGAAGAACACATACACCCCGGCGCGAACTTCGGTCACGCCGTGCAGGCTCTGCGCCGACAGTGCCGTCGGGGTCGAACCGATGCTGACGTCCGCACAGGGCAGCCCTGCCTGGCGAATCCGCTCGGCGGCGCTGACGCACAGCCTGCGTTCCTGTTCGGCGAGCGCTTGCAGGGCTGCGGGGGTGTCGAGGTCATAACTGGACCCGGCATGGGTCATTACCCCACGCAGTTGCATGCCGCCGTTGACCAGCGTGCTCGCGACCTCGACCAGCGAGGGGTCTTCGACGGTCAGCCCGGAGCGATGACCGTCGCAATCGATTTCAATCCACACGTCGAAACGTTCGTCATGCGCCTGGCCGAAAACCGCAATCGCCCGGGCCGCCGCTACGCTATCGGTCAGGATGCTCAGGCGGCAGCCCTTGCGCCGCAGTCTGAGTGCCTGCTCCAGCTTGCCGGGTGCAATGGCGACGGCATAGAACACGTCGTCGATGCCTTCGGCAAAGCAGTGCTCGGCCTCCTTTAATGTCGACACCGTGACGCCGCTGGCGCCCGCTGCAATCTGCGCCTGAATGACCGGCAGGCATTTGCTGGTCTTGACGTGTGGGCGCAAGCGCACGCCCAGTTCATTCATGCGTTGTTGCATGCGCTGGATATTGTGCTGCATGCGCGACACGTCGAGCAGCGCGACAGGCGTATCGAGAGAAGACAGGGAGGCTGACATGGAAAGCGCTCGTGTGACTAGGTACGGCAGCCACTCTACGCAGCGATGATGAAGCTGTGGTTCAATGTGTGATCATCAATCCTTAAGCTGAAGTGAATGATCGCCATCGAAGACCTGCGTCTGGCCGTGACCCTGTCGCGCTGCGAATCGCTCAGTGCTGCCGCCAGAATCCTCAATGTTTCGCCGCCCGCATTGTCGATGCGCTTGCGCAAACTGGAGACGCAACTGGGCATCACCCTGGCCAGTCGCGACGCCAGACGCCTGAGTCTGACCGCTGATGGCGAGCGTTTCGCCCGCGAAAGCGCACAGTTGCTGGAGCAACTGGAGGCACTCCCGGAGTCCTTCAGGCAGCGAGATGAACGACTGGTGGGCACGCTGCGCCTGGCAGCGCCGTTCGGTTATGGACGCCAGCGCATTGCGCCGCTGCTGGCGCGCTTCGCCAGGCTGCACCCGCAGTTGTGCCTGCAACTGGACCTGCGCGAAACACCCTGGCCGGACCGTCATGACAGCGATGCGGTGATACACATCGGCAGCCTCAATGACAGCCAGTGGATCGCCATGCCGTTGGCACAGAATCATCGCTGGTTGTGCGCCAGCCCGGCGTATATCGAGCAGCATGGTGTGCCCTCGACGCCCGAGCAGCTGGCCGGCCATCGCTGCATCTGCATTCGCGAAAACGATGAAGACGTCACCCTCTGGCACCTGAGCAAGGGCCAGACGAAAAAGACCCTGCGCATCGAGCCCGCGCTGCTCAGTAACGACGGCTCGGTCGCCCGGCGCTGGGCCGAGCAGGGGCTGGGCATCGTGTTGCGCTCGCAGTGGGACGTCAGCGACGCCATTGCCAGTGGCAGGCTGGTGCGGGTGCTTGCCGATTGGCAGCTGGCCAGTGCGCCGATCAACCTGCTGGTGCCTGTACGCAAGCATCGCAGCGCACGGGTACAGGCGTTGACCGAGTTTCTCGAGACAGCCCTGAAAGCCTGATTCGGCACAGTACCGGCACGCTGTTGGTCGCTGGGTTGAACACCTTAATTGACGCTCACGGCAACGCGCGGGTATAAACCGCGTCTTGTGTTTTTGTCGGATTTTTCTCCATGAGCTTCAGCCCCCTGATTCGCCAGTTGATCGATGCCTTCCGCGTGCTGCCGGGCGTCGGTCAGAAAACCGCTCAGCGCATGGCGTTGCAGTTGCTGGAGCGCGACCGCAGCGGCGGTTCGCGGCTGGCGCAGGCACTGGGGCAGGCGATGGACGGCGTGGGTCACTGCCGCTCGTGCCGCACGCTGACCGAAGAGGAGCTCTGCCCGCAATGCGCAGACCCGCGGCGTGATGACACGCTGCTGTGTGTAGTCGAAGGCCCGACGGATGTCTATGCGGTGGAGCAGACTGGCTACCGCGGTCGTTACTTCGTGCTCAAGGGCCATCTGTCGCCACTCGACGGCCTGGGACCGGAGGCCATCGGCATTCCGCAATTGATGGAGCGCATCAGCCAGCAGGGCACCTTCACCGAGGTGATCCTCGCCACCAATCCGACGGTGGAAGGTGAGGCGACGGCGCATTACATCGCCCAACTGCTCCACGACAAGGGCCTGGTCGCGTCGCGCATTGCTCACGGCGTTCCGTTGGGTGGCGAGCTGGACCTGGTCGACGGTGGCACGCTGGCGCATTCGTTTGCAGGGCGCAAGCCGATTGCAATGTGATGCCGGCCAGCGCCTCGGCTGTCAGTAGCGCGGCGTGATATCGCGTTCGACAGGCGGCGCGTCCGGGTCCTGACCTGCTGGAAATTTGCCTTTCAGGTGCCAGGCGAACGCGATGATTTCGGCAATCGTGCGGTACAGCGGCTCTGGAATACTGTCGCCTAGCTCCATGCGTGCCAACAGCTTGACCAGTTCGGCGTTCTCATAGATCGGCACTTCGTATTCGCGGGCGATGGCCAGGATGGCCTCGGCCAACTGGTCGTCGCCCTTGGCGCTGAGCGTCGGGGCGTGCTGGCCGTCATAGCTGAGGGCGATAGCCTGGCGCGGAGTGTGATCGGGTAGGCTCATCAGGCGTTCTCATCAATCCAGCGTTGTTCGAGCGCGGTGCGCGGACCGCTCGGCGGTGCGCCGTGGCTGCAGGCCAGTTCGCCCACCTCCAGACCGCAGGCTATCAGCCGTTCGCGCAAGTACCCCAGTTCATGTTCAATCAATGCCGCGCTGTCGGGGCGCTCGGCCCATAGCTGGCTGGACAGTGTGCCGCGCAATAGTTGCGCATGCACCTGCAAGGGGCCCAACGGCTCGAGGTCGAACGCCAGGTCGACTTTCCAGAGCTTTTCCCGGGTGTCCTTGATCTCGATACCATCACGGTCTTCGGCCGCTTCCTGATCCGGCTTGTCTTCACGCTGCACCTTGACCTGCAAGGGCACAATGTCGTGGGCGTTGCGCATCGGCACTTCCAGCTGCCAGGTGGTCACCTGGGTGCCGTCGGCGTTGCTACGCGTCTGTTCCAGCCCGCCCAGTTGATGGCTTTGCAGGCGTGAGACAGCAGCCGCCGCGAGCTTGAGGAGGATTTCCAGATCATCCTCCTTCTCGCCACCGCCGACCGTGCGCGATGGCAACGGAAAAATGCTGGGCTGAGTGCGTGCCGCAACCAGGCCCAGGGTACCCAGCGCATTGCGGATTGCATTGGGCATCGTGCGCGCCAGGGTATTGGAGGCCGCCGCTGCGCCGTAAGACATGTTGTCCGGCAGGCCGGGAAGGATCTGGGCGATCAGGCGCATCAGGTTGGCCTTCATGTCCGGCATTTGCGCCGGGTTCAAGCCGGCCAGCAGCCTGGCTTCCAGAAAAGCGCCGCTGGCGTTGAACGCCTGGGCCACGCCTTTGGGCGTGGTCATCTGCTCGACGTCGGGCAGGTCGGCGAGCAACTGGTTGATACTGGCCTGCAGCGGTGCGCTGATGGGCGAGTTATTACTGGTCGGGCTGCCGGACTGCAGGTTTTGCAGGGCGTTGATCAGGGTGTCCAGCGAGCCTTGGCGATTTTGCTGTGCGGACAGTTGCTGCGCCAAGGCCAGTTGGTCGAAGCGACCGGGCAGGGCCACGAAGTTGAGTGCCTGATTGCCTTGTACCTGAGCGCTCAAGAGGCTGCCGACCGTCAGCGGCTGCGGGCTCTCGATGGTCAGACTGGAACCCGCCAGCGCCGTGTTGAGCAGCATCACGATGGAGCGGTAGGTGGGCGTCGCAGCGGCCGGGTTCTGGCCGGCCAGTTGATTGACCGCCTGAGCGATCACCTGGCTGGTCATGACTTTGCCCTGCAGCAGCGTGCCGACCGGTAATTGTCGGGTATCTATGCTGGTCATCGAGTTTTTCAGCGCGCTGTTGAGTTGCTGCAGCGTCAAGGTCAGCTCGTTGGCCGACGCCTGCGACACTTGCAGCAGGCTGCCGGGCGTGAACGGGACGCTGCTGGTGACCGGTAAATTGGTCAGGCTGCCGTTGGCGAGCACCAGCCGCAACAGCAGTTGGAAGTTCTGGTTGACCTGCTTGAGGGTCAGCACTTCGGCGTTGGCGGTTTCGCCTTCGGGGATCAGATTTTCCGCCGATTGCAGCATGGTCAGCACTTGCGCGGGGGAGATGCCGGCGCGCAACAGTGTCAGGGTGGCGTTTGTTGCCGGAACGCTGGTGATGTCGCCTGTCATTGAACTATCGACCCGAGGAAATTGCCCCTTTGATAACAGGACTCGCATGTATAATACCGGCCAAAACCGGACCAGCCGCCATTAACTTCTCTTCATGTAACGGCCGTATCAACCCCGACTTGAACCGCGTTTTACTCCGTATGTGTCTGTTTTGGCACATTTCGCGACGCAAAACACTGGAAACGCCCGATGATCCCAGTCACCCCATTTTTGCAAGCGACGGCTCTGGCGTGTGAGCGGGACGGGCGGATGCTGTTCGAAAACCTCGATCTTCACCTGCACACAGGCGACATGCTGCAGATCAGCGGTCCCAACGGCTGCGGCAAGACCAGCCTGCTGCGCCTGCTGTGCGGGCTGATGCAGCCAACGGCCGGGCAAATCCTGCTCGACGCGCAGCCACTGGGCCGGCAGCCCGCCGCACCGGGCCGCAAACCGTTGTGGATCGGTCATGCGCCAGCGATCAAGGATGTGCTGACGCCACTGGAAAACCTGTCCTGGCTCAGTGCACTTCACCAGCCGGACGGTGCCGATGCCGATACCATTGCCACCGCGCTCGATGCGGTCGGGCTGGCAGGTTTCGAGGATGTGCCCTGTCACACCTTGTCGGCCGGGCAGCAGCGTCGCGTCGCGCTGGCACGTCTGTATCTACCGGGCCCGCCACTCTGGCTGCTCGACGAGCCGTTTACCGCGCTCGACCGCCAAGGCATCGAGCAACTGGAAAACCACCTCGCCCGGCACTGTGAACACGGCGGTATGATTGTCATGACCACTCACCACAGCCTGAACCGCCTGCCTGCGGGCTATCGGGACCTCGACCTGGGGCAATGGTCAGCATGAGCAATGTGTTTGTCCTGCTGATGCTTCGTGAGGTGCGGCTGCTGGCGAGGCGTCCGGCAGAGCTGACCAACCCGCTGGTGTTCTTTGCGATCGTGGTCGCCCTGTTCCCGCTGGCGCTGGGACCGCAGACGCAATTGTTGCAAACCTTGTCGCCGGGGCTGGTCTGGGTGGCGGCACTGCTGGCCGTGCTGCTGTCGCTGGACGGGCTGTTGCGCAGTGATTTCGAGGATGGCTCGCTGGAGCAGTGGGTCCTTTCGCCGCACCCGCTGGCCCTTCTGGTGCTGATCAAAGTGCTGGCACACTGGGTTTTTTCCGGGCTGGCACTGGTACTGTTGTCACCTTTGCTGGCATTGATGCTCGGGCTGCCGGTGCAGTGCCTGCCGGTGTTGATGGTTTCGCTGCTGCTGGGCACCCCGGTGCTCAGCCTGCTGGGCGCATTGGGTGCAGCGTTGACCGTGGGTTTGAAGCGTGGCGGCCTGCTGCTGGCATTGTTGATTCTGCCGCTGTACATCCCGGTACTGATTCTGGGCAGCGGTGCATTGCAAGCCGCGCTGCAGGGCATGCCGGCGACTGGCTATCTGCTGTGGCTGGCCAGCCTGGCGGCGCTGGCGATCACCCTGACACCCTTTGCGATAGCCGCTGGCCTGAAAATCAGCATCGGCGAATAATTGAGGTCCGGGATCGAGACTTCGATGCCGGTCAACACCCTGGATGTACCCTGATGAAAAGCAACGCCATGAAAAGCAGCATCGGTTGGGCCTGGCTGCACACGCTCGGCTCGCCGAAAGGGTTTTATCGCGTCAGCGCACGCCTGCAGCCCTGGATGAGTGTTGTCGCTGTGCTGTTGCTGGTCATCGGCATGGTCTGGGGCCTGGCGTTCGCGCCGCCGGATTACCAGCAGGGCAATAGCTTCCGGATCATTTATATCCACGTACCTGCCGCGATGCTCGCCCAGTCCTGTTACGTGATGCTGGCCGTGTGCGGGCTGGTCGGGCTGGTCTGGAGAATCAAGCTGGCCGATGTCGCGCTGCACTGCGCTGCACCCATCGGCGCGTGGATGACCGCGCTGGCGCTGGCGACCGGCGCGATCTGGGGCAAGCCCACCTGGGGGGCATGGTGGGTCTGGGACGCGCGACTGACCTCGATGCTGATTCTGCTGTTCCTGTATTTCGGCCTGATCGCGCTGGGCAATGCCATCAGTAACCGCGACAGCGCCGCCAAGGCCTGCGCGGTGCTGGCGATCGTCGGCGTGGTGAACATTCCGATCATCAAGTATTCGGTCGAGTGGTGGAACACCCTGCATCAGGGGTCGACGTTCAGCCTCACGGAGAAACCCGCCATGCCGGCTGAAATGTGGTTGCCGCTGCTGTTCACCACGCTGGGCTTCTACTGCTTGTTCGGCGTGCTGTTGATGATGCGCATGCGTCTTGAAGTGTTGCGTCGCGAAGCGCGTACCCAGTGGGTCAAGGCCGAGATTCTGCGCAGCCTGGGGCACACAGCAGCGCAGTCGGAGAACACGCTTTGAGTTTTGCATCGTTCAGCGATTTTCTTGCCATGGGCCGCCACGGGGTATTTGTCTGGTCGGCCTACGGCCTGTGCCTTGTGGTGCTGCTGATCAACGTGGCGCTGCCGCTATGGGCGCGGCAGCGCTTTCTGAAACAGCAGGCGCGTCGCCTGAAGCGGGGGAATCGCCCGTGAACCCGCTACGCAAAAAACGCTTGTTGATCATTGTCGCGCTGCTGGCCGGTGTTGGTCTGGCCGTGACCCTGGCTCTCAGCGCCTTGCAGGAAAACATCAACCTGTTCTACACCCCCAGCCAGATCGCCAATGGCGAGGCACCACTGGATACCCGCATTCGGGCCGGCGGCATGGTCGAAAAGGGCTCATTGCAGCGCTCGGCCGATTCGCTGGACGTGCGTTTTGTGGTCACCGATTTCAACAAGTCGGTAACCATCACCTATCGAGGCATTCTTCCCGATCTGTTTCGCGAAGGGCAGGGCATCGTGGCGCTGGGCAAACTCAATGCACAGGGCGTAGTGGTGGCCGACGAGGTACTGGCCAAGCATGACGAGAAGTACATGCCCCCCGAGGTCACCAAGGCCCTGCGTGACAGCGGTCGGGCGGCACCGGCTGCGTCTCCCACACCCGTCAAACAGGGTTGATCGATGATTCCCGAACTCGGCCATCTGGCCATGATTATGGCACTCGGCTTTGCGCTGGTGCAGGCCATCATTCCGCTGATCGGCGCGTGGCGCGGTGACCGCTTGTGGATGAGCCTGGCCCGTCCGGCAGCCTGGGGCCAGTTCAGCTTTCTGATCTTCGCCTTCGGTTGCCTGACCTACGCGTTCATGGTCGACGACTTCTCTGTCGCCTACGTTGCACAGAACTCCAACACCGCGCTGCCCTGGTACTACAAGTTCAGCGCCGTGTGGGGCGCGCATGAAGGTTCGTTGCTGCTTTGGGCATTGATTCTCGGTGGCTGGACCTTCGCCGTGTCGGTGTTTTCCCGGCAACTGCCGCAGGTGATGCTGGCGCGGGTCCTCGCCGTGATGGGCATGATCAGCCTGGGTTTCCTGTCGTTTCTGATCCTCACCTCAAATCCGTTCGCGCGTCTGTTGCCGCAGATGCCCGCGAATGGACGTGATCTGAACCCGTTGTTGCAGGATATTGGCCTTATCGTGCATCCGCCGATGCTGTACATGGGCTATGTCGGCTTCTCCGTGGCGTTTGCATTCGCCATCGCCGCCTTGCTCGGCGGTCGACTCGACGCTGCCTGGGCGCGCTGGTCCAGGCCGTGGACGCTGGTGGCCTGGGCCTTTCTCGGCATCGGCATCAGCCTGGGCTCATGGTGGGCGTATTACGAGCTGGGCTGGGGCGGCTGGTGGTTCTGGGACCCGGTGGAAAACGCCTCGTTCATGCCTTGGCTGGTCGGCACTGCGCTGATTCACTCGCTGGCGGTCACGGAAAAACGTGGCGTGTTCAAGAGCTGGACGGTATTGCTGGCCATTGCTGCGTTTTCACTGAGCCTGCTGGGCACGTTCCTGGTCCGTTCCGGGGTGCTGACCTCCGTGCACGCCTTTGCCTCGGACCCGGCGCGCGGCGTGTTCATCCTGATGTTCCTGCTGGTCGTGGTGGGTGGCTCGCTGACCCTGTTCGCGATTCGCGCACCGGTGGTCAAAAGCCAGGTCGGATTCGGCCTGTGGTCGCGGGAAACCCTGCTGCTGGGCAATAACCTGTTGCTGGTGGTTGCCGCGTCCATGATTCTGCTGGGCACCCTTTATCCGCTGGTGATCGATGCCATGAGCGGCGCCAAGATGTCGGTCGGGCCGCCGTACTTCAATACACTGTTCGTGCCATTGATGGGCTTGCTGCTGGTGGTGATGGCGGTCGGCGTACTGGTGCGCTGGAAGGACACGCCGCTGAAATGGCTGCTCGGCATGCTGGCCCCGGTACTGATTGGCAGCGTTGTTCTGGCGGTGCTTGCCGGTCTGCTGCTGGGCGATTTCCAGTGGGCGGTGCTGGCGACCCTGATGCTCGCCGCCTGGGTGCTGCTGGCCGGGGTTCGCGACCTGCTCGACAAGACTCGCCACAAGGGGCTGCTCAGCGGCGCACGCAGTCTGACCCGCAGCTACTGGGGCATGCAGCTGGCGCACCTTGGCATTGTCGTGTGCGCGCTGGGTGTGGTGCTGTCGAGCCAGAACAGCGCCGAGCGCGATTTGCGTATGGCCCCCGGCGAGTCCACCGAACTGGGTGGGTATACCTTTGTCTTCGAGGGCGCCCGGCATTATGAAGGGCCGAACTTCACCTCGGATCGGGGCACCGTTCGCGTGCTGCGCAACGACGTTCAACTGACCGAACTGCACCCGGAGAAGCGCTTCTACACCGTGCAGCAGTCGATGATGACCGAAGCGGGCATTGATGCCGGTTTCAGCCGTGACCTGTATGTCGCCCTGGGTGAACCGCTGGGCGATGGCGCGTGGGCCGTTCGGGTTCATGTCAAACCGTTTGTGCGCTGGATCTGGCTTGGCGGCCTGCTGACCGGTCTGGGCGGGGTGCTGGCGGCGCTGGACCGGCGTTATCGCACCCGGGTGAAGAACAAGGTGCGCGAGGCGTTGGGTATGTCGGGAGCTGCACAATGAAACGTTGGGTCATGGTACTGCCACTGGTGCTGTTTCTGGGCGTCGCGGCGTTCTTGTATCGCGGTTTGTATCTGGACCCCGCCGAGCTGCCCTCGGCACTGATCGGCAAGCCTTTTCCGGCATTTTCGCTACCGGCGGTGCAGGGCGAGCGGATGTTGAGCCGTGCCGATCTGCTCGGCAAACCTGCGCTAATCAACGTTTGGGGCACCTGGTGCGTGGCCTGCCGGGTGGAGCATCCGGTGCTCACCCGGCTGGCGCAGCAGGGCGTGCTGATCTATGGCGTGAATTACAAGGACGTCAACGCCGACGCGCTGAAATGGCTCAAGGAATTTCATGATCCGTATCAGTTGAATATTCGTGATCAGGACGGCTCTCTGGGGCTCAATCTGGGGGTGTACGGTGCGCCGGAAACCTTCCTGATCGACGCTCAAGGCATCATTCGTTACAAACACGTCGGGGTCATCGACGACGCAGTTTGGCGCGAAAAGCTTGCCGCGCGCTATCAGCAACTGGTTGATGAGGCACGGCCATGAAGCGCCGTCTGCTGATCGTCCTGCTCAGCGTGCTGTGCTCAGGCATTGCTCACGCGGCCATCGACGCTTATGCCTTTCGCGACGACGCCGAGCGCGCGCGCTACAGCGAACTGACCAGAGAACTGCGTTGCCCGAAATGCCAGAACCAGGACATCGCCGACTCCAATGCGCCGATTGCCGCTGATTTGCGCAAGGAAATCTACCGCATGCTGGGCGAAGGGCAGAGCAACCAGCAGATCATCGATTTCATGGTCGATCGCTATGGTGATTTCGTTCGCTACAAGCCGAGCCTCAATGCGCGTACCTGGTTGCTGTGGTTCGGGCCCGCCGCTCTGCTGGTCGGCGGGCTGGCGGTGATCGGCTTTATCGTCAGCCGACGCCGCAAGGCGCAATCCGCACAGCCCGATGAGCTTTCCGAAGATGAAAGGCAGCGTCTTGCCACCTTGCTGGATGAGCACCGCCCATGATCGATTTCTGGATGGCAACCGGGCTGTTGCTGCTGGTTGCGCTGAGCTTCTTGCTGATTCCGCTGCTGCGCGGCCATCGCGCGCAACGGGAAGAAGACCGCACGGCTCTGAACGTGGCGTTGTATCAGGAGCGACTGAACGAATTGCAGGTTCAGCAGGAGCAGGGCGTGTTGTCGGTGGTGCAACTGCAGGCTGCACGTGCCGAAGCAGCGCGCGAGCTGCTTGCCGACACCGAAGGTGCGGAGCCCGACCGGACTTCGCGCCTGGGCAAGCCCTTGCTGCTGCTTGCTGCGCTGCTGGTCCCGGTGTTGGGGCTGGCGGGCTATCTCCAGCTGGGGGCCAGCGACCGGGTTGAACTGAGTCGCGAATTCGCTCGTCCACCGACCTCGCTGGCAGACATGACCCAGCGTCTGGAGCGCAGCGTGCAGGCTCAACCGGACTCAGCCGAAAACCTGTATTTTCTGGCGCGCAGCTACATGGCGCAGAACCGCCCGGGTGATGCCGCGCAGATGTTCGAGCGTTCGGTAGCGCTGGCCGGACGGCAGCCCGAGTTGCTCGGGCAATGGGCTCAGGCGCTGTATTTCGCCAGCGACAAGCACTTCACACCCCAGGTGCAGGCGCTGACCGACGAAGCGCTGCAGGCTGACCCCAGGGAAGTCACCAGCCTTGGTCTGCTGGGGATTGCCGCGTTCGAAACACAGCGCTATCAGGCGGCGGTGGATTACTGGACCCGGTTGCTCGCAGCACTGCCCGCAGATGACGCATCGCGTTCGGCACTGGAAGGCGGCATTGCCCGCGCCAGAGATAACCTCGCCAAACGCGCGGCAGACGCGGCGCCGGCAGTTAAGGCGAAGTCGATAAAAATTCATGTCGAGCTGGCTGCGGCACTTCAAGGCAAGGTAAGGCCGAACGACAGCGTGTTCATCTTCGCCCGCGCCATCAATGGCCCGGCGGCGCCTTTGGCGGTCAAACGCATTACCGTGGCGGACTTGCCTGCCGAGGTGGAACTGAGCGATGCCGACGCAATGATGCCGCAACTGAACCTGTCGAACTTTGCGCAAGTCCAACTGGTTGCGCGAGTGTCTCGCGCAGGGCAGCCAACCACCGGTGAGTGGATCGGCCGCAGTCAGCCACTGGCCAGTGATTCCGGGGTTCAGCAGGCGTTGACCATTGACAGTCCGGATAACTAGAGAATTCGCTTATGTACCGTACCGCACGCATCACCTTGTTGGGTCTGGTCGTTGGCCTGAGTGCCTGTGCTGTCCAGCATCCGGCACCGCCACATAGCCAGGAGCCGATCCTCAACCTGCCGGGTGGCCAGCAGCCCGGCGCGCCGCGTCCGAGTAGCGCGCCTTCGGAGCCTGCCAAGGCGCCTGCCGCAGCGCCGAAATCCTCGGCCAGCTTCGCGCCGCCACCGGGCGGCGGTAGCCACTGGGACCCGCGCCTGGGCGTGTACGTGATGGACGATCAGCCCAATACCTTCTATCGCCAGCGCACCTACTATCAGTGGAATGACGGCTGGAGCTGGGCAACCAGCCCCAACGGTCCGTGGCAGGCGACTGATGTCAGTGGCGTGCCGGCAGGGCTGGGCAAACAGTTCAGTAAATGATTCAGGCTTGAATAAAAACGGCGACCTTGCAGGTCGCCGTTTTGCATTGCCTGAGCGGCTTATTTGCCCGGATAGATCTGGTCGAACACACCGCCGTCGATGAAGTGGGTCTTCTGCACTGTGCGCCAGTCACCGAAGGTTTTCTCCACCGAGAGGAAGTCCACTTTCGGGAAGCGATCCGTATACTTGGCCAGCACCTGCGGGTCACGCGGGCGCAGGTAGTTTTTGGCCGCGATTTCCTGGCCTTCCGGTGACCACAGGTATTTCAGGTATTCCTCAGCCAGGGGGCGGGATCCTTTCCTGTCCACGACCTTGTCGACCTCACTGACCGGTGGCTCGGCTTCTGCCGACACGGACGGGTAGACCACTTCGAACTGGTCGCGACCGAATTCACGGGCGATCATTTCCGCTTCGTTCTCGAAGGTGACCAGCACGTCGCCGATCTGGTTGGTCATGAACGTAGTGGTCGCACCACGGCCGCCGGTATCAAGCACTGGCACATGGCTGAACAGATCACCGACGAATTTCTTCGCCGCCGCTTCATCGCCGCCTTTTTTCAGGGTGTAGCCCCAGGCCGACAGGTAGGTGTAGCGGCCGTTGCCCGAGGTTTTCGGGTTGGGCACGATGACTTCGACGCCATCCTTGATCAGGTCCGGCCAGTCTTTGATCGCCTTCGGGTTGCCTTTGCGCACGATGAACACCGTGGCCGAGGTGAAGGGCGCGCTGTTGTTTGGCAGGCGGCTGACCCAGTCTTCCGGCACCAGCTTGCCATTGTCGGCCAGGGCGTTGATGTCAGTGGCCATGTTCATGGTGATCACGTCAGCCGGCAGCCCGTCGATGACCGAACGCGCTTGCTTGCTCGACCCGCCGAAGGACATCTGCACGGTCACCTCTTCATTCTTCTCGGCTTTCCAGTGCTTCTGGAAGGCGCTGTTGTAGTCCTTGTAGAAATCACGCATCACGTCATAGGAGACGTTGAGCAGCGGCGGAGCTGCCTGGGCAGCGTTGGCAAAAGCCAGGCCGGCGGCCAGTAGCGAGGCGGCGAAGAGTTTAATCACTGCAAGGTCCTTGAGATGAAGCGTCATGTGACAAGCCTGATGGCGTAATGCCGCGACACTATCAGCATCGTGCCTGCGGTTTAAAGACCGAAAAGATCTTTGCTTATGCCTTGTGCTCTGTTTTTGTAAACAATTGATTGCCGCAGCGTGAGCAGAACGCCGCGCCATGCTCGTGAAGGTTTTTCGAGCACACCGGACAATCGTGTTTCAGCTGCTCGCCGCGCATGGCGTTGGCCAGCTCGGCGGTGAATATCCCGGTGGGCACGGCGATGATCGAGTAACCGGTGATCATCACCAGCGAGGAGAGCATCTGGCCGAGCGGGGTCTTGGGCACTATATCGCCAAAGCCCACCGTCGTCAGGGTCACGATGGCCCAGTAAATGCCCTTGGGAATGCTGGTGAAACCATGCTCCGGACCTTCGATCACATACATCAGTGTGCCGAACACCGTGACCAGCGTAGACACCGTGACCAGAAACACGATGATCTTCTGCTTGCTGCCACGCAGCGCCGCCAGCAGGTAATTGGCCTGGCGCAGGTAGGTGCCGAGCTTGAGCACCCTGAAGATCCGCAGCATACGGATGATCCGCACGATCAGCAGGTATTGCGCATCGCTGTAATAGATCGACAGCACGCCCGGCACGATCGCCAGCAGGTCCACCAACCCGTAGAAACTGAAGGCGTACTTCAGCGGCCGTGGCGAGCAATAGAGGCGCAGCATGTATTCGATGGCAAACATCAGCGTGAAGCCCCATTCGATCCACGCGAAAAGCATCGCGTAATCACGATGAATACTCTCGATGCTGTCGATGATAGTGACCAGCAGACTGAGCAGAATCGCGACCAGCACCGCCTTGTCAAACATCCGCCCAGCAGGCGTATTGGCCTCGAAAATAACAATATGCAGCCGCTCGCGGCGGCTGAGAGAGCTGTCCATGGTGCTTCCCGAATCAAAGATCGGGTGAGCCTAGGAGCATTGGGTGGTTGAGTGCAAGCACACAAGACCTGCGTGAGCGAGCCGGACGACGCTTCGCCTGCTCGCGAAAAGGTCGTTATAGCCCGCGTAAAGGTGACCTGAGTCGAGCCCCCAATCCACCTGACAACGAAAAACCACCGTGTGACGCAGAGCGTCACGAACTGCATTCCAACGCGGAGCGTTGGAACGATAGTCAAGCTGGAGCGTGGGGACGAGATTCAAAATCGCAGTCACTGCCACCGAAATGCTTTTCGAACACGATGGCACTGACAACGCAGAATGCGACGTTAGTGACGGCTGAGTCCTGGCTCTGATCCGGGGGTAGCCTGGCAGGACGCCAGGCTAGCCGCACCGGGCCATGGAGGGCCCGTTGCGGCGACCCCCGGATCAGTGACAGGGCGAAGGAACCCGACGAAGTCGGGCCGGAAACCGGAGCGAGGGGGGTTGCCTACTTTGGCCCCATCAAAGTAGGTCGCCGAGGGGCGAAAAGGTGACCTGAGCCGAACCCTATCCACCTGACAACGAAAAACCGCTGTGTGACGCAGAGCGTCACGAACTGCATTCCCACGCGGAGCGTGAGGAACGATAGTCATCAGGTTCCGGGCCGTGCCTCTAGCCCGACTACTCTAAAGCGCTTTTCGATCACAGTGGCACTGACAAAGCAAATTGCGACGTAATCCATCCGAACGAGGCTTGATGGCGGGGCGAACGCCCATCCTATTTCTGCGCCACGTCATCCTTCTCCCAGCCGCCGCCGAGTGCCAGAAACAGATTGATCTGCCCCATGGCCACCTGCGTGTTGGCCTCCGCCATTTGCGCGCGCACGTCAGTGTAAGTGCGTGTGGCCTGCAGATCGGCGAGAAACGAAGCGCGTCCGGCCTGATAGAAGCGGTGCGTCTGGTCAGCCGCTTCCCTGGCGGATTGCTCGGCTTCTTTGAGGGCGTCGCGGCGGTCGAGCAGGGCGGTGTATTGCGCCAGACCGGTCTGGGTTTCACGGATGGCATTGAGCACCACACCGTCAAAGCGCGCCAGTGCCGCCTGCGCCGAGGCTTCGGCCTGATGGATGCGGGCGCGTGAGCCATTGGACGGGATGGTCCAGTTCAACAGCGGCCCGAAGCCCCAGCGATTGGCCGCCGGCTTGCCAAGGTTCTCGATCAGGCCGGTGGTGCCAATGCTCGCGCCGATGCTGATGTCCGGATACAGCTCGCCGGTGGCAACACCGATCTCGGCAGTCGACATCGCCAGATGGCGTTCAGCCTGACGCACATCCGGGCGGCGTTTGAGCAGCGCTGCGCCGTCACCAACAGGCATGACCTGCGCAATCTGCGGCAGCTGGTTGCAGGTGCTTACCCCGGCGGGCAGTTGCTCGACAGGTTTGGCCAGCAGCATCGACAGGCGGAAGATTGCAGCCTGACGGCGCGCCTCGTAACGGGGCATTTCGGCGCGTAACGACTTGAACTGTGTCTGTGAACGAGTGACCTGCGTTTCATCGCCACGCCCGGCATCACGCAGGCGCTGGTTGAGGGACACACTCTGTTTTTGCAAGTCCAGCGATGCGCGGGCGATGTCGAGTTCTTCGTTGGCCGCACAAATCTGCGTGTAGGCGCGCACCACATCGGCGACCACCGTGATGCGTGCCGTATCCACCGCCGCCTGATTGGCATCGACATTGGCCTGCGCCGCTTCGATGCCACGCTGCAAGGTGCCGAACAGATCGAACTGGTATGAAGTGGTCAGACCCACATCGCCGACATTGGCCACCGGCACCTTGTCGGTCAGCAGAAACGCCTCGCCTGACTCCTGCACGCGCTGCGCGCCGATCTTCGCGCCGTTGGTAAAACCGCCAGCCGCCTCGGCTTCCGAGGTCTGATAGCGGGCACGCTGCAGGTTGGCCGCGGCAATGCGCAGGTCGGTATTGGACGCGATAGCCTGGCGCACCAGCTCATCCAGACGCGCATCCTGATACAGGCGCCACCAGTGCGCAGGCACCGGGGCCGAAACCGTGTTGACCGAGCGGCCAGCCAGTTCACCCTGCAGGTCCGGACGGTTGATCGCGCCGTCTTTGGGCACCTGGTAATCCGGGCCGACCATCTGGCAGGCTGACAGCACGGCGGTAAAGCCGAGAGCAGCCACGCGTAAAGCACGTTTCATCGGCTGCGCTCCTGGGTGTCGTCGATGATCGACACCGTCGCGGTACGCCCGGCAATCATGCGGAAGTCGGCAGGCACATCATCGAAGGCGATCCGCACCGGAATCCGCTGCGCCAGACGCACCCAGCTGAAGGCCGGATTGACGTTGGGCAGCAGGTTCGAGCCGCTGCTGCGGTCGCGGTCTTCGATACCGGCAACGATGCTCACCACATGGCCGGTCAGCCGCGCTGTGTCGCCGATGACGCGGATGTCGACGCCCTGGCCGACATGAATCCCATCGAGCTTGGTTTCCTCGAAATAGCCATCGATGTGGAACGACGTCGAATCGACCACCGAAAGCACCGGGCGCCCGGCAGTGACGAACTCATGTTCGCGGGGCGCGCGGTCGTTGAGGTAGCCGTCCACCGGACTGCGGATCACCGAGCGATCCAGGTTCAACTGTGCGGCATCCACTGCAACCTTTGATTCGCCCAGCGCCGAAAGGGCCCGAGCTTCGCGTGACTGGCTTTCTTCCAGTTGCTCGCGGGCGACCAGATTGCCCAGACCACGGTTACGCTTGTTCTCGCGGCGCGCCTGTTCCCAGGTTTCCTGACGTTCGGCGACCGTCGCCTGCGCCTGGCGCAGTGCCAGACGGAAACGGTCCTGATCGATGGTGAACAGGATCTGGCCCTTGTGCACGGGCTGGTTGTCAGTGACTTCAACCTTCTGGATCAGTCCGGACACGTCCGGAGCGATCTGCACGACATCGGCGCGGATATGCCCGTCCCGCGTCCACGGCGCATACATGTAATACATCACCATGCGCCATACGACCACGGCGGCCAGGGTGACAACCAGCAGAGTCAGGACCACGCGGCCCAGTGTCAGTATCGGTTTTTTCATGTCATCAGGTATCGACTTAGAGTATCCACGGCGCCGAGCAACAAAGCGTATAGACCTACGTTGAACAAAGCCCGGTGCCAGACCAGACGGTAGAAGTGGGCACGCGACAGCACCGCGTGCACGACCAGAAACAGCAGATAGGCGATGCCCATCATCGCCAGGAACGTGGGGATGAAGATCCCGCTGATGTCCAGATCACCGATCACAGGGGCGCTCCATCGATGTTATGCGGCAGTTGCTCGGTCAGTTCCCCGCCCACGGTGACGATCTCGACCCCCGGCAGCAGAGCCAGGCGCAGGCCACTCAGGGCATGCAGCAGGTGCAGCCGGGCCGGGTTGTCGCCCATCTCCTGATCGGTCAGTGAACGGCGTGCGCGGTCCATGGCCATCAGCAGGCCTCTGGGCGCGGGTAGCCGTTCACCGGCCTTGCGGCACAGTTTGAAATAGCCGCTGACTTCGTCGATCACCTGACGCAACAGCACCTGGGCCGCAGGCGTGGCACGGCGGGTGTAGGCCAGCAGGTCGAGCATGTTCAGCGCGACGCGCAGTTCACGCAGGGCAATCCCGGTGTCCTGGGCGGTGAGCGTCAGGCGCGGCAGTTGTTGCATCAGGCGGTCGAGCATTTGCACGCCCATGCGCCGATGCTCGGCCAGAGACGCGTTATCACTGAGACTGGCGATGTCACGCCAGCTGAACCGGGTCAGGCGCTTGACCGCCAGTTCGACGCCGAACGGGCGGAACACCAGGGTCCAGATGAAGGCGAACAGCAGTCCGACAGGACCCGCCAGGTTGGCGTTGAGGAAGTTCATGAAGTCCGCGTCATAAGCGCTCTGGATACTGATGAACGACGAGGTGTTGACGATGGTCAGCAGCGTGCCGAGAAAGAAGCGCGGCTGCACGGTCAGGGTGCCGACGCAAATGAACGGCACGGCAAAGGCCAGCACCAGCATCGGGAAGTCATGCAGGTTGGGCAGCACCACAAACAGGTACAGGCTGGCGAACACCACCGAGAGCAGGGTCCAGAAAAAGAACCGGTAGATTTGCGGAGCAGGGTCGTCCATGGCGGCGAAGAAGCTGCACGACACCGCCGCCAGTGCCACGGCACTTGCGCCATCTTTCCAGCCGAGCAGAATCCACAACACCGACGCGGCGATGATCGCCAGCACCGTCGAAGTCACCGAATAGAGCATCAGACCGCGGTCGAGAAACGGGGTCAGACGGCCCAGGCGCCAATGGCGGTAGACCGCGCGCCACTGTGACTGGTCGTCGGTCTTGATCGCGTATTGCAGGGTTCGGCAATCCAGCCACAGGTCGATCCATTCGCCCAGCCTGAACAGCGTATTGGAGAGCAGCAGTTGATCGCGATCGTCCAGTTGCGCGGAGTCCGGTTGCAGGCTCTGCAGATCACGATGCAGCTGCTGCCATTGCTCCACCTGCGGCCCGTCGGCAGTGCTTTCGAGCCAGTCGCAAGTCTTGTGCAATAAGGGTCTGACGCTGGCCAGCAGCTCGGGTGTGCGTCGCTCCAGCGCCCACAGCGCGTCATCCAGCGCATCAATGACCGGCAAGAGGTGGATCATCCGGCCGCGCAGTTCATTGGCATTGCGCACGGTTTGCTTGCGGGCGCCTTCGTGGCTCAACTGGCCGATCATCATTTCCAGCGAGTTGAAGCTGCCGACCATCGAATTTCGCAGTGTGCCGATTTCTTCGGGCTGACAGGTGCGGCTGATAAAGCGCTGACTGTAAGTCGCGGCGTCACTGAACCACTTTTCCGTGGTGGCCTGAAACACCGGTGCCAGGCGTCTGGGCCAGAACATCGCACCCACGACAGCGGCGCAGATGATGCCGAGAAAAATCTCTTCGGTACGCGACACCGCGATGTCGAACACAGCCTGCGGGTTGTCGACCACCGGCAGCGAAATCAGCGGCATGGTGTAGCCGGCCAGCATCAATGCGTAGCTGTTGGCGGTGCGCAAGTGCAGGGACAGAAACAACAGGGTACCGGTCCACAGCCCGACCACGATGGCCAGCAACAAGGGCGTCTGCACGAACATGGGCACCAGCACCACCGATGCCGCAGCACCGGCCAGGGTCCCGGCGGCCCTGTAAAGGGCCTTGGAGCTGGTCGGGCCAACGAAGGGGCTGGAGACGATGTACACCGTGGCCATTGCCCAGTAGGGGCGGGGCATTTCCATCAACAATGCGATGTACAGCGCCAGCATTGATGCGCCGAAGGTGCGTACACCGTAGAACCAGTCGCGTGCAGGTGGAACGCTGGAGAAAAATCCGTTCAAGCCTGGCCCCCGTGTTCGCGCTGCGCCGCATCGGCAAACGCCTGTAACACCCGTAACGTGGCTTCCAGGTCGGCAGGTTGCAGCCCTTGCAGCACTTCGGCGCGCAAGCGAGTCAGTTCGGCTTCGATCGAACAGGCCAGTTCGCGACCTTTGCGCGTCAGGCTCAAGGCCTTTGCGCGGCGGTCATTCGGGTCTTCAGTGCGGCAAACGATGTCAGCCTTGCACAGCTGATCAAGCAGACGCACCAGCGTCGGGCTTTCCATACCGGCCGCCTGGGCGACTTTCACCTGATGTGCGCCATCGCCCAGACGTGCGATGGCCAGCAACGGACCTGCGCAGGCTTCGGAAATGCCATAGGTCACCAGCGTGTTCTGGCAGATGCGTCGCCATTGGCGAGACGCGGCCACCAGACCACTGCTGATTGTCCGATGCAAGGCTTCGACAGACATGGAAAAACACCAGGAATTTAGTTAGGAGCGATATTGTTAGCAGGGAGATAAATAGCTTGCTAACTAATATCTCGTAACAACTGCTTACAGTCAACCCGCAGCCGCCAGGCGGAGGTGGTTTCTTTTCTGCCCGTTAAGAGCGCGTTTCGAGGCGACGTGACGCTCTAAAAGGGCCGCCTTGGTCAGCTCCGGACAATGGAAGTTCATTTATCCTGAAGATAACCGCTACCGTCTGTCGGGAATTTGCGGTTTTTTGCGCTGTATCGGCCTCGATACATTCAAAAAAATGACGCACTTCACAAAACACTTCTTCACGTGAATCAATGCTTGCAGCTTGAGAGTGGCACATGGCCGCATCGTAACAATTGATATCGTAGTAATGGCATTGGCCGATTTTAGACGGTTTGTTGACGCCAAAGCGTTGTCGAGTCTGTTTAAAAAATAAACGATTAAGCCGATAGTCTGGATGACCAAACGGGCCAGCACACCCGTTTCAGAGCCATTCAGTTGGTGCGCGATGCGCACCTTGCGAGCTACGCGATGATCGACCTTGCTACCTGGAATCTCTCCGTCCCTGTCGGAAGCCCCGCGACCATTATCGAAACCCCCAAGTTGGTAAAGGGCTATCGGGATGGCTACTTTCAGTCCGGGGATACGCTGTTTTTCTGGGCACCGGTAACGGGTTCAACCACCGAAAACGCCAAGTACCCGCGTTCCGAATTGCGCGAGACGACTTCGGACGGAAGGGTGTTCAACTGGGCCTACTCTAGTGCCGACAATTTTCTGCGCGCGACCCTGGAAGTCGATCAGGTGCCTTCCAGCGGCAAGATCGTGATCGGTCAGATCCACTGCTACCAGAGCACCGAACCGCTGCTGAAGGTGGAGTACCAGTACAAGGAGAAGCTGCAGACCGGCAATATCGTCGCCAAGTTTCGTCGTACGCCGGACTCGGAAATCGAGGTCATCAACATTGCGCAGGGTGTGCCGCTCAACAAGCAATTCAACTACACCATCAACCTGTCGCCGTCTGGCGATCTGACGGTCAATGCCTTTGACGCGGTCTGGTACGCCAAGCTGGATTCAGCCTGGGCCAGCAAACTGTTCTACTTCAAGGCAGGGGTCTATACCCAGGACAATACCGGCTACACCACGGAAGGCGGCTCGGCCACGTTCTACAAGCTGGCCATTGCCCACGAGAAAAAGAATTGATCCTTGCGCACTGCAGGCTTCAGGCCGCTGGGAATATCAGACTGAAGCAGATTCTGCCGACGGCGGGTTGAGCGACTTCGACCCGACCGCCGTGCAGTTGCATGATTGCCGTGACGATCGCCAGCCCCAGGCCGTTGGAATCCGAGCGCTCATGGCGTGAGGCGTCACCGCGATAGAAACGATCGAACAAGCGTGCGAGGGTGGCCTCCGGCAGCACCGGTCCCTGATTCTCCACATCGATCTTCCAGTGCCTGTCCACAGCCGTCACTCGCATCAGAATCTCGCTGTCTTCATCAGCGTAGCGAATCGCATTGGCGACCAGATTGCTCAATGCACGCCGCAGCAAAATCGGATCGGCCAGCAGCGTGCCTTGTCCGTGGGTGCTCAGGGTCAGGTTGCGTTCTTCGGCCAGCCCCTCGAAATAGCCGGCGACCCGTTGCAGTTCGTCATGCATATCCAGCGCCTGACGTTCCAGCGCGGCCTGGGCTTCGTCCGCCCGTGCCAGAAACAGAATGCTTTCCACCAGCCGCGAGATGCGTTCCAGCTCTTCCAGATTGGAGGCCAGCAGCGCCTGATATTCATCGGCGCTGCGGTTCTGGCGCAAGGCGACCTGACAATGGCCCATCAGTGAGCCGACCGGTGTGCGGATTTCATGGGCCAGATCGGCAGAAAACTGCATCAGGCGCCGGTAGCCATCGTCCAGACGGTCAAGCATGGCGTTGAAGGCATCGCTCAGTTGTTGCAGCTCGACGGGTGTATCGCGGCTGTCGAGGCGTTTGTGCAGGCTGGCCGGGGTGATGGCGGCAGCGTGGGCGGCCATTCTGCGCAGTGGACGCAAGCCGCGGCGCAGCAGCACATAACCCAGGGCTGCGGTGATCAGAAACGCCAGGGCCACAGCTATATAGATACGCTGACGGAAACTGGCGAGCATGGCCATTTCCTTGACCATCAGGTGCGCAGCCTGCAAGCGCACTTCGACACCGTTGGACATCACCTGGACGGCGGCAGCGCGCAACGGCACGCCTTGCAGGCTCATGCCGCTGCGCAGGTCATCGACCCGCAGCGGTTGGTCCTGCGCCACGGTCGGCAGCTCCGGCAGGGGCGCGTGCTGCGGATTGACCGAGATGACCGGTGACTTGCCCGGCTCGCCGATGATGAAGATGTCTTCTTCGCTGTCGAGCATGTTCTCGAACAGCTGCGGGCTGCCCTTGAGGTTGTCCATGGTCAGGTCATAGCGCAACAGCTTGCGAAAGTGGTCCAGCCGCGCGAGCACGGCATGGTCGCTGCGCTGCATGACCGTTTCTTCGATTGACTGATACAGGTACAGGCCTGCGCCGCTGACGGTGAGCATCGCCACCAGGGCAAAGGCCAGGGTCGAGCGCAGGGTCAGGGAAGGCTGGCGTCGCATGGCCGCACCTCGCACACATAACCGATGCCACGCACGGTGTGGATGAGCTTGACCGGGTAGGGCAGGTCGACCTTGCTGCGCAGGCGCTTGATGGCGACGTCCACGACATTGGTGTCGCTGTCGAAATTCATGTCCCAGACTTCCGAGGCGATCTGTGCCCTGGACAGTACGTCGCCTTCGCGGCGCAATAACAGGTGCAGCAGAGCGAACTCCTTGTTGGTCAGCACGATGACCTGCTGCTGGCGCGTTACGCGGCGGCGCAGCAGGTCCAGTTCCAGGTCGGCCAGATGAAAGTGGTCCGCCTCGCGTACCACGCCGCGGCGCAGGATGGTGCGGATGCGCAGCAGCAGTTCGGTGAAGGAAAACGGCTTGACCAGATAATCGTCGGCACCCAGTTCCAGGCCGCGAATTCGGTCCTGCAACTGGTCGCGCGCGGTCAGAAACAGCACTGGCACGTCCTGCCTGGCGCGCAGGACTTCGATGATCTGCCAGCCGTCGATGCCTGGCAGCATCACGTCCAGCACGATGAGGTCATAGCGGTTTTCCAGCGCCAGATGCAGGCCGTCGGCACCGTGCTGCGTCCAGTCGACCACGTAGCCGGATTCGCCCAGTCCCTTCTTCAGGTATTCGCCGGTTTTGGTGTCATCTTCAATTAGCAGGATATGCATCGTTTTGTCCGCTACGCTTTTCCTGGCGCCCTTGTTGCGCCGATGCCGGAGTCTAACCAGTTGCCGACAGGGTGTCCGGCGAATGACAAAAATGTCATTGCCCGGTCATTCTACGGTGCCGGTAGCGGTGCAAGGATGGCTTTCAGATCTCACCTGCCAAGGAAGTACCGATGAAGACTGCACTCTCTACTACGTTCGGCCTGCTGTTGCTCAGTGCCGCTGTCATGACCCAGGCTGCCGACATGAAGGTGGTCAAACCCATGCGCGGGACCGTCGACAGCGTCAGCGCCGACACCCTCGACTTCACCACCCGTTCGGGTCAGCACGAAAGTATCAAGCTGACTGACAAGACCGGTATTCGTCTTGTGTCCGAAGCTGACTTCAAGCAAATCAAAGACGGCAGTTTTGTCGGTTCGGCAGCGAAACCGAAATCTGACGGCACGCTGGAAGCGCTGGAAGTGACCGTTTTTGAGGCGAGCCTCAAAGGCAGCGGCGAAGGTCACTATGGCTGGCAAAACGCGGATGGCAGCACCGGCACCATGACCAATGGCACCGTTGGCACATTGGCCGACACCAATGGCCGCACACTCATCGTCAAGTATGAAGGTGGCGAGAAGAAACTGGTGGTGCCGCAGGATGTGCCTGTCGCCTACGTCGAGCCAGGCAAGGTTGACCAGTTGACCAAAGGCGCGAAGGTCGTGGTATTCCCGGCTGACGACGGCAAGTCCGCTCGCGGTGTTGCCGTCGGCAAGGACGGTTTCACACCGCCGATGTAATCACCGCCAGGGCTATCAGGGGCACAAGGCTGCCCCTGATAGCCTCTTCCATGCCTGATCAGAGGGATCTCGACATGAAAACCCGCCCCATTCATCCGTGGCCGGTGCGCCTGACCCACTGGGTCAATGCCGTGGGCATGGTCTGTATGTTCATGAGCGGTTGGGCGATTTACAACGCATCACCACTGATGCCGTTCACCTTTCCCAAATTCCTGACACTCGGCGGCTGGCTGGGCGGTTCCATTGCCTGGCACTTCGCGGTGATGTGGCTGTTGGTCATCAACGGTCTGATTTATGTGCTGTATGGCGTGTTCAGCCGCCATTTCAAGCGCGATCTGCTGCCGGTACGGCCGTCCGAAGTGACGCGTGACATGAATGACGCGCTGCATTTTCGCCTGGTCCACGTCAAAGGCCGTTACAACGCCGTGCAACGACTGATGTATTGGCTGGTGCTGGCCATGGGCGTATTGGTGGTGCTGTCCGGCCTGGCCATCTGGAAGCCGGTGCAATTTCAAGGGCTGGTCAGTCTGCTGGGCGGATTCGATTTCGCCCGTTGGGTACATTTCGGGGCGATGACCGCCATCGGCGCGTTTGTCATCGTCCATCTGCTGCTGGTCGTGCTGGTGCCCAGTACCTTGCTGCCGATGATTACCGGCGGCCGCCAGCCGAACGAAGACGGAACTGCGCAATCATGAACGAACCACGTAAACGTACGACTCAGCGCATCATTCTGGAGCCTGCGCAGCAGCGTCAGCTGGTCGATATCCAGCGCCGCTCGTTTCTGCGCGCGGGGCTGACCGTGGGCGCGATGTCGATGCTCACGGGCTGCAACCTGCAGGATGGCGATCAGGTCGATAAGGTGCTGTGGGCCATGTCGCGCTGGAATGACCGGGTTCAGGCCTGGCTGTTCAACGGCCAGAAGCTGGCGCCGACCTATAGCAAGGCGCAGTTGACCAACCCGTTCCCGTTCAATGCGTTCTACCCTGAATACAACGTGCCGGAGCTGGATCTTGCCGATTACCAACTGGCGGTGTCGGGGCTGGTGCGCGACAAGCAGCCGTGGACGCTGGAGGCGCTGCGCAAACTGCCGCAACGCACGGATATCACGCGGTTGATCTGTATCGAGGGCTGGAGTGCGATAGGGCAGTGGGGCGGCGTGCCGCTGAAGACGTTCCTGGAGTATATCGGCGCTGACACGACGGCGCGTTTTGTCGGTTTCAAGTGCGCTGACCGCTATTACTCAAGCCTGGATATGCCTACTGCGCTGCATCCGCAGACCTTGTTGGCGCTGGATTTCGGTGAAGTGGCCCTGCCACCTGATTACGGTTACCCGTTGCGGGTGCGGGTGCCGACCAAGCTGGGCTTCAAGAATCCCAAGCACATCGTCGAGATTTTTGTCAGTAACGAGAATCCTGGCGGGTATTGGGAGGATCAGGGGTACAACTGGTTCAGCGGGATCTAGGAGCGGACGCAGAGCGTCCAGAAGGGCATGCGGCGCAGAGCGTCGCACGATGGCGGTAGTGAGATTATCGTTCCTCACGCTCCAGCGTGGGAATGCAGTTCGTGACGCTCTGACGCTCTGCGTCACATGGCGGTTTTTCTTTGTCAGGTGGATTGAAGTTCGGCTCAGGTCACCTTTTCGCCCCTCGGCGAGTTACTTTGATGAGGCCAAAGTAACCAAAGCCTTTCGCTCCTGTTTCCGGCCCGACTTCGTCGGGTTCCTTCGTCCTGACACTGATCCGGAGGTCGCCGCAACGCGCCATCCATGGCGCGGTGCGGCTAGCCTGGCGTCCTGCCAGGCTACCCCCGGATCAGCGCCAGGACTCAGCCGTCACTAACGTCGCACTCTGCGTCGTCAGTGCCATCGTGGTTGAAAAGCTTTTTAGAAGCGTAGCTGAGAGGCTGATGACTATCGTTCCTCACGCTCCGCGTGGGAATGCAGTTCGTGACGCTCTGCGTCACACTCAGGTGCAGTAACCACCGGGCAGGGCAAAGAGCCGCACCTTGGGCAGGCGCGGCGTTTCAGGTCAGTTCAGGCCCAGTTTGCCGCGCAGGGTCGAGAGGTCTTCTGCCAGGGTGTTGACCGGGCCGACCAGGGCTTTGCGATCGTTTTCTTTGACTTTGTCGTAGGTTTCAAAGCCACCGTCCTTGGTCTTGTACTTGGCGAGGATCTTGTCCACGGTGGCGAAGTTCTTGTCGACTTTACTGGAGAAGGCCTTGTCCTGCTGTTCGATCTGCGGGCGGAACAGGTCGACGATTTTTTTCGCGCCGTCGATGTTGCCCTGGAAGTCATACAGGTCGGTGTGGCTGTAACGGTCTTCTTCGCCGGAGATCTTGGTCGCTGCCACTTCTTCGAGCAGGGCTGCTGCGCCGCCGACGACTTTTTCAGGCGGGAAGGTCAGGTCGGCCACGCGCTTTTCCAGGTCCTTGACGTCGCTCAACAGCTTGTCGGCGATAGGGCCCTGATCCTTCGTGGTGTTCTGCGAGAACAGCGCATATTCCAGACGATGGAAGCCAGTGAAGTCTTCCGCCGCCACGCCTTGTTCATGGTCGTCGACGCGTGAGTCGATGGAGGCGTCCAGGTCACTGAACAGTTCGGCAATCGGTTCTACCGACTCGTAGTACACGCGGGTAGGGGCGTAGAGCTTTTTGGCTGTCGCGATGTCGCCTTTCTTCACGGCATCGGTGAATTTCTGGGTGTGGCTGACCAGCTCTTCAATGTTCTCGGTCACGTAGATCTTGTAGTCCGACACCGGGCCTACCAGATCCAGCGGCGCGGTGGCGGCAAAGGCCGCCAGTGGGGTCTGGAGCAGGCCAAGGGTCAGGAGCAAAGCCAGGGGCGTCTTTTTCATGAGTGTCTTCCGGGTCAGGAGTGGATAGGTCATGCGTTTTTAGTGGGCGCTACGGCCGCCAGCAGCGAGCGACCGATGAAATCCTGGTCGCCGGTTACCCCCGGCAGGGTGAAGAAATAGCCGCCACCGACCGGTTTGAGGTATTCCTCCAGCGGCTCGCCGTTAAGCCGGCTCTGTACCGTAATGAAGCCCTTTTCCAGATCGGCCTGGTAGCAGATGAACAGCAGGCCCATGTCCAGTTGCCCGTTCTTGTTCACCCCGTTGGAGTAATTGAACGGACGACGCAGGATCAGGTTGCGCTGGCTTTCGGCGGTACGCGGGTTGGCCAGGCGGATGTGCGAATCAAGCCGGGTTTTCTTGCCTTCCGGGTCTGCCGCGTAGTTGGGCACATCGCTCTCGACCTTGCCGTCCATGGGCGCGCCGGTGCTTTTGCTGCGACCGAAAATCGATTCCTGCTCCTGCAACGGCGTGCGGTCCCAACGCTCGACGAAGTTGCGGATGATGCGCACCGCCTGATAGCTGCCGTTGGCGGCCCAGGCCGGTTCGTCGCTGCCCGGCTGCACCCAGACCAGTTCGTTCATGGTCTTCTGGTTGTTGGAATCCGGGTTCGCCGAACCATCCCGGAAACCCAGGAAATTGCGCGCACTTTCCGGCGGCTGACCGGGTTTCTTCGGTGCCTGGGGCGGCACGGTGCCTTCCTGTTTCCAGCGCACCAGCAGCAGATCGGGCAGGTTCTTGACGATGTCGCGCAGCGCATGGATGTTGCTGTCGGCGGTGTTGGCGCAGAACTGGATGCTCAGATCGCCGTGGCAACTGGCCGGATCCAGCGCATCGTTGGGGAAACCGGTCATCCGGCTCAGGCGTTTCGGCTTGATCGGGGCCAGGCCGAAACGCTCATCGAACAGCGACTCGCCCACCGACACGGTGATGGTCAGGTTGTCCGGGGTCACCACCGGGCCGAGAATGCCCGAGTCCGGAGGGGGCAGTTTCGGATCGATCTCCGGCACCGGGCCACCGGTCATCAGGAACGCGATGCGCTCGTTCAGCGTGCGAAACAGGCGTTCCAGGTCCTCACGGTCGGCGGCCAGAACATCGAACGCCACCAGCATGCCCGCGGCAGGGCGCGGGTTGACGATGCCGCTCTGATGCACGCCGTGAAACGCGTTGTGGTCCTGCGTTTTCTCGCTGTTTGGCGCTTCGGCGACTTGTGCAGGTGCTGCGGCAAGTACGTTGCCGCTCAGGCTGCTGCCAGCCAGCGCGGCCCCTGCAGCGCCAAGCCCCATCAGCACGCGGCGGCGTTGCAGGGAGGTCGGAGCGTTGCTTGTGTCTGGATTGCTGTCCGGGTTTTTCATGGTGATGTGCTGTGCTCCAGTAAATCAGAGGCCGGAGAGGCCGAGTGCCGGGTCGATACCATTGAGCGCGTCAGCCAGAGCGCCAGCCTTGGCGGCGATCTGCTGACGCTGCGTCGCGTCCACCTGATCGTACGGGCGCACGCCACCGTCGGCGCTGCTCAGCGCATCGAGCGTGGTGTCCAGATCGGCCATGGCCGCGTCGATCTTCTGCAACAGATCGCCCGCACTGCGGGCCAGCAACGGACGCAGCAGGTCGACGATCTTGCGGGTGCCGTCCAGGTTGGCAGCAAAGCCGTTGAGGTCGCTGTGGCTGTAGCGTTCCTCTTCGCCGTTGCTGCGTACCTCAGCCAGGCTGCGCAGGGTGCGGGTGGCGATGGCCGCCAATTGCTCGGGCGCCAGCGATTGCGCCAGCAACTGTTGCTTGAGCTGGGTGACATCGGTTTGCAGACGCTGCACCACCGGCGTCAGGCCCTCGACGCTGTGTTGCTCGAACAGGCCGTATTCAATGCGATGGAAACCGCTGAAGCCGGGGTCCTGTTCACGTTTCTCGTAGTAGTCGGCGCGGGCGTTGATTGCATTGTCCAGTTCGGCGAGACGCTGTGCAGCCGGTGCAATGCGCTGGTAGGCGGCGCGGGCGGGCAGGTAGGCCGCCTGGGCGGCGCTCAGGTCGCCGGCATCAATGGCCTGTTGCAGGGCGGTGACTGCCTTGATCAGCGCCGAACTCTGCAGGCTCAGGTACACGCGGTACTCGGAGAGCGGCCCGATGAAGGCGGTCATGGACGGACGCGCCTTGGCCTTGGCGTCGGACTCTGCCGTCGGCGTGACGTGCAAGGTGCCGCGCGGATTGCTCAGCAGACCGCAGGTAATCGTGTAATCGCCGGGTGCCAGGTTGGCATTGATCACCTGGCTCAGGCCCGGCGCGATGTTTTCCCGCTCTTCGATCACCAGCACGCCATCGAGAATTTCCCATTCGACGGCGCGCTCGGAGCGGTTGACGATGCGGAAGGCGTTGTTGCCCGCCGCGACCGTCAAGGCGTTCGGTTCGCAGTTGTGCGCGTGGATATTGACCACGGTTTCAGTTCCGGCATTGGCTGCGCGCTTTTTCGCGGCGACCTGCGAGGCGTAGTAGAACAGCCCGCCTGCGGCGATCATCAGGATCACTGAGCCGGCGACTGCCAATCGCAGGACACGGGGCGGCCGGGCTTTCCCGGAAGGCCCTGAGGGACGGTTAGACATGGAGGCCCTTATTCGTTCGTAACAGAAGAGGTGTTTGGCTGCATGACCTTGCCAGTCGTCGGGGTATGCGGCTTGAAGAACAGCAGCAGCGCCCCGATCAGGTAAATCAGGTAGGCACTCAGAGTGCTGACCGTCGGTGCGTCCTGGTAACCGAACATGCCTGCCAGCACCGAACCGGCAGGGCCGTCCATCGGCAACCGTGCACTGATGTCGAAGACCACTTCCTGCAGGTGATTCCAGACCCCGGCTTCATGCAGTGCCTGAACGGAGTTGGCGAGAATGCCCGCCGCCACTACCAGAATGAACAGCCCGGTCCAGCGGAAAAACAGGCTCAGGTTGAGACGCATGCTGCCGCTGTAGATGGCCACGCCGAAACCGACCGCCAGCAACAGACCGAGCAGGGCGCCCAGCGGCGCGCCGGAGCCTTCGCTCTGCTGGAACACAGCGAGCAGAAAGAATACGGTTTCCAGCCCTTCGCGGGCCACGGCGAAAAACACCATGGCGATCAGCGCGTAGGTCTGGTTTTTCGAGCCGGTGAGGGCCGCGTCGAGTGACTCATGCAGCGCGTGTTTGATCGATCGTGCCACCTTGCGCATCCAGAACACCATG
The DNA here is from genome assembly GCF_020312125.1 of Pseudomonas sp. P135. Classification (NCBI taxonomy): domain Bacteria; kingdom Pseudomonadati; phylum Pseudomonadota; class Gammaproteobacteria; order Pseudomonadales; family Pseudomonadaceae; genus Pseudomonas; species Pseudomonas sp. P135. The sequence continues at coordinate 354,342 of NZ_JAGPYR010000002.1, forward strand.
GAACTGAGAATGCCAACGGCGATCAGGCCGACGATGCCTTCGAACAGTTCCTGCTGCTTCTGCGGAAACTCGGCGCTCATCAACTCAAGCCCGCCACCGACGAACAGCGACAGCGCGACAGCCAGAAATACGCCGATCCACACCGCAGGCATCCACTCGCCGCGGCCGGTCTGCTTCAGGTAACTGGCGATAATGCCAACGATAAGTGCGGCTTCGATGCCTTCGCGCAGCATGATCAAAAAGGGAACGAGCATATCTCACCGGGTCAAAGCTGTAGGGTGAATGTGTCTCGACGAGCCATCGGCCGGAAACACTGCGTAACATAATGATACTCATTCTTGAATGCGTGTAGTTGTTTTTTATCGGGATTGCGTTTTTGGCAGGTCGTTCAGCTCAGGTTCAGCTAATCGCTCGCGGTGTTTTGAACGTTCCGCGGCCTTCGACAATCAGCGATCATTTTCAACCCTCCTGTAAACCCTGGTTGCCGCTCTAATCTGGAAATCATCATGTCATCAGAATCAGACAGCACCGACCGCGAGCATGCCGAGGCGGTCGCGGCGCTCAGGTCTTTAGACCCGCAATGGCAGTCGCTGATCGACCAGGTCGGCCCTTGTCTGCATCCGGTCAGCGCAGCGCAGGACCCGTTTCAGGCGCTGGTCAAGGCCGTTGCCTATCAGCAATTGCATGCCAGGGCGGGCGATGCGATGGTCCTGAGATTGCGCTCCCTCTTTCCAGAGGTCAGCTTTCCGAGCGCCCCGGCACTGGTCGAGCTGGATGATCAGGCACTGCGTTCCTGTGGCTTCTCGGCGTCCAAATGCCGGGCGATCAAGGCGATTGCCGCTGCGCGGTTGGACGGTCTGGTGCCTGAGGTCAGTGCTGCGCTGGCGATGGGCAACGAGGCGCTGGTCGAACGCCTGATCCAGTTGCCGGGCGTGGGGCGCTGGACCGTGGAGATGATGCTCATCTATGGGCTCGGTCAGCTGGATGTGATGCCAGCCAGCGACTTCGGCGTGTGCGAAGGATACCGGCGACTGTATGCTCTGCAACTCAAACCGTCGCACCGGCAAATGGCCCGGCTTGCCGAACGCTTCGCGCCTTACCGAACCATTGCTGCCTGGTATCTGTGGCGAGTACCGGTCGATTTCAGCGAACTCGGCTCATCTCGAATTTGAAAGCAAGACTCGGAGTGCCCAGTGGCTCCGACAGGCGCAGGCTTATCGAAACTCAAGGCAGGCTCGACCATGGACAGCACAGAAGGCACTCAAACGGCACGCGCCCTGCGCACTGAAGACGACCCGCGCTGGGACATCCTGGTCAATCGGCGTTCACACGCCGGCGCTGACTTCGTTTATGGCGTGCTGACCACCGGCATCTATTGCAAGCCGTGCAGCCCGACCCGGCTGCCGCGTCCGGAAAACGTGGTGTTTTTTGATAGTGCGCACGACGCCGAGGCCGCCGGGTTTCGCCCATCCCTGCGCAATGCCGGCGACTCAAACGCGCTGCAACGCAAGCACGCAGAAGTCGTTGCCCAGGCCTGCAGACTGATCGATGCCGCCGATTCGATGCTCAATCTGACCGCGCTTGCGGAGCAGGTCGGGATCAGCGGTTTTCATTTCCACCGCATTTTCAAAAGACTGACCGGGCTGACGCCCAGGGCCTACAGTGTCGCCTCGTTACGTTCGCGGGTGAAAGTCCAGCTCTCACAGAGCGTAAGCATTACCCATGCGTTGTACGAGGCGGGCTACAACGCCAACAGTCGTTTCTATGAGGCTTCGCAGGACATGCTCGGCATGAAACCTTCCGAATACCGCGCGGGCGGCGCCAATGTCGATATCAGGTTCGCTCTGGGGGAAAGTTCGCTGGGTTCGATTCTGGTGGCCACCAGCAGCAAGGGCATCTGTGCGATTTCGCTCGGTGATGACCCGCATGCGCTGATCGAAGCTTTCCAGGACCAGTTTCCCAACGCCAACCTGATCGGTGCAGACGCCGCGTTCGAACAACTGGTTGCCGAGGTCGTGGGTTTTGTCGAATCACCTGCGACCGGCCTGGCGCTGCCACTGGATATCCGCGGCACGGTGTTTCAGGAGCGGGTCTGGCAGGCGCTTAGGGACATTCCTGCCGGATCGACGGCCACCTATACACAGATCGCGACGCAGATAGGACTGCCTGGTGCAGTCCGTGCGGTGGCCAACGCCTGCGGTGCGAACAAGCTCGCGGTGGCGATTCCCTGCCACCGCGTGGTGCGCAGCGATGGATCGTTGTCGGGCTACCGCTGGGGCGTCGAGCGCAAGCGCAAGCTGCTTGAAATCGAAGCGGCCGAAGGGGCAGGGCTGTTTTCAGGGCGTTGAGCAGCAGCCCATTTTCTGCAGAATCCGATAGGCCAGTTTCACCCGCTCCTCGTTCGGGTAGTTTTTGTTGGCGAGGATGGCAATCCCCAACTGCTGCTCCGGAATGAACGCCACATAGCCGCCGAAACCGTTGGTTGATCCGGTTTTGTTGACCCAGACCGAAGATTGCGCTGCCTGCGGCGGTTCGATCATTTCGGCTTTGACCGTGTTGAGCATGGCGCTGGCATTGCCCTCAAGCAGCGTCTCCAGACGAACCGGCAGCGGATACTGCTCCCAGATCAGGTCCTGAGTCATGCCGCCGACCTTGAAATAGCCGGTCCGGGTATCGCGCAGGGCTTTTTGCAGCGCGGCGTCGTTTTGACCGAGGTCGATGTTCGCTTCGACGAAGCGTAGCAAGTCGCTGCTGCTCGATTTCACCCCGTAGGCTTCAGCCGCCAGCGGACCTGGATTGACCCTGACCGGCTCGTCGAGTTTGTTGTAGCCCTGCGCATACAGCGCCTGTTTTTCATCGGGCACGTTGATATAGGTGTTACTCAGACCCAGCGCCGGAAACAGCCGCTGCTGCAGGGCCTGTTCATACGGCAGCTGCATGCTGCGCGCCGCAACCATGCCGAGCAGGCCCACACTGGGGTTGGCGTAGGTGCGATGGGTGCCGGATAGATATTCGGGCTGCCAGGCCTTGAAATATTCCATCAACTGACGGGTGTTCTGCACTTTGTCCGGCACCTGAAGCGGGAAGCCGCCAGCCGTGTGGGTGCCCAGATGGAAAACCGGCACCTTGCCCAGCCGCGTGGTCTGCAACTGCGGAATATAGCTGTCGATGCTTTGCGTCAGCGACAGCTGCCCATTGGCCTGCGCCCAGGTAGCGAGGGTGGCGGTGAAGGTCTTGCTGATCGAGCCAAGTTCAAACAGCGTATCGCGGGTCACTGGCTGGCCGGTGGCTTTTGAGGCGACGCCATAGGTGTAGAACTGCTGTTTGCCCTGGCGAGTGACGGCAATCGACAGGCCCGCGATATGATTTTCCTGCATCACTTTACTGGCTTCTGCCTGCACGAATGCGTCGACAGACGCTGTGTCGTCGCCGGCAACAGCCAGCGCACTGACCAGCAGAAGTCCTGTGCAGAGCAGCGCTCCATTCCATTGCATCGGTTTACTCCTTGTTGTTTTGGGGCATGGGCCGATCATCAGAGAGCTTTCCTGGAAGCCCCACCGTGGTGGTCGGTCGTCAAAGGTTTGCGTAATATGCCCCCTTTTTTGCGCTTCCTCCATGGAGCGCCGCTCAGGTAACCCATGAAAACGATTCGTATACGTGCCGAAGTCCTGGCAGGCCTCACCACATCTTTTGCATTGGTGCCCGAGTGCATCGCCTTTGCGCTGGTGGCCCATCTCAATCCGCTGATGGGACTCTACGGTGCGTTCATCATCTGTACGCTGACCGCGCTGTTCGGCGGGCGCCCGGGCATGGTGTCCGGTGCGGCCGGTTCCATGGCGGTGGTGATCGTCGCGCTGGTGGTTCAGCAGGGCGTGCAGTATTTGCTGGCGACCGTATTGCTGGGCGGTCTGATCATGATCCTGTTCGGCTTGCTGCGGCTCGGCAAACTGGTGCGGCTGGTGCCGTATCCGGTGATGCTGGGCTTCGTCAACGGCCTGGCGATCGTCATTGCGATGGCGCAACTTGAGCACTTCAAGGTCGGTGAATCGTGGCTCAGCGGTACGCCGCTGTACGTCATGCTCGGGCTGGTGGCGCTGACCATGGCGATTGTCTACCTGTTGCCACGCCTGACCCGCATTGCGCCGCCAGCGCTGGTGGCCATCCTCAGCGTCGGGCTGGCGGTGTACCTGCTCGGCCTGCCGACCCGCACGTTAGGCGACATGGCGCACATTGCCGGTGGCTTGCCGGTATTCGCCATGCCGGACATTCCGTGGAATCTTGAGACCCTGCGCATCATTGCCCCGTACGCCATTCTGATGGCGCTGGTCGGTCTGCTGGAAACCCTGCTGACCCTGAACCTGACCGACGAAATCACCGAAACCCGTGGTTATCCGGATCGCGAATGTGTAGCACTGGGCGCTGCCAACGTGGTGTCCGGTGCCTTCGGCGGCATGGGCGGCTGCGCGATGATCGGCCAGACCGTGATCAACCTCAGTTCTGGCGGCCGCGGTCGGCTGTCGGGCGTGGTCGCCGGCTTGATGATCCTGATGTTCGTGCTGTTTCTCTCGCCGCTGATCGAGCGCATTCCACTGGCGGCACTGGTCGGAGTGATGTTCGTGGTCGCCCAGCAGACCTTCGCCTGGGCCTCGTTGCGTGTGTTGCGCAAGGTGCCGGTCAACGATGTACTGGCGATCATTGCCGTGACCGTGGTCACGGTGCTGACCGATCTGGCCACCGCAGTGCTGTTCGGGATTATTATCGCGGCGATCAATTTCGCCTGGCAGCAGGCTCGCGAGCTGTACGCCGACAGCCATGTCGAAGCGGATGGCAGCAAGGTCTACCACCTGCATGGCACGCTGTTCTTCGCCTCGACCACACCGTTTCTCGACCAGTTCAACCCGGCCGAAGACCCGACTCAGGTGACTCTGGATTGCCGCCACCTGAGCTTTGTCGACTACTCGGCCATCGCTGCGCTCAAGACCCTGCGCGAGCGTTACGCCAAAGCGGGCAAGCATCTGCGTGTGGTCCACCTGTCCGAGCGCTGCAAGCGACTGCTCAAGCGTGCCGGCGTGCAGCATGCCTGAGTTGAGTTGATGAGTTGCGTTGCGCGACGCAGCCTCGTATAGGCTGGATGTCTTTTCTCCGATAGCGAAGGGTGTGTACCTGATGGATGCCGTCTCTCCTCTGCAGGCCTACGAACGTGCCGTCCAGCGTGGTTTTCAACCCGACCAGGCGCAATTGCAGGCCGCCCGGCAGTTGCAGGCGTGTTACGAGGGGCTTGCCGACGCTCGCGGTCGGGCACGCGGCGTTTATCTGTGGGGACCGGTCGGGCGTGGCAAGACCTGGCTGATGGACCGCTTTTTCGAGAGCCTGAGCGTACCGGCCCGGCGTCAGCATTTTCATCACTTCATGCGTTGGGTGCACAAACGCATGTTCGAGTTGATGGGCACTTCCCAACCCCTGACTGTGGTCGCCAGGGAGCTGGCGCGTGACGTGCGGGTGATGTGTTTCGACGAGCTGTTCGTCACCGATATCGGCGACGCAGTGATCCTCGGCGGGCTGCTGCAGGTGATGTTCGAAGAGGGTGTGGTGCTGGTCTGCACGTCCAACCAGCCACCGGAGCAGTTATACAGCCACGGCCATAATCGCGAGCGCTTCCTGCCAGCGGTTGCGGCCATTCTCAAGTACATGGATGTCGTGGCGGTCGACGGCGGCGAGGATCACCGGCTGCACCCCGGGCAACTGCATCAGCGTTACTGGATTGCCGAAGCCGGTCGACCCAGCGCCTTGCAGGGCATCTTCGACGCGTTGAGCGCGGATCAGCCGGTTCACGATTCGCAGGTCATGCTCGGTTATCGCAGCATCAACGTGGTTCAGCATTCCGACACGGCCGTGTGGTGCCGCTATCGCGACCTTTGCGAACAGCCGCTGGCGGCCATGGATTTCATCGCCTTGTGCGATCGCTTTTTGGTGATTCTGCTCAGCGAGGTGCCGCTGCTGGGGGCCGCACAGCGCGAAGCGAAAATTGCCCGCGGCACCGAGGATGGCGTCGAGCAGGTGACCGCAGGCGATCGCGAGCTGCCGCAGTTGTCGCCCAACGATGATGGCGTGCGCCGTTTCATCGCGCTGGTCGACGAGTGCTATGACCGGCGCATTCCGCTGTATGTCGAAGCGCCGGTGCCGATGGACGAGCTGTACACCGAGGGCTACCTGTCGTTTGCCTTCCGGCGCACCCTCAGTCGACTTCAGGAAATGCAGCTGGAGCGTTTCACCGAGTCCTGACGCTCAGCTCGCGTCCCGGCGGCGCTGGGCCAGCATATGCTTGGCGCCTTCGATCATCAGGACCACCACGGCCAGCCAGATCGGCAGGTACGTCAGCCATTCATCGCGACTGATGCTTTCGCCCAGCAGCAGGGCGACGCCGACCAGCAGGATCGGCTCGACATAACTGAGCAGCCCGAACAGGCTGAACGGCAGCAGGCGGCTGGCAAGAATGTAACTGACCAGCGCCGAGGCACTGATCACCCCGAGCAGCGGAATCAGCAGGTACAACAGCGGTGCCTGCTGAATGGCCTGCGGATGGCCGTGGGCGATGAACCACAGGCCGATGGGCAGCATCAGCAGCATGTCGAACCAGAGCCCGCCGAGGTGATCGGTCTTGAGCTTGCGACGCAGCACGAAGTACAGCGGATAGCCGCCCGCGACCAGCAGGGTCTCCCAGGAGAAACTGCCCAGCCGCCACAGCTCATGCCCCACGCCGATCATGGCAAACACCGCAGCGACTTTCTGCAGGTAGGAGAGGTGCTCGCCATACACCACGCGGCCGGTGAGAATCATGCTCAGCGGCAGCAGGAAATAGCCCAGCGATACCTCCAGACTGCGCCCGTGCAGCGGTGCCCACATGAAGATCAGCAGCTGCGCACCGAGCAGCACCGAAGACAGCAGCAGGGCGAAGATCAGCAGCGGTTGCTGCCTGAGCCGGACAGCCACTTCGCGGACTCGCCGCCAGTCACCGCTGACCAGCATGAACAGCGTCGCGCATGGCACGGTGAGCAGCATGCGCCAGCCAAAGATTTCTTCACCGTCGAGCGGGGTCATCAGTGACGTATAGAAATACATGACCCCGAACAGCGTAGACGCCAGGACCGACAGCACCACACCTTTGTACACAACGGCCTCCGCAACAGCTGATTCGACAGATTACGCACCTGTCTGGTGCGCGTGCTCGCCAGTCTACTGGCCTGAGGTGCAAAAAGCTGCAAATCAGACGTCCCCCGCACGGCGATGGAACGAGCCTCCTTTAAGTGCATCAGAGGTTTTGGCTAATCGATCAGCTTTGTTAGGCTGTCGCGCTGGTCGGTGTGACCGTACTCGGCAAATTACAAGGAGCATGCATGACCTCTTTCAGCACCGCAGCCCAGGATGCCAAGGCTCGGGCGGAACAGTCTTCGACGCGTATCGCGTTTTTCATTGCCGGTTTCAGCGTGGCCTCGTGGGCGCCGCTGGTGCCTTACGTCAAACAGCGGATGGGCCTTGATGAGGGCACACTCGGGCTCTTGTTGTTGTGCCTGGGGGTGGGCTCGATCATTTCGATGCCGCTGGCGGGCGCACTGGCGGCGCGGTTTGGCTGTCGGCGCCTGCTGGTGTGTTCGACGCTGTTGATCTGCCTGTGCCTGCCGCTGCTGGCGACGATTTCCAGTCTGCCGTTATTGATAGCCACGCTGTTTCTGTTTGGTGCGAGCATGGGCGGAGTGGATTGCACGGCCAACGTGCAGGCGGTGATTGTCGAGCGCGCCAGCGGCAAGACGATGATGTCGGGTTTTCACGGCCTGTTCAGCCTCGGCGGGATTGTCGGTGCGGCGGGTGTCGCCGGCCTGCTCAGCCTGGGTATCTCGCCTTTTGCTGCGATGCTGATTGTGGTGGTGCTGACCCTGGCCGCGCTGGCGAAAGCGGCGCCAAATCTATTGCCCTATGGCAGTCCGTCCGATGGACCGGCCTTTGCGATTCCGCGTGGCGTGGTGCTGTTTATCGGCCTGCTGTGCTTCACTGTATTCCTGGCCGAAGGCGCGATGCTCGACTGGAGCGCGGTATTCCTGACCTCGTTGCGGGGTGTCGAGCCTTCCTATGCCGGGCTGGGTTATGCGGTATTCGCCGCGACCATGACCCTGGGACGGCTGTTTGGCGATGCAGTGGTAAAACGGGTCGGCTCCACTCGAGTGATCATTCTCGGCGGACTGTGTGCCGCGGCGGGCCTGGCCGTCGCGACATTGATCCCGTTCTGGCAGGCTGCGCTGCTGGGGTATGCACTGGTGGGGGCGGGTTGCTCGAACATCGTGCCGGTCTGCTACAGCGCAGCCGGTCGGCAGAAGACCATGCCTGAAAGCGTGGCCATCCCGGCCATTACTACAGTCGGCTACGCCGGGATTCTGATCGGTCCTGCGGCAATCGGTTTCATCGCCCATGTCAGCAGCCTTGAACTGGCGTTCATGATCGTCGCCGTGATGCTGGTAGGCGTGGCGATCGGCGGCAGCAAGCTCAGGACCTGATCGGTATTACAACCTGCGCGCCATCCCCGACACCCGGATCGAGCTTCCCGGTTGCTGCGGGATTTCGGCGCGCAGGCGCGATGGGCTGCCCATGTCCTCGCCCTGAATAATGTCTATCAAACCGCCATGCGGCCAGCCGATATCGCGCAGATAGCCGCCCAGTGCTGCTGTGGCCGCACCGGTGGCCGGGTCCTCGTAGACGCCGCCGAACGCAAACGGGTTGCGGGTGTGGAACAACTGATCGGTCTCGGCCCACGCCAGCAGAATCGTTGCCCAGCCTTCACGAACCATCAGGTCGTGACCCGCCTGCTGGTCGTAGCGCATGGCCTTGAGCCTGGCCCGGCTGTTCAGCGCCAGCAGCAGATGCCCGGCACCGCCATTGATATGCGCGGGGGTAATGCGCTCATCCAGATCGGCATGGCTATAGCCGAACAGCGCCAGGGCTTGTTCCAGCACCGGCGTACTGATCGGCTTACTGAAGGTAGGCGGCGATTGCAGCGCCGCCGACGTCAGCAAGCCCTGCGCGTGGCCCTCGACGGTAATCTGCGCCTGATTGAGTGTCAGCTGAAACACGCCATCGCCTTGCTGTGCCGCCAGCGCTGCGCCCAGGGCGATGGTCGCGTGCCCGCAAAAAGGTACTTCTGCCAGCGGCGAGAAATACCGCACCCGCCAGCCGCCTTCGACAGGCGCAGCGAACGCCGTTTCGGAAAAGCCGATGTCGGCGGCAATCTGCTGCATGACGGCATCATCGGGTAACGCATCGCCAATCCACACACCTGCCGGGTTGCCACCGCGATCGCCATCGCTGAACGCCGCCAGTTTGAGTACTTCAGTTGTCATCGTAGGTGTCCTTGCCTGGGTCAGTAGGGGACAGTGTGCAATGGCGAGGATTTGATTAGCCAGTGAGAACATTTGATGCACGGTATGCGTTTGCCTGATGCATTACACCTCGCACCTTGCCAGACGTCGCTGCACCAGGCGTTCACGCAGTGTGTCGTAGGCCCAGTTGAACAGCAGGGTGTAGGGCAGAAACATCAGCAGCAGGCCGATGTCCAGCCAGAACGCCTCCATCAGGCTGATCGTAAGCCACCATGCGGCCAGCGGCACCACGGCCAGAATCAGTCCGGCTTCGAAACCCGTTGCGTGCAGGACGCGGACCGTCAGGCTCATGGAAAATCCGTAGCGCTTGCGCAGGCGGTCGAACAGCGTGTTGTAGGTCATGTTCCACAGCATGGCGATGGTCGAGATCATCACCGTCATGGCGCCCATCATCGCCAGTGACTGGTTCATCAGCCAGGCCAGCAGTGGTGCGACCAGAATAACGCCGCCGACCTCGAACAGCGCGGCATGCAGTGCCCGCTCACGCAGGGTTTTGCTGGCGACGCCGGGGTGCTGGTCAATGTGCGGTTGGCTGTTACTCATAACTACGCTGCCCTTGGTGCTGGTTGATGGCAGCATTATCATCGGTGTTTGCGTTAAGCTGAAAATCAATACCATCGGTTAAACCGATTTGAGAGTGCCATGAGTTATTCACCCGAAGCCCTGGAAGCCTTCGCCCAGATTGCTGCCCTGGGTTCGTTCAGCGCCGCCGCACGCCGGCTGGGCAAGAGTCAATCGACCATCAGTGAAGCGATCGCCCGCCTGGAAATCGATCTGGGCCTGGAGCTGTTCGATCGCTCTTCCAGGCAACCGGTCCTGACCGAAGCGGGGAGGGTCATGCTGGGCCGTGTCGATGATCTGCTGTGCGCCTCGGACCGGCTGCGTCGCGCGGCTGCGCGGCTTGCGGCAGGCGTCGAGCCACGGCTGACGCTGGTGCTGTCGGATGCCAACCAGTTTGCCGATTTCGAACGGCTGATGACCGAGCTCGATCAACGCTTTCCAGAGCTGGAGATGGAATGCGTGTTCGCCGAGCATGGCGACGCCATCAGCCTGGTGCAGTCGGGGAGGGCGTCACTGGGGCTGCTGTCGGCACAAGCCAGCTATCCACCGGAAATCGGTCACGCGACCATCGATGAAAGTGCCGATTTCGGGCTGTTCGTGTCGCACAAACATCCGCTTGCCGCGCTGGAACGGGTCGATTACCAACAGCTGGCCCGCTATCGCGCCTTGCGCCTCAATACGCTGATCGAGCACAGCATCCCCACTGACGACCTGCCCACCAGCGGCCATCGGCATTGGTCGGCACCCAATTACCTGCTGTTGATGGACATGGCTGCGTTCGGGTTTGGCTGGTCGGCATTGCCGCGCTGGCTGGTGTCGCGCTACTCGGGCGGACTGCTGAAAGAACTGCAAGTCTCAGGCTGGCCACGGCGCTCGGCGGTGGACGTCATCTGGTCGTTCCAGCGCAGTCTGGGGCCTGCGGGGGCGTGGCTGCTGGAGTCGCTGGTACCGTTTGCGGGGGAGTGAGGCGGGTTTGCGCAATTTCCTGTACGCCACAAGCCCTTCCAGCCTCGCGACTGCACCAGAATCCCGCTATAAAGAGTGCCTGCAACCCGACAGCAGAAGGAATAAGGCATGGCTTTCGATTGGCACTCCGACCTTATCACGCGCGACACGCCGGTGGATGACACCTATCGGCATACGCAGAACGTCAGGCGCTTCATGACCTTGCAGTGCGGGCCGTCGTTCAGGTTTGATCGGCCATTCATGGCGTGGATCAACAATGGCGAGCCCAAGAACATGGGGCAAGTCGCAGACCAATGGCTGCGCCTGCATGCCGCAGCCTCAGCATCGAACTGACATCGCTGCGGCGATGGGAGCGGTCCTGCAGGGTAAGTTTCTGTGCTGGTGAAGGCTGCTCACCAAATCGTCTCTCGCTCTGGTCTGGCGAGAACCGACAATTTACGAGCTCAAAACGCCATTATTTTTTGCATGCGAGTGGTTTTTCTCGTAGCGTGCTCGTGCCGCCCCGCATGACGGGAAAGCGGCGCAACCAATGCCTCAGGTGCCGCCGCTTTGACCCCGACAGATTTACAGCATCTCCAGAGCCGGCTAGCGGCTCTGGAGCAGGAAAACGCTTCGCTTAAAGAGAGCCTGAGCGTCACGGGGCGGGAGGCCGAATACGCCCTGGCGCAATCCCGGGAGCGTTATCGTTTTCTGTTCAACGCCATGGATGAAGGCTTTTGCATCATTGAATTCTTTGACGGGCCGCACGGTCCTCTGAGCGATTACATTCACGTTGAAGCCAACCCGGCCTACGAGTGCCACGCCGGCATTTCCAACGTGGTGGGCAAGAAGCTGCGTGAGATGGTTCGCGAGGAGGCCGATGGCTGGGTGGAGTTTTACGGCGACGTGTTGCGGACCGGCAAGCCGATCCGTTTTGAACGCGAACTGGTGGCCACCGGGCGCTATCTGGCCTTGACCGCTTTTCGCATCGAGCCGGCCAGCCGTCGGCAGGTCGCTGTGCTGTTTCAAGACATCACTGAACGCAAGCGCGCTGAACTGGCGCTCAAGCAGCTGAACGAGACACTGGAGGCGCGCATTGTCGAAGCCGTGGCCGAGCGCAATGTGCTGGCCGATGTCGTCAACGGCACCAATGCGATCATTCATGTTGTCGACTGCAATTTTCGCTGGATGGCCATCAATGGCGCGGCACTGCGCGAGTTCGAGCGCCTGTTCGGCATCCGGCCGCAAGTGGGTGACAGTATGCTCGACCTGCTCGACGACCGGCCGCAGAGCAAGGCTGATCTTGAAAGGCGCTGGACGCGCGCATTAGCGGGCGAAGAGTTCGCCGAAAGCGTCAGCTTCAGCGACTCGAACGATCCGGCCAGCCATTTTGAAATACGTTACAGCACGCTGCGCAATGCTCAGGGGCAGGCCATTGGCGCTTACCTGTTTGCCTACGATGTCAGCGAACGGCTGCGCGAGCAGGAGCGCCTGAGCCAGGCTGAAGAAGCCTTGCGCCAGTCCCAGAAAATGGAAGCCGTAGGCCAGTTGACTGGCGGTATCGCCCACGACTTCAACAACCTGTTGACCGGCATCACGGGCTCGCTGGAACTGCTCAAGACACGGGTGAGCCAGGGCCGTTTCAATGAACTGGATCGCTACCTAGGGGCTGCGCAGGATGCCTCCAAACGTGCGGCGTCACTGACTCATCGATTGCTGGCGTTTTCGCGCCGGCAAACCCTGGACCCCAAACCGGTCGACATCAACCGCCTGGTGATCGGCATGGAAGAGCTGATTCGGCGCACGGTCGGGCCGCACATCACTCTGGAAGTCGTGACCTCGGTCGGGTTGTGGTCAACCTTCATCGACGCGCCGCAACTGGAAAATGCCTTGTTGAACCTGTGCATCAACGCCAGGGACGCCATGCCGCGAGGCGGGCGGATCACCATCGAGACGGCCAACCGATGGATTGACGAGCGCGGTTCGCAAGGCCGCGACCTGATCCCCGGGCAGTACCTGTCGCTGTGTGTCAGCGACACCGGTACAGGCATGTCGCCCGAGGTCATCAATCGGGTATTCGACCCTTTCTTCACCACCAAGCCACTGGGGCAGGGTACGGGGCTGGGCTTATCGATGGTGTACGGTTTCGTGCGCCAGTCCGGCGGGCAGGTGCGCATCTATTCCGAGCCTGGTCAGGGCACGAACATGTGCCTGTACCTGCCGCGTCATTACCTCGGGGCGCCAGAAGAGATCGAGGCTGCAGATGCCTGTGGATCGGCGCCTGCACAGACCGAGCGCACGGTAATGATTGTTGACGATGAGCCGACCATCCGCATGCTGGTGGCTGAAGTGCTGGAGGATCAGGGCTACATTCCGATCGAGGCGGGCGAAGGTGCATCCGCGCTCAAGGTGCTGGAGTCCGATGCGCGTATCGACCTGCTGGTGACTGACGTCGGGTTGCCGGGTGGCATGAATGGCCGGCAATTGGCCGATGCTGCGCGCATCATTCGACCCGACCTCAAAGTGCTGTTCATCACCGGGTACGCAGAGAACGCCATCATTGGCAACGGCCATCTGGATCCGGGCATGTGGGTGCTCACCAAACCCTTCACCATGGAAGCGTTTGCCAGCCGCATCTACGAAATGATCGAGCGCGAAGACTGATTCCAGCAGCCGTCAGCGGGTGGGCGGCGCCTGGAATTCACCTTTGGACAAGCCTTCCACGTCATTGCCCATGCTGTCACGAATGCTCAGGTCTGCGCCCTTGTCGGTCAGTTCCTTTAGCACTTCAGTGCGTTTGAACAAGGCGGCGTACATGGCGGCGGTCTGTCCGGCATTGTTGGTGAGGTTCGCACCACAATCTGCCTGCACCAGACGCTTGGCGATGCTCAGTTCACCCTTGAAAATCGCACCCATCAGCGCCGTATTGCCGCGATTGTCCTTGGCGCAGGGGTCTGCTCCGGCGTCTATCAGGCGTATCACCGAGTCTTCATGGCCGTGATAGGCCGCCAGAATCAGACCGGTATAGCCTTGTTCGTCACGGATATTGAGGTCGTAATGAGCTTCGATAAAGGTGTCCAGCATCGGGTTGTTGCCTTCACGGGAGGCGTCGAAAAACAGCGTGCGCAGCTGGCTGGCAGTCTGTTCGGCGCTCAGCTCTGAAGGCGCTGGAGTGGGAGTGGGTGTCGGTGGTGTGGCGTTTGCGGCTGCGGAAAACAGCAGCAAGCCATAGATCAGATGCTTCATGGAGCGTTCTCCTGACGGGAACCGTCCCGGCGACAGAGCACCGGGACGGGGTATCAGATCATCAGTCCTTGAGGCTTGCAGCCAGGGACTTGACCTTGCTCAGATCGCCTTTGGCGACTTCGGCTACCCGAGTGCCGTAGTCAGGATCTGCCTTGTACAGGTACGACAGCATGATGTTCTTGCTTTCAGTGTCGGTGTCGGCCAGCGACTCGCCGAAGCTCTGCACCAGGTCAGTCTTCTCTTTCGCGCTGTAGGAGCGATACAGATCACCCGCCTGCTTGAAGTTCTGCTCACGCGTGATCTTCGCCTGCTGGGTAGTGCCACTGAGCGGCAGCTGGCTGTAACGCGCCTTGTCATCCGCTGGACGCGGTTCCAGACGGCTCGGCTCATAGTTGACGCCGCTGGTGGTGTGGCCGGTATTCAGCGCACCGTCCTGATTGCCGTTGTTGACCGCAACCTTGGGCTGGTTGACGGGCAGGCTCAGGCCATTGGCGCCAAGGCGATACATCTGGGTGTCAGCGTAGGAGAACACACGGCCCTGCAACAGGCGGTCCTCGGAAGGTTCGATACCTGGAACCAGGTTGGCCGGGGCCATGGCGACCTGCTCGGTTTCCTGGAAGAAGTTATCGACGTTCTTGTTCAAGACCATCTGCCCGATCTTCTTCTCGGGAACGTCCGGCCAGATCTTGGTGGCGTCCAGTGGATCGAAGTCGAATTTCGCCAGCTCTTCAGGTTTGAGGACCTGAACGTACAAATCCCATTTCGGGAAGTCACCCTTTTTGATCGCGCCGACCAGATCGTTGGTCAGGTGGCTGTAATCCTTGGACTGGACCTGAGCGACTTCCTTGGGATCAAGGTTCTTGAGGCCCTGCAGGGATTTCCAGTGGAACTTCACGTAGTGCACTTCGCCCTTGGCGTTGACCAGTTTGTAGGCGTGTACACCGTTGCCGTCCATGAAGCGATAGCCCGCTGGGGTGCCCTCGTTCGAATACAACAGGGTCAGCGTACGGGTGGCTTCCGGTACGTGGGAGAAGAAGTCGAAGCGACGCGAATCGTTGTCCAGATTGGTACGCGGGTCAGGTTTGAACGCGTGGACCATGTCCGGGAACTTGATGGCGTCACGGATGAAGAAGGTCGGGAAGTTGTTGCCCACCAGGTCCCAGTTGCCGTCAGCCGTGTAGAACTTGGTGGCGAAGCCATGCGGGTCGCGCAGGGTTTCCGGCGAGTGATTGCCGTGAACCACGGAGGAGAAGCGTACGAATACCGGGGTCTTCTCACCGGATTTGAACACGGTCGCCTTGCTCAGGTCGCTGATGTCGGCCGAGGCCGTGAACTCGCCTTTGACGCCGGTGCCACGGGCATGCACGACGCGTTCAGGAATGCGTTCGCGATCAAAGCGCTGCAGCTTTTGCAGCAGTTGCACGTCTTGCAGCAGGACAGGCCCTTGGGCGCCTGCGGTCTGAGAGTTCTGATTGTCGCCGACGACGGCGCCATTGTCGCGGGTCAGGGTGTCAGCGGCATAAACGGTCGGAACAGTAATCAGACCGGCTGCAGTTAAACACACCATGTGTCTGGACCAGTTTAATAACGGCATTTTGAATCCCTCATATTTTTAGTAGGCCGGGTTATCTTAGGCGCGTGAGGGAAACACAGTGATTATAAAAATGTATCGGGGCGATTGAGATAAATACTCGGGCAAAAGGTAGACCCGGTAAAGAATGTTTGTACCCGTTGATATGGTGCACTGAGGGCACGTTCATATGCGGTGGATCAAGTTATATTTTCCTGCCTTTGCTAGTTATGCATCTCCTTGAAAATATTTGATTTTTATTAAATGTTGGCAGTCATTAAACACGCTGTTTTTCTCCGTGTTCAGGTCAATGTGAATCATTATCAGCTTTATTGTCTGGTAGCACTACAGATGGCCGTGATGTGCGCTGGTACGATCGTACTGATACTTGTGGCCATCTTGTCAGTAGGTGGCTATTTGATATTCTTTTTCCAGGTCATCGTATAAGTTGTAACTAAGGTGCCGCGCTGCAGAATGCTGGCAATATGACAATATCGGTCTTGAATGCCTCGACGCGCTATCATGTGGCCACATTCTGTACAGGCACACCTCTTTAATGGAGCCCCTTGTCCCATGCCAACGATCATGCTGCTACACACCCCGCCGCCGGAATTCATCCGTAGCCAGATCCAGCAGATGGTCGTCGATTACGTGACTGACATCAGCCTGGTAGCCATCGCGCCGAGCAACCCACTGTACAACCTTTACCAGTACGGCGTGGGGTACGAGGTGCATCTGTACCTGAATGCCATGGACGGTTCGCAGCAGCTGGCCGTGGAGCTGATCGTTGCGCTGGACGACGAAGACCCCGAAACCGTCTTGGGTTTTTTGCTGTACCTGCCTGTGCAGGATGACCCGGAGGCCTGCGCCGTAGCTTACATGGCGGTGCGCGACAGCCACCGCCGTCAGGGCATCGCACGCTCGATGCTGGAGAAAATGACCAGTCGCTATCCGCACGCAGAGCTGTATTGCGTGGTCGGCAAAGTCGCGTATTTCGAGGCGATGGGTTTTCAGGTGCTGGGTGCGCGTGGTCCGCAGGTCATCATGAACACGCGTGATCACGGTACTGACGGTCTGCTTGCCGTCATGGATATCGCACCGATCTACAACTCGGTGGAAGTGCGGCAGATCCACGCTTATTTGCTCAAACAGCATGGCAACAGCGCGATGGTCGATGCGGAGAAGCAACGCGACCGCCACCTGGACCGCATGGCCCTTGAAGCGAGAACGCTCGCCGAGCAACGTCTTGGCAACAATGAGCTGGCAGACGGCGTGTCGCAAACGTTGCGGCTGCACTGATTAAAGAAGAGCGTGCGAACGAGGCAGGACCGATAGAGGGCATTAGTTGCACACGTGCGACTTGTCAAAGCTCTTTTTATCAAAAAGCGAGGAGGCCGTGGAACGATCCAAATGAGGTGAAGTCATTATGACATCATCGCTGTTTGATCAACTCATTCCGGCACTGACACCACTCCTCATTCAGCAACAGGTAAGCCCCATGAACGTCCTGCGTCAGTCCAAGTTTTCCACCAAGCTGCTCTCTGCTTTCATCATTTGTGCATTGATTACGCTGGCCGTCGGCGCTCTGGGAATGGTGGGCGTGACCCGCCTGGCCAACGCCCTTGAGCTGACCTTCTCCAACAACCTTGTATCGGTCAGCAACACCAATGAAGCGCTGACCAGCTTCACCGCTCACAACCGCGGGTTGTACCGTTTGCTGGATGCGCAGGATGGCGGTGTCTCCGAAACGGACAAGGATCGAGTTCGTCAGGCGTTGAGTGATGACCTGGCCCGTGCGCAAAAAGTGTTCGCGATCTACCGCGCCACGCCTCTGGAAGATGACGAGCGCGCCGCCGGTGACCAGCTGGAACTGATGCTGCCCGCTTACATTTCCGGCTCTCAACAGGTTGTCGACCTGATGAAGGCGGGTAATTACGAGGCTGCCCGGACCCAGTTGAACAGCCTGTCCTCGGAAAGCTTTACCAAGGTGCGCAGTTACATGCGCGTCATGATCGACTCCAACAATCGTCAGATCAAGGAAGGCGCAGCCGCTGCTGCCGACCTGAAGGCCAGTTCGGTATTGATGCTGGAGATTGGTGTGGTGATCGCGTTTCTGGTGGCGATCATGCTGGGCGTGCTGATTACCCGCATGATCACCCGTCCTTTGGCTGTTGCAGTCGCCAGTGCTCAGCGCATTGCGGGCGGTGACCTGACTCAGCCTATTGTTTCTACCAGTGGCGATGAGGCCGGACAACTGTTGAACGCGCTGTCCGATATGCAGGGCGGTCTGAAAAACACCATTCAACAGATTGCCAGTGCCTCGGACCAGCTGGCTTCCGCTGCCGAAGAGCTGAGCGCCGTCACCGATGAAAGCACCCGCGGGCTGACTCGCCAGAACGACGAAATCCAGCAGGCGGCAACAGCCGTCAATCAGATGACTGCCGCAGTGGAAGAAGTGGCGCGCAACGCGGTGTCCACCTCCGAAGCGTCGAAGTCCGCTACAGACGATGCCGTCGATGGCCGTGGTCAGGTCGATCACACGGTCAAGGGCATCACCACCATGGTCCACGAGATCACCGCATCCACTGGCGCTGTCTCCGAGCTGGCCGGGCATGTGCGGGAAATCAGCAAGGTGCTTGACGTGATTCGCAGTATCGCCGAGCAGACCAATCTGCTGGCCTTGAACGCCGCCATTGAAGCTGCACGTGCTGGCGAGCAGGGCCGTGGTTTTGCGGTGGTGGCTGACGAGGTTCGGGCCCTGGCGCACCGTACCCAGGCATCGACAGTGGAAATCGAAGGCATGATCAGCACCGTGCAGTCAGGTGCCGACGGCGCGGTTGCGGCGATGGGCAAGAGCCTGTCGCTGGCCACCAACACGCAGGAACTGGCCCTGCGTGCGGGCGCGGCGCTGGAGAAAATCACCTTGGGTGTAGCCACCATCAACGAGCGCAATCTGGTCATTGCTTCCGCCTCGGAAGAGCAGGCCCAAGTGGCCCGCGAGGTAGACCGCAACCTGATCAATATTCAGGACCTGTCGACCCAGAGCGCTGCCGGTGCCAACCAGACCAGCGCGTCCAGTCAGGAACTGTCGCGACTGGCCACTTCGTTCAACTCACTGGTTGCCAACTTCAAGCTGTAAGTCGTCCTCACGAGGCATTGTCTGGCGCACGTCTGGGCCCGATCGGTTGTTAAATTCCGGTCAGGCATAAAAAAGGCGTTGCGCCCGACCGGGTCATTTCGCGCATCATAGGCGGACTCAGCCCGAGAGAGACTTTTCATGCCTGTCATTCATTACCTTCTGCGCCTGTCGCTCCCGCGAGTGTCGATATCCTTTCTGGCCTTGTTGTGCTCTGGCGTGTTTGCCAGTGCTGCGCTGGCCGGCGACGAAACGCAATTGATCGAATCCCTCAATGCCTATCGCGGCCAGGCGCAGCGCTGCGGCGAGCAGGTGTCCATGGAACTGCCGCCGCTGACCAGCGACGCGCGTCTGGTGCTGCCGGCCAGTGGCAATCTGGACCTGCAACAGGCGCTGACCCGTGCTTCCTATCCGATGGTCACTGTGCAGGCGATAAGCCTGTCCGGTCCGAACAATGCAGACGCTGCACTCAAGGCGGTGCTGGAGAGTTTCTGCCGCGTGGTGCTGGACCCGCAATTCGTCGACATCGGGGTCAGCCGCGAAGGGCGAGACTGGCGTATCGTGCTGGCGCGCTCGCTGGTCGCGTCGCGTCTTGGCGATTGGCAGGCAGAGGGGCAAAAGATTCTGGGCATGATCAACAATGCCCGCACTCAGGCACGCCAGTGCGGCACACAATCCTTCGCCGCTACCACGCCGCTGGCCTGGAACCTGGTGCTGGGGACCGCTGCGCAACGTCATTCCCAGGCGATGGCCAATCAAAACTTTTTTGACCACAAGGATCGCGACGGCCGCACGCCTGGCGACCGCGCCGAACTGGCCGGGTATGTGGGTCAGCAGGTGGGCGAGAACATTGCCGCCGGCCAGGACAGTGCGCGCAAGGTCGTGGATGGCTGGCTGCTGAGCCCGGGCCACTGCGCCAACCTGATGAATCCGGATTTCCGCGAGCTGGGCGCAGCCTACGCAATGGACCCCAAAAGTGACGCAGGAATTTACTGGACGGCAATGTTCGGCACGCAGCAGTAGCGTCTGGCGCTGCGCTGGTAACCTGGAATCAGAAGCGGAATGCCTGACGGCCGATCAGCAACCATTGGCCGTTCTGCTTTTGCCAGATTTGGAAGTTCTCGATTTCAGTCGGCACAAGCTTGCCGCTGTTCACCGCCTGAGCCGAAAAGTGATTGCGCACCAGTGCCACGTCGCCGGACAGGGTGATCTTTTGATTGAGCATCTTCAGGTCATTGAAGGCGCTCTTGCCGGTTTCGATGTCCGCAATGAATGCCTTCTTGTCCTGGATAGTACCGCTGGAGTGACCATACGTGAGGTTGTCGGCGGTCAGCGCATCGAGTTGCGCTATGTCCTTGTGCCACATGGCTTGTGTCAGTTTGTCTACGGCATTGGCGACATCGGTCTCG
Organism: Pseudomonas sp. P135; assembly: GCF_020312125.1. Classification (NCBI taxonomy): domain Bacteria; kingdom Pseudomonadati; phylum Pseudomonadota; class Gammaproteobacteria; order Pseudomonadales; family Pseudomonadaceae; genus Pseudomonas; species Pseudomonas sp. P135. Next base: position 374,634 of record NZ_JAGPYR010000002.1, read on the forward strand.
TCGGAAGGCGAGGCCGCGACGTAACCGGTGAACAGGCACAGAAACCCCATCAGCAGTGTCAGCTTTTTCATGTTCATCCCTTTTCTTGTGATTATTGAAGGTGAGCGAAACCGGCTCAGATGACAGAATTCATCTGTCGTCGTACAACTTAGATCAGGGAAGGCCATTCGACAAGGGGAGATGCCGGGAAGCGAGCTTCCCGGCAGAGGGGCTTAAACGCGGAATTGCTTGGTGAGACGGTTCAGGCTTGAAGCCAGGGTCGACAGTTCGGCAGTGGCGATGGCCGTCTGATTGGAGCCCTCGGATGTCTGGCTGGACAGATCACGAATGCTGACCAGGCTTCTGTCGACTTCTCGAGCGACCTGAGCCTGCTCTTCGGCGGCGGTGGCGATCATCAGGTTGCGTTCATTGATCTGGCTGATGGATTCGGTGATTTCCAGCAGCGCCTTGCCAGCGCCATTGGCCATCTCCAGTGTCTTGTGGGCCTGAACGCTGGTCTGCTCCATTGCGCTGACAGCATTGCCGGTGCCGGTCTGGATCGAGTCGACCATCTGTTCGATTTCACGGGTTGATTGCTGGGTGCGATGCGCCAGCGCCCTGACCTCGTCCGCCACCACCGCAAAACCCCGCCCGGCTTCACCTGCACGAGCCGCTTCGATGGCTGCGTTGAGTGCCAGCAGGTTGGTCTGTTCCGCGATGGCACGGATCACATCCAGCACCTTACTGATATCCGTCGCCATGACGGCCAGGCCTTGTACCTCAGTGGAGGTGATCTGCACCTTGGAGACCATCAGGTTGATCGCCGTGACGGTCTCATCGACCTGCGCGCGCCCAGCCATGGCTGCAGTGCTGGATTGCGAGGTCACCTCAGATGCCGATGCGGCGTTACTGGCCACTTCCTCTACTGCCGCGCTCATCTCGTTGACGGCGGTGGCTGCCATTTCGATCTCGTTGGTCTGGCGCAGAATGGTGCGCGAGGCGTCTTCGGTGACGGCATGCATTTCCTCGGAAGTCGCAGCCAGTTGGGTGGAGGAGTCGCCGATCAGGGTCAGGGCATTGCGCAGGTTGGACTGCATGGTGGCGAGTGCGGCAATCAGTTTCGCCGCCTCGTCAGTGCCATGTTGCGGGATGTCCTGGCTCAGATCATTGGTGGCAATGCGTTGCGCGATACTCAACGAATCGCCAATCGGGCCAGTCAGACTGCGGGTGTACATCCAGGCGAGGAGCAGCGTGGTGATGACGCCTACGGTGATGAAAATGCCCACCATCCACAGCGTCTGCTGATAGGCAGCGTTAGCGGCAGCGCCGGCTTTCTCGGCTTTGGCGTCGTTGACGCCAATGAGTTTCTTCAGCCCGGTTTCAACCTGATCGGCCGCGCTTTTCATTTCGCCATTGGAAGTTGCCACTGCAGCTTCCAGATTGCCGGCGGCTACCGAGGCGAGGTAGCGATCCTGTGCCACCTGATACCCGGCCTGTGCCTGGGACAATTCGTCGAAGGCCTGGCGCCCTTGCGGAGTCACGATCAATTTGCCGAGCGTGTCAAAATAGCCGGCGATCAGCGAGCGCGACTGCTGGATATCGCTGAGCGCCTTGGTCTTTCGATCCTGCGGCTCAATCGGATTGCGCACACGGGCGTTGTTGCCGCGGATACTGACAAACTCCCGATCGATCGATGCGAGCTGTTTCACGCTCGGAAGCACATTGGTCTCGATGAATTTTTCCGCCGCATTGAGCTCGGCTGCCTGACGCAGGGCAAGCAAGCCCAAGGCAATGATCATCAGGCAGAACACGCCGAAACAAAGCGTCGAGCGCGCGGCCAGGTTGAGTTTTCGCAGGATCATGAGTATTTCTCCGAGAGGGTAGACAGCTATCGCCCTCATTCGGATTAACTTGGCTGCAAAAGAGTAACAAGGTGTGTCAGAAGGGTTGCAATTACGGTTCTTATCAGTACCGGCTGGTTCTGTTATGCAGACTCAACGTTTCTCCATACCCAACATGAAGGTATCCACTGCGCGTTCGACCATGGCGCGAATTTCTTCGATGCTTAGCGGCATGGGCGCCTGTTGGTAAAGGCGAATGTCGGTCTCGGCAGTCAACAGCGAGGTCAGCTGCAACGCGGCGATGTGCGGATCGGTTTCACGCAACTGGCCTTTTCGCATCGCCAGAGTCATGAGCGAGGTAACTGTCTGCAGGCACTGGCTGGGGCCGGACTCGTAGAACATCATGCCGATGTCCGAGTGCCCGGACTCGGCCACTACCATGCGATACACGGCCAATGCCTTGTCATCATTGATAAGCACCATCAGCATGCGTTCCCCGAAGCGCGTGAACAGGGCCCGCAAATCGATCGGTTTGTCATCCTGGATCGCCAGCTCTGAAACCGCGTCGGCCAGATGGGCAGTTGCAAGCCTGTTGACCACAGCGATGAACAGTTCTTCCTTGGAGGGAAAGTAACTATAGATCGTTGCCTTGGAGCCACCCATTCGTTTGGTGACTTCATTCATCGAGGCACGCTCGTAGCCCATTTCGAGGAAGACACTTGCTGCGGCATCAATGATGGCTTCGCGGCGAGCTTCAGTACGGACCTTCATTCATATCCTCAATTCTCCAGTGAGCAGATCGTGTACAAAATTCCCTAGACTGGAACTGAACCGTTCGGTACGATTTCAGTCGACTCCGTGGAGCTTACTGGAAAAGCAGGCGTAGATAAATGCCGATGGACTGCACCCGGCCATTCGTTGCCCGAATCCATTCAAAGATGGAGTGAACAGTTCTATGACCATTATCGACTTCAACAAATCCGTCAAACGCGCTTTTCGTGGTAAAACGGTAGCCGCTCCTCATCTTGAAAAAGTGCTGACCGTGATTCTGAAGACCGACGCGCCTGTGCTCATGGGGATATGCAGCGACGGACTGCGTAGCAACAGCAATGTAGTGGGCGGGGAGTTTTACGGCGAAAACTTCAGCGGCTCGGTACTCTCCGGCGGCAGCAATACGCTGGTTGAGTTGTCATCCGAGCTTGCCTTTCTCGAAACCCGTTTCACGCTGGTCACCCAGTTGGGCGAAATGATCAACGTTGAAAGCAGGGGTGCTCTGCTCGTTGACGAAACGGGCCAGCACGAACTTCAGAACGGGCTATGGCCAATCAGCGAAGGCCATTACCAGTGCACTTGCACACCACGCTTTCAGGTCGCTCTGGGCCCTAACGAGTGGCTGGAGAAGAGCGCATTCATCGGCAGGTTCGAATACCTGTATGGCAATGAAGCGCTGATCAGTTTTTACCGAATGAAGTTCTGATTCATCCGTTTGATTGCCCACGGAGCAAGCCCGCGCAGGCCTGCTTCGTGGCAACCTCTTAGAACGTGACGCTGGCGCTCAGGCGTGCGGTGCGTGGTTCACCCACATTGACCTGCAACGGGCTGTCGGTACTGGACGGGTAGTACTGCTTGTCGAACAGGTTATCCACGTTCAATTGAAGGCGGGTTTTATAACCTGCCATTGGCACATCCCAGCGCAGGAACGCATCAGCCACGGTGTAGCTGCTCATGTAGAACGTGTTTGCGTTGTCACCCGCCCTATCGCCGACATAGCGCGCGCCACCACCGGCATGCCATTCGCCCAGACCGGACGGGACTTGCAGGTGATGGGTGAGATACAGGCTGGCGGTATGTTTCGGTGCCTGACTCAAACGGTTGCCCTCGTTTTTGGGGTCATCAAGCACTTCGGTATGTGTGTAGGCGTAAGTGCCGATCATGTCCCAGCGCTCGGCAATTCGACCGGTCACGTCCAGCTCGATGCCTTGTGAACCTACCTTGCCTGCGGCTTCGCTGACACCGGTCACGCCGGTAGGAGTAACGACGTTTTTCTTCTCGATGTCGAACACCGCCAGGTTGAAGTCAAGTTCCGGTGCCAGCGCATATTTGGCGCCGACTTCGTAGCTGCGGCCTTCTTCCGGGTCGAAGGTGGTGCCGTCATCGTTGACGTCATCATTGGGGACGAAAGAGCGGCTGTAGTTGCCGTACAACGACAGGTCCTCATTGACCTTGAATACCAGGCCCGCCATCGGCAGGAATATATCGTCATTTTTGTTCAGATTAGTGTTGCGGCTGGCGCCGAGGCCTTGGGCGATGTGCTGGTCATAATGCTGATAGCGGCCGCCCAGGACCAGAATCCAGCGGTCATCAAGATGCCAGTTGTCCTTGAGGTAGATGGACGATGAGGTCAGTTGATTGCTCAGGTTGCTGGTGGTCGTACTGACAACACTGGGCTCCGCCAGGCTGCCGTAGCTGGGCGAAAAGATATTGAAGCCACCCTGTACGCCATTGCGGTAAGTCTTGCCGCGGTACTTGTCGGAATCCTCCTGCTCGGCACCGATCAGCAGATCATGTTGCTGGCCAAACACCTCCTGCTTGCCGATGAAGTCCCAGCTGGCATAACGCGTTTCATAATCGTAATGGCCGCCATTGGCCTGGCGTCGCAGCACGCCGCTGCTGGACAGCGTGCTCGGCTGGGCAATCGAGAGGCTGTAGCGGTCGTTGTTCCAGCCGTAGGTCAGGCGGGCTTTCCAGTCATCGCTGAGCTGGTACTCGAAGCGTGCGGTAGCGGTTTCGCTGATGCCGACCGTATTTGCCCATTTTTCGTCCAGGCGCTTGTCGTAGCTGATATCGGCCGGATGACCGCCGGTGAACACCGTGCCACGATCGAACGGGCTGACGTAATCGTTGTACTCGTAAGCCAGCGTCAGGCTGGCGCGCTCCCCGGTCCAGGACAGCGACGGCGCGACCAGCGTGTGCTGGTCAACGCCATAGTTACGCCAGTAGTCCTCGCTCTGACGCTCGGCCACCAGGCGGTAGGCCAGCCCCGAGTCACCCAGCGGGCCGGTGGTGTCGATGCCGAAGCTGCCGCCGCCTTCGCTGTACGCCGAGCCACTGAGCGTGGTGCTTTGCACGTATTGCGGCTGTTTGCTGATCACATTGATCACGCCACCCGGCTCCATCGCCCCGTACAGCAGCGAGGCCGGGCCTTTGAGCACTTCAACGCGTTCGGTAGTGGCACCGAAATTTTTCGACACCACCGAGCGCACGCCGTCACGCAGCACCGAGCCATCATCGTTGGTGCCAAAGCCGCGCTTGACCAGCGAGTCCTTGGTATTGCCAAGGGTATTGCCCTGGCTGACACCACTGACAAACTTCATGGCATCGTCCAGCGAGCGCACGTTGTAGTCGGCGATGGTTTGCGGTGTCACCACGTTGACCGACTGCGCTTCTTCCTTGAGCGGTACGTCACTCTTGCTCGCAGTGCTGGCGCTTTTGGCGCTGTAGCCTTCCTGCGCTTCGGTCGCGGTTGCCGACACCTGCGTAGCGGGCAGCGTTGCGGTTTCGGCAGCATGCACTGCGCCGCCGGAGAACATCGCCAGAGAAAGCGCGGACAGCAGAAAAGAGCCGGGACGGCGAGGGCATTGGAAGGAAGTGCTCAAGGGAGATGCTCTGCTAGGACGTTAATAGCAATAATTGTAATTTGATATTAATTCTCATGTAAATAAATGATTGAGGCGCCCGATGGTTTCGGTCGCCTCGGCAGACAGCTCAGGACTGAGCCGTTACGTTGGCATCGATCCGCTTGCCCATGCTGATAATGAGCTCAGGCGTATAGCCCAGGGTTTTATAGAAGGCCTGCACGCTTTCATTGAAGGTATGGATCTGCAGGTTGATCTTCACGCAGCCGAGATCCGCAAGCGACTTTTCTGCGTGCCTGACCAGCCGGGTGCCTAGGCCGTTGCCGCGCTGTTGCGGATCGACGGCGACCGAATACAGCCAGCCGCGATGCCCGTCATAGCCGGCAAGGAGTGTGCCGACCACCTCGTCATCCGCGAGAGCAACGAAGAACAAATGGTCGTCGACAGCCAGTTTCTTGTCGATCGACAGGTCTGGGCGATTGTGTGGCATGTCGTCATTGAAGACGGTCTTCCACAGCTGGATGACCGCCAGGCGGTGATGCGGGTCTGAATACTCGACAATACAGTTCATTGCGGGGTCCTTAGGCCATGAATCCGAAGACTACTGCCACGCACCCGGCGCTGTCTAACCGGCGTTCTTTGAGTCCTTGCCCTGTTTTGTCACCTGAGGCAGTGATGCCGGTTTATCGAACAGGGCACGAATGGCCCGGCTGTAAGCGGGCTGTCCGAGCTGCATGCTGTTGTTATGCGTACCGCCAGGCACCAATAACAGTTTCTTCGGCTCCCGCGCGGCTGCAAACAACTGTTCGCTGAAGCGTGCCGGTACATAGCGATCCTCGGTGCCGTGCACGATCAGCACCGGCATATGGATGTCTGCAATCTTGTCCAGCGAGTCGAACTTCTGCGACAGCAGCCAACGCACCGGCAACGATGTGTTGGCAAGCGCGGTGGCCACATCGGCGAGGTTGGTGAACGTGGATTCGATGATCAGCCCGCGGGCCTGAATGGGTGCATTGTCCTTTTCAGCGTCTTCGCCCAGCTCGGCAGCCAGATCCACTGCCACCGCACCGCCCAGAGAGTGTCCATAAATCAGCCTGCGCTGCGGGTCGGGTTGCAATTGCTTCAGGCGTTCCCAGGCGATGCGTGCGTCTTCATATACAGACCTTTCCGAAGGCAGTTGGCCCATGCTTTGCCCGAAACCCCGGTAATCGATCGCCAGTATCGAGTAGCCCTGTGCCTTGAGTTGCTGGATACGGAACAGCTGGCCGGTGAGGTTCCATCGTGATCCATGCAGGTACAACACCGCCGGGGCGTTCTTGTCCGCAGCGGGCCACCACCATGCGTGGATATTCTGCGAGGTACCGAATGCCGGTGTACTGAGTTCGATTTCCTGCACATCTGCCGGCAGACCGCTGTACCAGCTGGCGGTACCGGGCTCGATGCGAAACACCAGTTCGCGCTCCTTGTGTTCAAGCACTGCACAGCCGACGGGCAGGCCAAGAATGATGGCTATCATGCAAACCCATCTGAGCGGACGGGCTTTGAAGCGGGCCAGTGGCGAAATCGACATAAAAGGAATAGTCCGGTCAACAAAGTGAAATAAATGCAGAATCTGCATTCGGGATGCAAGACCAGCCGACGAATACCGGGTTACAGGATATTGCGTACTTGCGCCGTAACTACTGACAGGCTGAGCGGGAACGCGATGTTCGAGTAAAACCCATCGCTTCAACACCTTGCGCAAGGTGGCTCAAAGGCGGGGTCAACAGCGCTGCTCATTAGCACGTTTTGCTATTGAGGTAGCCCTTTTCGATAGCTGCGGATTATGCTGTGTCAGCGAGGGCGCTGTGTTTTTGTCACCTTCCGTCGCCCGCTGCACCAATCTGCTTGCTGTATACCCGCGCTTTCTTCAATTTCTTCAAGAGGTTACCGCCTATGTTCACTCACCGTCCCCTGGAAGAAAAAGACGTCCCTCTCATCTGCGAGCTGCCGCAGAATGCCGATGAGCTGTTCTACATGTTCCCCAGGGCAACGTACCCGTTGACTGCCTCACAACTCAGTGAAGCGCTTCAAACGCGTCATGACTCGACCGTCATCGAAATGGACGGTGAGGTGGTAGGCTTTGCCAATTTCTCTCACTGCACCTTTCGCGGCCGCTGTTCGCTGGGCAACGTCATCATCGCACCGAAGGCCCGGTCCAGAGGGGTAGGGCGCTTCATGATCACCACCATGATGGGGATCGCGTTCGACAAGCACGAAGCGAGCGAAATGATCGCGTCGTGCTTCAACCACAACGTGCCAGGCTTGCTGTTTTATCCGCGGATGGGGTTTCGTCCGTTCCACATTGAAGAAAAGCGCGATAAGCGCGGCGAGCGTGTTGCGCTGATTCATCTGCGGCTGTCCGGCAAGGACCTGGAACATACACAAGAGTAAGTTTTCAACGTGGGCACGCGCGACCCTTTTCAACAGGGCGTGCGTGCCGTGTCGAGCCGCTTGCGTTCCAGGCGTTGACCGTTCGTCAGTCTTTATTCTCTTGCTTCGCGCGCCTTTTATCCGCTGTGATTCACGCCGGGTGCCATTTTGTTGAAGATCATGACGGTGAATCGTTTTTTCTGTGGATGCCCTCAATAAGAAACAGCGTTAAAAGGGCGCGGGATATTCAGTTATGGAAGTTGCCTGAAGTGCAGGACACCGTGTATAACGGGTTTAAGCATCACGTAAGTGGCGACAGATAATTGGCGGGCTGGCGCGTGCCGTTTTTAAAAAGTCATCAACAATAAAAATTATCAAAATTTTGTCACTGCCGGGACATGCTTACACACATAAGGAGATAAAGAAATGATCGCGAGTGGACTGTCCGAGTTAGAACTCAGGAGCATTGTGGAACGTGCGTTTCTGCCGTTGCGTTGCACCTGTACGATTGCCAACGAGCAGATGAATGTGCAGATAAGCGACCCGGTATCGGGGCGCACCCAGCGTCAGAAGAGCCTGCCGCTCAGCCGTATCAATACGGTTCGGGACATCTCTGCGCTGGTGGCCGAGCTGCGTGAAGAGCCGGTGACGACTCGAGTAGCGAAAGCGTACTACAGCGCTGCCTGATACGGCTGCACCCCGCTGATGCCGCGGCATCACGTTACAGGGCCCTGATCATCGCTGATCGGGGCCTTGTCATTTTTATGGGCGCTGTGGCGGCCTCATTCAGCGCCCGGAACGGGGCACGTCTGGTCTTCATGACCGCGAAACTTCTGGTGGCGCACAACCGCTTTGAGCTCGTCAAATTAACAGCGTCGAAAGCATGCTGTTTTTAGCGCAGACGATAAAAAATAAGTTGAACGCATTGAGCGCGTTAATGTCATCGAACACTATCTTTTTGAAGTGGCCTTCAAGGATTAAAAGATGCAAGGTCATTCAAATCATCAGGTTATACAGCGACACTGAGCGATGGCGGACTCCGGCAGCCCGTTTGACACTCCCGCGTTTCTTTGCAACTATTCAGTTGCCGACTTATTTTGTAACGCATTGTCACTCTTTGCAGGTTGATAAAAGCGCTGTCTTAAAAAGGGCGGTAGCATGACGCATCCCTTCTGGCAGGTCTGAAACTTCAAACTGTACCTGCAGTATTGTAATTTTTTGTGAAGACCACCTTTTCTAACCATGGCGTCTCCTCAGCGCCGTGAATGAGCGCGTGTGTATTCTGCTGCGTATGTTTCGCCTCGAATCGTGCATGGACGCTGGTTCGCCTTATCAGCCAGGCATTCGATCATCCAGAACTTCTGGACTGCACCAACGTATGAAAATGACGATGGAGCATCATTATGTTTGATAACTGTATGGAAACAGCCTGCGGTTGTGTGGTGGGCGGTGCCGGGCTGGCAGGCATGGGTTTTTTGTTCAACGCCCTGAAGAGCGGCGCGATGCCCGGGCTTGCTGCGAAAGGACTGATTGTCATTGATGCAAGTGACCGGCCCGGGGCGGGTGCGCTGGGAGACTACCGGATCACTGCCAACTCGGTAGGCGATGTATTCATCGATTGCCTTCGCGATCCGGCATTGCGCGAGGTGTTCGAGACCCTCGAATACTCGGCAGCCTACTGGCGCATCAAGGCGCAGGCACAGAGCGCGCCGCAACTGTCGGATGTGGGCGTGCTCATGGCCGAGGCAGCCAGGCTGGTGCTGGACCACATCGTGCAACGTTATGGCGTAGAAGTATGGTCCGGCACCCGCCTTGATGAAGTCATTTGCGAGGGCGACGAGTTCTGTCTGCGCGTTGACAGTGTGCATGGCAAAAGACGCGTGCGCTGCCAGGCGCTGGTACTCAACCTGGGCGGGCGACAGGATCCACAACACTTGATTGATGATCTTGCCCGACAAGGCCTGGCGCTGCCGGAGCACTGCACTGTCCAGAGCGCCGACCGCTTGCTACGCATGAACGCGGTGCAGTTGCGCGAAGTGTTTGCCCCGGCGCTGGCCGGTGACGGGCGCATAACCATCGTCGGGGGATCTCACAGCGCGTTCTCGACGCTGGAGAATCTGGCGGATGCACTGGAGTTTGCCGGCCTGCAGGAACTGACACTGGTTCATCGCAGCAGTATCAGGCTGTTTTACGAAAGTGCCGAGCTGGCACAGGCGGCCGGTTACGCATTCGACTCGCAGTGTGATGTCTGCCCGGTTTCAGGTCGGGTCAACCGTTCCGGAGGTTTGCGTTACCGTGCGCTGGAGATCGGACGCGAGGCGCTGCAAAGCGGCCGCGTAGGCAAAACCGGCGTGCGCGTGCAGATGTTGCAGACACTGGGCGGACGCTCCGATGAACATGAGCAGGCCCGACTGGCCCTGGCCGACTCGACTGTAATCGTGCAGTGCTCTGGCTATCAGCCCGTGTTGCCGAGACTGTGGGATGCCGATGGCAACCCCGTCAGTTTGCGCGAGGCCAAGGGTGGTCTCGACTCGGACGCTGGCGGCTGTCCAGTCGATCAGCACGGTCGTCGAATGAGGGGGCTGCATCTTTTCGGCCTGGGCGCCGGGCTGGGCGTCGACCCGCAATTAGGCAGCGAACCCGCCTTCGACGGCCGGATATACGGCGTCTGGCAGTTTCATCATGATGCCAGCCGAGCGGTACTGGAGGCGGTCACGCGCAGACTCGCTCATCAGCCTGTAGCTGCCGAGACGTTCATTTCGGACGGATTCATGCAGGCGGTGTTAGGCCTTCAAGCCGGTTAAGCGGGTGCAGCAGAGAAGCGCAGAATGGCGGCCATAAAAAACGGCGTCCCAGGGACGCCGTATGGCCGGTCTGCCAATAAACGGCAAATCAGCATTGAATAAGGGGGAGTGCGAGAATTATTGTGGGTCCTGGTTGGGAGCCAGTTCTGCCTGGATACGTTTGTAGATTTCTTCACGGTGCACTGAAACATTTTTGGGTGCATTGATGCCCAGGCGGACTTGAAGCCCTTGAACGCCAAGAATCGTGACGGTGATCTCGTCACCGATGTTTATGCTTTCGCCTACTTTGCGAGTGAGTATCAACATAATCTTTTCCTTGATGGCCTCTTGAAAACGCCTCTCTCAAGAGGCTGGCGTTTGCCTTTGCGTGGTGATTGTTGCCGAGTGCATCCAAATGCATCCGTCTTATGACGTCGCACAGGTGAATTAAATTCCCTCGGTTCATTTTCTTGTCATCGAGATTTGCATCCCGGATACGACGAGTGCGCCAATTCTGCCCGTTTCGACGTGAAAATGCCCGTATTTACTGGCGTCATATAAAAAGTAACGTGAACCGCTGCACCGTTTCAGGTCGTCATCCTCTCGGTCGACGGCGCTGCTCAAGCCATTTCGATATGAGTACAAGCGTAGGCATGACTGCACCAGATTGCCCGTGCTTTCTGAAAATTCAAATGAAAGTGGTGAGCGAGTGTGTAGGAAGGGACTGCGGATCACCTTCGTGTCCACGCTGATGCGGGGTATTGCGGGGGGACTGGAGTGGGGTGATGCACAGGTGTGAGGCGGGGCCAGGCCCTCGCGGGCTTCAGCTCCCGCGAAGGCTTGGCCGGGGTTTACACCGCCATTGACAACAGCATGATGAAGATCAGGCCGACGACCGAGAGGATGGTCTCCATCACCGTCCATGTCTTGAAGGTCTCGGCAACGGTCATGTTGAAGTACTGCTTCACCAGCCAGAACCCGGCGTCATTGACGTGCGACAGAATCAACGAGCCGGCGCCGGTTGCCAGCACCAGCAGCTCGCGATTGACGCCTGGAATCAGGCCGACCACCGGCGCTACGATGCCGGCACCGGTAATGGTTGCCACCGTCGCCGAACCGGTTGCGATGCGGATGACCGCCGCTACCAGCCAGGCCAGCATGATCGGGTTGATCTGCGCCTGCACGGCCATGTGCCCTATGACGTCACCCACGCCGCTGGCAACCAGCATCTGCTTGAAGCCACCGCCTGCGCCGACAATCAGCACGATTGCCGCCACCGGGGCCAGACTCTGGTCCAGCAGCTTCATGATCTTGCTGCGGTCGAAACCACGCGCGGCACCAAAGGTGTAGAACGCCAGCAACAGCGCGGCAAGCAGGGCGGTGATCGGGTGACCGATCAGGTCCATCCAGATGCGGAACATGTTGTTTTCCGGCAACACCACGTCGGCAAAGGTCTTGAGCAGCATCAGGAAGACCGGCAGCAGGATGGTCACCAGCGTGATGCCGAAGCCTGGCAGGTTTTCAGTGCTCGACTCCTTGGCGATCTGATCCATCAGTTCCTTGGACGGTGTGCCGGGGATGCTTTTGGAAATCCAGTTACCGAAGATCGGGCCAGCGATGATGGCCGTCGGCAGTGCAACGATCAGTCCGTAGAAAATGGTTTTGCCGATGTCAGCCCCGAAGATGCCGATGGCCAGCAACGGACCTGGATGCGGAGGAACCAGACCGTGTACGGCCGACAGGCCTGCCAGCAGCGGAATGCCGATCTTGACGATGGGCACGCCGGTGCGCCGTGCGACGATGAACACCAGCGGGATCAGCAGGACAAAACCGATCTCGAAGAACAGCGGGATGCCCACCAGAAAGGCAGAGAACATCATTGCCCAGTGCACTTTCTGTTTGCCGAAGGTGCGTATCAGCGTTTGCGCAATCTGGTCCGCGCCGCCCGAGTCGGCCATCAGCTTGCCGAGCATGGTGCCCAGGCCGAGGATGATACCAACGAAGCCCAGTACGCCGCCGAAGCCGTCCTGGAAGGATTTCATGACTTTTTCCACCGGCATTCCCGAGGTCAGGCCAAGAAAGCCTGCCGCCAGGGTCAACGCGACGAAAGGGTGTACCTTGAAGGTGGTGATCAGCAGCACCAGGCCGACGATGGTCACCAACGCATCGACGAGCAGGAACGTCTCATGGGTCATACCGAACATGGGTGTCTCTCCGGTTTATTGTTTTAAGGAACTGTTAACAGCGCCGACTTCAATCGTGTGTGCGCAAGACAGCGCTGTCTTTTGCACTCATGCCTGTGTCAGGCGTGAGAGCCTTTCCACCATGCTGCGGCTTGTTTGCCGATGACATCGATAGGCTGGGAGGCGTCCACGATCAATGTCAGCGGTTCGCCATAAGGCGGTTCGAGGGTCGCGAACTGGCTGTCCACCAGGCTGGCGGGCATGAAGTGCCCAGGCCGGTGCGAGCAACGTTCGGCGGCGAGTTCCTTGCTGAGTTCCAGAAATACAAAACCCAGGCCAGGCACCGCATCACGCAGGCGCTGGCGATAGATGAGCTTGAGCGAGGAGCAGGTCAGGACCGGGTGTTCACCCTTGGCGAGGGCGGCAGCCATCTCTTCGCCCAGGCGGGTCAGCCAGCCGGCACGGTCTTCGTCGTTGAGGGGGGTTCCGGCGCTCATCTTTTCGATGTTGGCCGGTGGGTGGAACGCATCGCCTTCGATCAGGCGGCCGCCGCTGTTCAGCGCGATCTCGGCACCCACGGCGCTCTTGCCGCAGCCAGACACACCCATCACCACAAGGGCGGAAATAGCAATATTCGCAGTTGTCACAGTAGGCACCTCATCTGGAGACAGCGCTGTCTTCTTGCGGGTGGACATGAGTCTCAGCCCGGGCTGTTCCAGTTATTTGTCGTTGTTTTGGGCTCATCAATAAGCATGGGAGGCTGTTCTCCGCGGGACCCGAACCGGGCAACCCCTGTGAAACCAGCGATAAAGCATTGTCACGTTCCATGAGACAGCGCTACCTTATGGGGCATTCGACACATTTGGCAACCCCTATGTTAGTTGGCAACGCATGATACGCATTGGTTCCCGCTCGACCGGTCGCCCCACGCTCAATGAAGTGGCGAAGCTGGCTGGCGTCTCTCCGATCACCGCTTCGCGTGCGTTGCGCGGCATCAGCACCGTAGCGCCTGAACTCGTCGAAAAGGTCCGCGCTGCGGCGCAGAGCCTGGGTTATGTAGCCAACCCGGCAGCCAGGGCGCTGGCTTCTTCCTGCAGTCAGACCGTCGTGGTGCTGGTGCCATCGCTTTCCAACCAGCTGTTCATCGAGACGCTGGAAGCCATTCAGGACGTGTTGCGCGTGCGTGGCCTGGACGTGCTGATCGGCAACTACCATTACTCGCCCGAAGAGGAAGAGAAGCTGCTGCGCAACCATCTGGTCAATCGCCCGCGCGGTATTCTGCTGACCGGTTTCGACCACACGGCAGCGTCCCGCCAGATGCTTGAAACCAGTGGTATACCCTGCGTGCACATGATGGAACTCGACACCCGCCTGGGCGCTTATTGCGTCGGATTCTCGCAACAACAGGCCGGCGCCGAAGCTGCGCATCACCTGCTCGGGCGTGGCCGCCGTCGGCTGGCGTACATGGCCGCCCAGCTCGACCCTCGGGTACTGCAACGTGGCGAAGGGTTCCGTCGAGTGCTGGAAAGCGCGGGGCTGTTCGACCCGGCGCTGCAGGTCTCGACCCGCCAGGCCTCCTCGATCGGTCTGGGCGGGGAGTTGTTCGCGCGTCTGCTTGACCAGCATCCGGATGTCGACGGGGTGTTCTTCTGTAACGACGACCTGGCGCAGGGCGCTGCACTTGAGGCCTTGCGCCTGGGCGTCGCGATTCCCGAACGGGTCTCTCTGGTGGGTTTCAACGACCTGCCGGGGTCCGCGCACATGGTGCCGCGCCTGACCTCGATACGCACGCCCAGGGAAGAAGTCGGGCAGCGTGCGGCTCAGGTATTGCTGGGCTTGCTTGACGGGGTCTCCCAGCATCCGCAGGTGGATCTCGGGTTTGAGCTGGTGGTGCGGGAAAGCTCTTGAGTCTTTTCCCCGGCTAACCCTGGCGAGCTTCCCCGGTTCATTGCGCTGACCAATGGTAAGGGCGCTCTGCGGGCTCGATGCCTCCGGGCTGGAGTGCCCGACCGTGCTGTCCTGCACTGTCGGGGATACCCTCATTCGAGCGGTTGCGGCCCATTTCGACTGTTATTTCTGACAGTACCCATCCCCCCGTGTTGAGTATTCAATGACCTTACGTTTTTGGCTCGGAGCGGCATAAGTGTCTTGGCCGCATCGTTGGATGACGGGGATATATCTTCTTATCTATTCCCCGTTCTGGCGGTCTTACAAGACCTATTGAAAGGTGAGAGAAATGCAAAAAAAAGCATCTCAGAACGTTAGAGCCTTGACGCATATCGTCGACCCCGTCGGTTCAGGTGTCCCCCTGGACATCGCGTGGTTGACCGGCATTATCCCGCTGGGCTTTGTACCCGCAGAGATCGCTATCAGCCCCGATGAAACCACGTTGTATGTCGCTCATGAAAGCGGCCGGGAAGTCAGTGTGGTCGACATCGCCAGCGCCAGCGTGACGGGGGCCATCAAGCGGGCAGGGGCGGGCGCGATTACCCTGAGTCCCGATGGCAAGAGGCTTTACACCATCGGCCAGAAAAGGTGCTACGTGGTCGATACGCGCATGCGCGAAGTGATCAGGATACTTCCGGCAGCCAACGTCAACAGGATTCTGTGCAGTGCCGATGGCCGTTTTATCTGCCTTTCCTTTCAGAACGCGCTCGGCGGGTTGATTCGCCTGATCGAGACCGAGAATTACACGGTCGAAAACGAGTTCGATCTGGGCGCCCTGACCAACGCGTCGCTGGCCCTCGGGATCAGCCCGTTGAACGACAGGTTTTACGCGACCATGCTGGTTGACCGGACCGCGCCTACCGATGTTCTTGCGATCAGCAAGGTCGATTACCTGCAACATGACATCCCCGGGTTTTCCGACCCGCGTTCGATGGCCTTCAGTTCCGATGGCGCCTGGTTGTATGTCGGCGGCATCGACGAGGTCTACATCATCGATGCCGCGACCAATAAAACCTTCTATCGGGAAAGGATCGGCACGCAGGGCTACCCGGTGAAAGTCATCGGAGTGACGCCGGATGACCGCTATGTGTACGCGATCTATACCTGTAATTACGATGTCTACCGGATCGACACGGTGAAGGGGATCGCCACCTGCATCGCTTACTTTCCGTCAGTAGGTGGCGCGGTCCTCAACAAGACCGGCACGTATATCTACTCCTCCCATCCGGACATGAGCTGGATTTCGATCTACCGGCTATAAAGACTCCAGCAGTGGCCTGGCTTGCGTGGTATCAGCCGGGTCGACCGGTCAGTCGGCGTCAAGCGCTGCGACACCGGCCCTGGCGATCTGAGCATCCTGTTCGGCCTTCACGCCTGAAACCCCCAGCGCACCGATGACCTGGCCGTCGACGATGACCGGCACACCGCCTTCCAGCGACGTCAGCAGCGGAGCACTCAGGAATGCAGTGCGCCCGCCATTGACCATCTCTTCGTACCCCTTGGATTCACGTTTGCCGAGTGCCGAGGTGCGCGCCTTTTCAATCGCGATGTAGCTGCTGATGGCGGCGGCGTCGTCCAGTCTCTCGAATGCCAGCAAATGGCCGCCGTCATCAACGACGGCGATGGACACGGCCCAGCCATTGGCCTGCGCCTCTTCGCGTGCGGTGCCGAGCATCAGGCTGACTTCGGTCTGGGTCAGGACGGCTTTGATCTTCATGGGGTTCTCCGGAGCAGTGATTATTGAATAGGGTTCAGTGTGATTCAGGCGTGCCAAGTGCCGCGTCGATCAGTTCGATCCAGTGCCGCACTGGCGTTCGGCCGGCGCTGGCCAGATGGGTCTGACAACCGATATTGGCGGTGGCGATGACCTGCGGCTTGCCGCTCTCCAGCGCGTTCATGCGGTTGTCGCGCAACTGGCGGGCGATGGCAGGCTGGGTGATGGAGTAGGTGCCTGCAGAGCCGCAGCATAAATGACCGTCCGCCACTGTGGTCAGATTGAAGCCTAGACGAGTCAGGACGCGCTCGACTTCGCCGCCGAGTTTTTGCGCGTGTTGCAGCGTACACGGGCAGTGAAACGCCAGGCGCGTCTCGGCCTTTATGCCGAGGGTTTCCAGGGGCTCGTCGCGCAGCAGTTCGACCAGATCCTTTGTTCGCGCGCTGATCTGCTCGGCCTTGTCGGCGTAGCCTGGATCATGGCGCAGCAGGTGGCCGTAGTCCTTGACGAAGGCTCCGCAGCCACTGGCCGTCTGGATCAGGCTTTCAGCACCGCCCTGTAGCGCAGGCCACCACGCATCGATGTTGCGCCGCGCCCGGTCCAGCCCGGCCTGCTGTGCGTTGAGGTGATAATCCACGGCGCCGCAGCAACCCGCCTGGCTGACCGCCGTAATGCCGATGCCCAGACGATCCAGCACCCGCGCCGTGGCGCTGTTGGTGTTGGGCGACAGGCCCGGCTGAACGCAACCTTCCAGCAGCAGCACCTGGCGCGCATGACCGGTGTGCGGGCGAAGGCCGGCAGGGTGTACCGTTGCCGGCAGCTTGCTGGCCAGGGGCTGTGGCAGCAATGGCCTGAACTTCAGGCCCATGCCGGTCAGGGATCTGAACAGTCCGGGGTGGGGGATGACCCGACGCAAGCCTTCACGCAGCATGCGTTCGGCGAGTGGCCGCGGGACCAGGTCTTCAACCGCCGCGCGGCCGATGTCCAGCAGGTTGTGGTAATCCACGCCGGACGGGCAGGTGGTTTCGCAGTTGCGACAGCTCAGGCAGCGGTCCAGATGCAGACGGGTTTTCTCGGTGACCGGCTGACCTTCTAGCACCTGCTTGATCAGGTAGATCCTGCCGCGTGGACCGTCCAGCTCATCCCCCAGCAATTGATAGGTCGGACAGGTGGCGTTGCAGAAACCGCAATGCACACAACTGCGCAGGATACGTTCGGCTTCTTCGGCACGCGGCAGGGTTCTGGCGTGTTCACTTAATGTGGTCTGCATGTTTCAAAGCTCCGCGTACAGTCGGCCGGGGTTGAAAATCCCCTGCGGGTCGAGTCGGGTCTTGAGTGCCTGATGGTAGCGCAGCACAGGTGCGGCCAACGGCTCGAATGGGCTGTCGACGACGCCCTGGCTGTAGCAGGTCGCATGGCCGCCAACCGCCATGGTGATCGCTCTAATGGTTTGTCCGTCCGCGTCCGACTTGAGCCAGCGTTGCGCGCCACCCCAGTCGATCAGTTGCTCGCCCGGCAGATCCGGCAGGCGGCTGTCGGCAGGTACACAGAGCCGCCACAGGGGCCGCGGGTCATCGAAGAAGGGCAGGCGATGCGCATTCAACTGCTGCCAGTAGGCGGCATCGAGCAGCTCGCCGCCGAGCCGGTCCCGGGCTGCTGCCACTGAACCTTCACCACCTTCCAGGCGCAGGCGTAGTACGTGGCCATCGTGGCTGGCTGCGCTGATCGGTATCGGTTGCTGACCCCACTCGGCAAGGCGGGCCAAGGCCAGCGCGCTGTCCATGTGCAGCACGATGCTGCTGCACAGACGTGGTTTTGGCAGCACTTTGAGCGACACCTCGGTCAGCAGCCCCAGGCAGCCGAAACTGCCTGCCATCAGGCGCGAAACGTCGTAGCCTGCGACGTTCTTCATGACTTCTCCGCCGAAACGCAGGTGCTTGCCAAGACCGGTGATGACCCGTGTGCCCAGCACGAAATCACGCACCGACCCGCTCCACGGGCGGCGCGGTCCCGAAAGCCCCGCAGCGACCATACCGCCGAGCGTCGCAGCGCCAAAGTCTGGCGGTTCGCAAGGCAGCATCTGGCCTGCGGCGTCCAGTGTCTGGATCAGCTCGCTCAATGGCGTGCCGGCGCGCGCAGTAATCACCAGCTCTGTCGGGTCATAAGTGACGATGCCCCGGTGCTCGCGGGTATCGAGTACTTCGCCAGCGGTTTCACGACCGAGAGAAGCCTTGCTGTTGCCGCCCTGAAGACGTAACGGCGTGTTGTCGCGCAGCGCCTGTTCGACCCGCTCGAGCAGTGCCTGGCTGACATCGTTGTCCATCGTGCTCATCAGAAGCGCTCCAGGTCGGGGAACGGCAATTGCCCGGCGTGGATGTGCATGGCACCAAATTCCGCGCAACGGTGCAGGGTCGGGATGTTCTTGCCAGGGTTGAGCAGGCCGCTGGCGTCGAATGCCGCCTTGATGGCATGGAAGAAGGTCAGTTCGTCGCTATTGAACTGGGCGCACATCTGATTGATCTTCTCGCGACCGACACCGTGTTCGCCAGTGATGCTGCCGCCGACCTTGACGCACAGCTCGAGGATTTTGCCGCCCAGTGCCTCGGCGCGCTCCAGCTCACCCGGTTGATTGGCGTCGAACAGGATCAGCGGGTGCATGTTGCCGTCACCGGCATGAAACACGTTGGCGACACGCAAGCCGTATTGCCCGGATAACTCCCTGATGCTGCGCAATACGCCCGGCAGCTCACGGCGCGGGATGGTCCCGTCCATGCAGTAGTAATCCGGCGACAGGCGACCCACGGCCGGGAAAGCGTTTTTGCGCCCGGCCCAGAAGCGGACCCGTTCGGCCTCGTCTTTCGCCTGGCGCACGTCGGTGGCGCCCGCCAGTGTCAAGACCTCGCTGACCCGTTCGCAGTCAGCGTGCACATCGGCTTCGACGCCGTCCAGTTCGCAGAGCAGGATGGCTTCGGCATCGACCGGGTAGCCTGCGTGAATGAAATCCTCGGCGGCACGAATCGCCAGATTGTCCATCATCTCCAGCCCGCCGGGGATGATGCCCGCCGCAATGATATCGGCCACTGCACGTCCGGCCTTTTCCACGGAATCGAACGCTGCCAGCAGTACTTTGGCCACTTGCGGTCTGGGCAACAGCTTGACGGTGACTTCGGTAATGACGCCGAGCATGCCTTCGGAGCCGGTGAACAGTGCCAGCAGGTCGAAGCCCGGCGAGTCCAGCGTGTCGCTGCCCAGCGTCATGGGCTCGCCTTCCACCGTCAGGATTTCGACCTTGAGCAGGTTATGCACGGTCAGCCCGTACTTGAGGCAGTGCACGCCGCCGGCATTTTCCGCCACATTGCCGCCGATGGAGCAGGCGATTTGCGAGGACGGGTCTGGCGCGTAATACAGGCCGTGGGGCGCTGCCGCCTGGGAAATGGCCAGGTTGCGCACGCCGGGCTGAACCCGCGCCAGGCGCGCCGAAGGGTCGATCCCGAGGATCTGATTGAAGCGCGCCATGACCAGCAGCACGCCTTTTTCCAGCGGCAGCGCGCCACCCGACAGCCCGGTGCCCGCCCCACGAGCGACCACCGGTACGCGCCGTGCGTGGCACAGCCTGAGCAGCGTCTGGACTTCTTCCACATGACGCGGCAACGCCACCAGCATCGGTGTGGTGCGATAGGCTGACAACCCGTCGCACTCATAAGGCCGCAGCTCTTCGGGGCGATGCAGGATGTCCAGGTCGGGCAACTGCTGTTGCAGCGCCTGCAACAGTTGCTGCTTGTCGACGGCAGGCAGCACGCCGTCGATGCGTTCGTCGTACAGAATGTTCATCAAGCCACCCTGGGTTGTTATTGTCGGGTTAATGCATCCTAGCTCATTCGCTGCGAGGCTTGAGTTGACAGCGAGGGTCCGATCACGCAATTTACGCATTACGTAATGGGTTTACGAAAATAAAAACACCGCATCCATGCGATATTTACCTGCTACCCCTGTTGTACGCAGCGCATCGTTACCGCGTCGACCTGACTGCATTCGTGCGTATTCAGCGGGTCGAGCATCTGGCCCGGCAGCCCTCGGTCTTTTACCAGGCACACCCTGATGCACAATCGGACAAGCCGGAGTAGGCTGCCCTCATGAAGATTCTTGGTCTGCAACTGATATTCGGTGATTTTCTCGCACGCAGCGTGCGAGGGATTCCGTGTGCGCCGCCCGCAGGACAGTGATTGCCAGGGTTACTCACTCTCACTTTCCTGCAAGGAGCCAGTCATGGCTGATCTTTACGAAAATCCAATGGGCCTGATGGGCTTTGAATTCATCGAATTCGCATCACCGACGCCCAATAGCCTTGAGCCCGTGTTTCAGATGATGGGCTTCACCAAAGTCGCGACCCACCGCTCCAAGGACGTGTCCCTGTATCGTCAGGGCGCGATCAACCTGATTCTCAACAACGAGCCGCACAGCCTGGCATCGTACTTTGCCGCCGAGCATGGTCCTTCGGTATGCGGCATGGCGTTCCGCGTGAAAGATGCGCAGAAGGCCTATAGCCGGGCGCTTGAACTGGGCGCCCAACCGCTGGAAATCGCTACCGGGCCCATGGAGTTGCGCCTGCCCGCCATCAAGGGCATCGGTGGCGCGCCGCTTTACCTGATCGATCGCTTCGGCGAGGGCACGTCGATCTACGACATCGATTTCAACTTCATCGAGGGCGTTGACCGCCACCCGGTCGGTGCCGGTCTGAAATTCATCGACCACCTGACCCACAACGTGTACCGCGGGCGCATGGCGTATTGGGCCGGTTTCTATGAAAAGCTGTTCAATTTCCGCGAGCTGCGTTACTTCGACATCAAGGGCGAATACACCGGCCTGACCTCCAAAGCCATGACCGCCCCGGACGGCATGATCCGCATTCCGCTCAACGAGGAATCGTCCAAGGGCGCGGGGCAGATCGAAGAGTTCCTGATGCAGTTCAATGGCGAAGGCATTCAGCATGTAGCCTTCTTTACCGATGACCTGATCAAGACCTGGGACGCGCTGAAAGCCACCGGCATGCGCTTCATGACTGCGCCGCCGGATACCTACTACGAGATGCTGCAAGGCCGCCTGCCCGACCACGGTGAGCCGGAGGCCGAGCTCAAGTCACGCGGGATTCTGCTCGATGGTTCTTCCGAAGGCGGCGAGCGTCGTTTGCTGTTGCAGATATTCTCCGCAACGCTGATGGGCCCGGTATTTTTCGAATTCATTCAGCGCAAGGGCGATGACGGGTTTGGCGAGGGCAACTTCAAGGCACTGTTCGAATCCATCGAACGCGACCAGATCCAGCGTGGTGTACTGACGCCGGACTGAGTGATCACCAGAGGCGTCCATATTGCGCGATCAGACGAGCCTGCCCAGGCTCGTTCTGAGTCAGTTGTGCTTGAGCACGTCAGCGTGCCAATTGTGAGAAGAGATATAACGCTTGGTGAATTCATGCGCCGGCATGGGGCGACCATACAGATAGCCCTGGCCTTCGTCGCACACATAATGGCGCATCAGACTTTCCTGCTCACGGGTTTCTATGCCTTCTGCCGTGACCTGAAGATTGAAGCCGTTTGCCAGCCTGACGACGGCCTCGACGATGACTTCGTCTTTTTTGCTGCGCTCCACGCCACTCACGAATGAGCGGTCGATCTTCAGTCGTGTCACCGGATAGTCTTTCAGCAGGCTCAGGGACGCATAGCCGGTACCGAAATCATCGAATGCGATGCCCACACCCAATGAGCGAAGGTGGCGCAGCGGTTCCATAATGCGCTGTTCGTTTCGCAGGATGATGTTTTCCGTGATTTCCAGTTCGAGTGAGTGTGCCGGCAAGGAAAAGTCTTCAAGCGCGCTTTCAACCATTTCGGCAAAGTCCCGCATGCGAAACTGCGCGGCGAACAGGTTGACGCCGATGCGGAATTCCTCGCAGCCGGTATTTCGCCATTGCGCTGCCTGCTCACAGGCTGAACGCAGTATCCATTCGCCCACCGGCACCGCAAGAAGACTGGCTTCCAGTGCCGGTAGAAAAACCGCAGGGGACACGACACCCAGTGTCGGATGGTTCCAGCGTATAAGGGCTTCGGCTCCGGTGATACGACCATCCGCAAGTCGTACCTGAGGTTGGTAGTACAGCTCGAACTCTTTGTTGGCCCACGCCTGACGCATCGATGAGCTGAGCGCGCCTCTTCTTGACGCGGTCTGTCGATGCTCGGAGGTGAAGGTGCGTACCAGGGAGCGGCCGTCAGACTTGGCCTGGTAGAGCGCCAGATCCGCATTGCCGAGCATTTGCTCCTCATCGTAGTCGGAGCCACACCTTACGGAGACGCCGATGCTGGCGCCGATATAGATTGAATTGTCTTCAAATTCTATCGGCTCCTCGATGACCGCGATGAGCTCCAGGCCCAGCTTGATCGCCTTGTCGGGGTCTGCCGTTTCGGACAGGAACACGACAAATTCATCGCCGCCCAGACGCGAGACCATATGGCAGGCCGGTACGTGTTCGCGAAGACGGTGAGAGGTCACCTTGAGCACAAAATCACCCGCAGCGTGGCCCAACGTGTCGTTGACGTCCTTGAACCCGTCCAGATCGATCAGCAGGATGGCTGCTGAAAGCTGAGCATCGCACGCCTCCTTGATCCGCCTCTTGAGCGTCGATCGATTGGCAAGCCCGGTCAGGTGATCGTATTCGGCCGCATGCTTGAGTAATTTGTCCGCCTCGACACGCTGGGTGATGTCACGAATGATCGCTCCGAATTGTGGCTCGCCGGCAGACGTCCATTGTGAGAGCGAGAGCTCGATGGGGATGGTATGACCGTCGCGATGGATGGCCGTCAGGTTGATGGATTTTCCGATGATGGAGGCCGGACCGCCTGCAGCCACCCTCGACAGACCGGCATGGTGCCTGGAGCGCATTTCGGGCGGAATAATGATGTCGAGAGGCTTTCCCATGGCGTCCTCGGATCGATGCCCGAAAATGAGCTCGGCCGAATTGTTCCATGAGATGATCCGGTTTTTGCTGTCCGAGCAGATGATCGCGTCGGGTGAAGTCGAGGTGATATTCATGAAGCGGGTGTGGCTGTCTTCATTCTCCAGTTCGAGCCGACGCAACTCCATTCTTTCGATGACCATGACTGCCAGGTCCTGAAGAACCCGCTGATCTCGCTCCGAGAAAGTCTCCCTGGGTTTATTGTCGATCAGGCACAGGCTGCCCAGCACATGACCGCTGGCGGTTATCAGCGGCGCCCCGGCATAAAAGCGAATATAGGGAGCGCCGACCACCAGAGCGTTTGAGCTGAACCTCTCATCCTGCAAGGCATCCGGTACCAGAAAAACGTTACGGCCCATGAGCGCGAAATTGCAGAATGAGACGTCGCGGCCCGTTTCGCAGACATCGAGGCCAACGCGCGCCTTGAAGAATTGCCGGTCTCGATGAACCAGAGAAATCAGCACAATGGGCACATCGAAAATCCGCGATGCCATTTGCACGATCTGATCGTATTCGTGCTCAGGTGGGGTATCCATCAACGAAAAGGCATTCAAGATACGAATACGTTCTTCGTCATCATCGCCGACCGGGTAAGTGTTCATTTGAGGCCATCGCTATAAGCTGATCGCGCCTGAAACACGCAGCGATCGATGGGCAACGCCGCTGTGCCGGCACCGTTGAAAGCACCCTGCCAACACGCGCCTGCGCCATGCCGGAAAAACAACGTTCGATACATTGGCATTGGAGCACCTCTCACAGTAGCGTATCGGCAGCTGTTTTCGGACAGCTCAGAAGCTGTATCGTCAAAAAACCGGATACCTGTAACAACTTCTTGAGCAACTAGCCAGGCGGGCATCGATCCAACTAAGGCCAGCGTTACCTGATGCAACAAGATGTTCAGGTTAAGTGTCGCAAAGGTATGGAAACTGCATAGAAGGTTTCACTGCCAATTTGATGACAATCCTATGAAGCCGCTTTCCTTTATTTCGACGAGGCTTACACCTTCGGCGCTCAGCAAAGCGTTGATCGGCTTTATTGCCCTGGTCTGTCTATCGTTGATCATGGCCACCGCCTGGCAGATGAACCAGTCCAAGCTCGAGCGCTTGGCCACCGCCAGGATTGCGGTGTCCAATATCGTGCTTGCTGCTGAGCAACAGGCTCAGGACACCCTGCAACAGGCTGACAACACGCTGCGAGACCTTGCCGAGCGTGTTGAGCAGGATGGCGCCGCAGGCGAGCAGCAAAGCCGCTTGACCAGGCTGATGGCTCAAGACCTGGTGAACGTCAAAGGGCTTCAGGGGCTGTTCATCTACGATGCTCAAGGCAACTGGGTCGCCAACTCCTTTGCCAAGGGCGTGCAGACCAGAAACAACGAAGACCGCGCCTACTTCATTTATCACCGCGACAACCCTGACCCGTCCATTCATATAGGTTCCATTGTCGAAAGCCGCAATACGGGGGACATGATCATCCCGGTCAGTCGGCGTATCAATGCGGCGGATGGCAGTTTTGCAGGCGTTGCCCTGGCCACGGTGCCGGTGACTTATTTCCAGGCGTTTTTCCAGCGCATGGATGTAGACGACAAGGGCGTGATCTTCCTCGCTCTGAACAATGGCGACCTGCTGGCGCGTAGGCCCACATTAACCGCACTGATGACCACCAATGTGGCCAAGGGCGATATCTTCACTCGCTATCTGCCGTACAGCGACAGCGGCACCGCAGTGATCAACTCCGTGGTGGATGGGGTGGAAAGGATCTATGCCTATCGGCGTGTGTCAGGATTGCCCATCGTCGCCGCTGCCGGTATCTCCAGTCAGCATGTGTTCGCGCCCTGGTGGGCCTATGCACAGCGCTCCATGACCATCACCGGCATCATTATCCTGGCGCTGGTTTTTCTGGGCGTCCTGCTGTATCGGCAAATCCAGCAGTTGATCACTGCGGAGGGGGAACTGAACATTGCCAGGAACGACCTGGAGATCATCGCTCACACGGACAGCCTGACGCACCTGGCCAATCGACGCTGCTTCGATACGGCCTTGCAGCAGGAGTGGGGGCGGGCTAGCCGGAATGATGCAACCATCGCAATTATTTTGCTGGATATCGACTGGTTCAAACAATACAACGACACCTACGGCCATCTGCAGGGTGACGACTGCCTGAGGCAAGTGGCGGGGCTGATTGGCAACAGCCTCGACCGGTCTGGGGATATGGCTGCACGTTACGGCGGCGAAGAGTTTGTCATTCTGTTGCCTGAAACCGACCTGGCAGGGGCGCTGAAACTTGCGGAAAAAATCAGATCATCCATTGAAGCCAGTTGTATAGAGCACTCGTCCAGCCCGCTGGGCAGGCTGAGCATCAGCTCGGGCGTGGTGGCGATCAACGCAGCAGAGAAGAAGGATGCGCACACCGCTGCGCTGAAGGAAGCGGATCGACTTCTTTACCTGGCCAAAACCAAAGGGCGTAACCGCGTCGAAGGTCGCTCGATTCAAGGGTGGCAAGCAGATAGCCATTTTGCCAGGGTATCCAGCGCTTCCCCCTGATTCAGTCTGACGGACGGCTACCGCCCATGCGCTCGCTGATCGCCACCGCCGTTTGCAAAAGCCGCGTGGCCGCCAGATCCTGTGTCGCGTCGTTCAACACCGACCCCGGCCCGACCACGGTGATCACGCCCACCAGCTTGTCACCCATGGCGAACAGCGGTGAGGAGGCTGCGTTGATACCCGGCATCAGCAAGCCCTGAATCTGGTGCACGCCGGCGGTACGAATCTGCTCGACATGCTGCTCGACCTCACGCACCTGTGCGGCGCTCAGCAACGGCACTTCCTGCTCGCGAAGCGCAGCGGTTTCGCGCCCGTTCAGAAAGCTGTCGAACACCAAACCGGTGGACGAGCCAAGCAGCGGCAGCACCGAGCCGATCTGCGTGACCAGCGTCACCGCACCCATCGAGGGTTCGACATACACCACGGTCGGCCCCTTGTTGCCCCATACCGCCAGAAAGCAGGTCTGATTCAGCTCATCGCGCAGGCTGGCCAGCCAGGGGGCCGACACCTTGAGGACATCCAGCTTGCCGAGCGAGGCCAGCCCCACCTGCAACGCCTCGCGCCCCAGCCCGTAGTGATTGTTGACAGCATCCTGTTCGGCAAAGCCACTGGCAATCAGCGCCTGCAGATAACGATGAACCTTGCTGGCGGGCATGCCCAGGTGTTCGGCCAGTCTCGAAAGGGACGTGGCAGGGGCGAGTTCGGCAAGTGCCTTGAGCACGCCCAGCCCGACTTCAGCGGCCTGGACCTTCTGCTGGCGTCCGCCTGCGGGGCTTTCGGTTTCCTGGGTCATGGGGGTGCTGTGCGCCGATCGGGAAAGGCAGCTTTATAGCTTGACCGGCTGGCAAACTCAAATTACGTTATGCGTAATCGCTTTACGTAAAATAATGTTTCGTCCTGTCTCTGCCCGACCCCATGACAACAAGAGGTCCAGATGGCTATCCACTCCAGTTCCGACGCATTGGTTTATCAGTCGGGCTTTGGCAACCAGTTCAGCAGCGAGGCGCTGCCCGACGCGCTGCCCGTTGGCCAGAATTCGCCGCAAAAGCATCCTCTGGGTCTGTATGCCGAGCAGTTTTCGGGCACCGCATTTACGGTCGCGCGCAGCGAAGCCCGACGTACCTGGCTGTATCGGATCAAGCCATCGGCAGCCCATTCGCGTTACCAGCGCATGGATCGGCAGATGGCCGGTCAGGAGCCGGGGCCGATCAACCCCAACCGGTTGCGCTGGAATGCCTTCGATATCCCCGCGGCACCGACCGATTTCATTGACGGTCTCATCCCCCTCGCCAGCACCTCGGCGGCAGAGCAGGCCGAGGGTGTCAGCGTTTACCTGTACACCGCCAACACCTCCATGCAGCGAGCGTTCTTTAGCGCGGATGGCGAATGGCTGGTGGTGCCCCAGCAGGGCCGGCTCAGAATCGTTACCGAACTGGGCCTGCTGGACATCGAGCCCCTGGAAATCGCCGTCTTGCCGCGAGGTTTGAAGTTCAGCGTGCACCTGCTCGACAGCAGCGCCCGTGGTTACCTCTGCGAGAATCACGGCTGCGCCTTGCGCCTCCCGGAACTGGGCCCGATCGGCAGCAACGGGCTGGCCAACTCACGTGATTTTCTGACCCCGGTTGCCTGGTTTGAAGACAGTCGCCAGCCGATGCAACTGGTGCAGAAGTTCCTCGGTGAGCTGTGGTCGACGCAACTGGAGCACTCACCCTTTGACGTGGTGGGCTGGCACGGCAACAACGTTCCGTACAAGTACGACCTGCGGCGTTTCAACACGATCGGTACGGTCAGCTACGATCACCCGGACCCATCGATTTTCACCGTGCTGACCTCACCGGGGGCTATTCATGGCCAGGCTAATATCGATTTCGTGATCTTCCCGCCGCGCTGGATGGTGGCGGAAAACACCTTCCGTCCGCCGTGGTTCCACCGCAACCTGATGAACGAATTCATGGGCCTGATCGACGGCGCGTACGACGCCAAGGCCGAAGGCTTCATGCCCGGTGGCGCTTCGCTGCACAACTGCATGAGTGCGCACGGCCCGGATAATGTCACCGCCGAAAAGGCCATTGCTGCCGAGCTGAAACCGCACAGGATCGACAACACCATGGCCTTCATGTTCGAAACCGGCAAGGTATTGCGCCCCAGTCGTCACGCGCTCGACTGTCCGCAACTGCAAACCGATTACGATGCCTGCTGGAAGGATATGGCCAGGACGTTCACCCAGGAGCCACGCTGATGACTACCGCGCTCAATCGTCGTAGCTGGGTCGAATCTGCCAACGGGCATGCCGATTTCCCGCTGCAGAACCTGCCGTTGGGCGTGTTCAGCCATGGCCAGACCTGCCCGCGTGGCGGAGTGGCCATAGGCGACAGGATTTTCGATCTGCGCGCAGCAACAGAGGCCGGGGTGTTTCAGGGACCGGCCGCCGATGTTGCCGAGGTTGCCAGCCGCGACCAGCTCAATGATTTTCTTGCACTGGGTGCCGCTGCCCGCCAGGCATTGCGCGCCGCCTTGTTGCAGTTGCTCGATGAAGACAGCCCGCAGCGCGACAGGCTGCAGGGCGTTGCCGGTTTGTTGTTGCCGATGAGTGAGTGCACGTTGCACATGCCCGCTCGGGTGGGTGATTACTCGGACTTCTACGTCGGTATTCATCACGCGCTGAATGTCGGCAAGCTGTTCCGCCCGGACAACCCGCTGCTGCCCAACTACAAATACGTGCCGATCGGCTATCACGGCAGAGCGTCGACCTTGTGTCCCTCGGGTACGGCTGTGCGGCGCCCCAGCGGACAAACCCTGGCGGCAGGTCAGAACGCTCCTGCTTTCGGTCCCTGCCAACGCCTGGATTACGAACTGGAACTGGGGGTCTGGATCGGGCCGGGGAATGCCCAGGGCGAGTCCATCGGGATCGATCGGGCCGCCGAGCATATTGCCGGGTTCTGCCTGCTCAACGATTGGTCGGCGCGTGACATACAGGCATGGGAATACCAGCCGTTGGGACCGTTTCTGTCCAAGAGTTTTGCCACGACGATTTCGCCCTGGGTGGTGACTGCCGAAGCGCTTGAACCGTTTCGTCGTGCCCAACCGCCACGTCCGGACGGCGATCCGCAACCGCTGTCGTATCTGCTCGATGACCACGATCAGCAGGGCGGGGCGCTGGATATCGAGCTGGAAGTGCTATTGCGGACTGCACAGATGAAAGCCGACGGCCTGGCGCCTCACAGGCTGGGTCTGAGCAACTCGCTGAACATGTACTGGACAGTGGCGCAGATGGTTGCGCATCACAGCGTTAACGGCTGCAAATTGCAGCCGGGTGACCTGCTCGGCACCGGTACGTTGTCCGGCCCCCAGGAAGGTCAGTACGGCAGCCTGCTGGAGATGACCGCAGGCGGCAAACAACCGGTCACATTACCCAATGGCGAAGTGCGCATGTTCCTGCAAAGTGGCGACGAGGTGTTTCTGCGTGCCCGTTGTCATCGCGAAGGGCACATCTCGATTGGCTTCGGTGAGTGCCGGGGCGTTGTGCTGGACTGACCGCTTCAGCGTCAGCGGGTTATTTCGTACCAGCCGAGAAACATGTCCAGCGTCGATTCGACCACCGTGTGCTGCTCCTCGGGGGTAAGCAATGCAGCACTGAACGTCACCTGCGGCCAGAACGCGAACGACTTGAGCAATGC
Source organism: Pseudomonas sp. P135 (assembly GCF_020312125.1). Taxonomy (NCBI): domain Bacteria; kingdom Pseudomonadati; phylum Pseudomonadota; class Gammaproteobacteria; order Pseudomonadales; family Pseudomonadaceae; genus Pseudomonas; species Pseudomonas sp. P135. The sequence continues at coordinate 404,345 of NZ_JAGPYR010000002.1, forward strand.
ATGCATTTGCGTCGCGGCAAAGGCCGGGTCAACCGGCTTCAGGCGGCCGTCCTTCTGCGCGGCGCGAATCCAGGCACTGAAGGTTTCTTCTCGTTCATTGATACGCGCCATCCACACCTGAGCCCGTTCGGGTGAGTGAATGGTGGCGCCGACCACCACGCGGGCCAGGTCGATAAAGTGGCTGTTGGTCAGATTGCGCATCTTGCCCCACAGCAATTCCCGCAACTGCTCGCGCAGCCCGATTTGCGGGCGAAAAACCACCTCAGCCTGCGGCGGGGCGCAGCTCCAGAGGCGCTGCAGCATCTCGGCGAACAGTTCTTCCTTGCTGGGGAAATGGTTATAGACCGTACGCTTGGAAACCTTGGCCCGCGCGGCGATCCGGTCCATGCTGGTGATCTCGAAGCCACGATCGCCGAATTCGGCAATAGCCGCCTGGACGATGGATTCGCGTTTCTGATCGGTAAGGCGCATGGGTTCGGTCATTAGGTTCGCTTCAAACGTGCGTTTAGAGAAAATTACACTCAGCAGTTTACTTGTCGCCAAGGATCATGCAAGCTTAAAACTACACCGTGTAGTGTAAAACACTGTTACATATTTTCCCTCGGACATCCTGCAACAGGATCACGTACGAAGAATGCACGGCTGGAGCCTCAACCTGCCCCCAGGAGTCAGCGAACCATGGCCTCGACACATCAGAAAAAGTACGCTTCTTCACTGCCTGTCTTGTCCCGCCACGCAGGGCGATACCGCAATCATGCGGCCATGAAGCCGTCGAGTCTGCTGCGCACGCTCGGGATTTTCTGGGATCAGGTGTTCAACAAGCCCAAGGACACACGCCCGGCAGGCGACATTCCGGTACAGCCGCTGTCGCGTCAACAGTTGCTGGCAGCGCCGAACAACACTGTTTACCGCCTGGGGCATTCGACCGTTCTGCTCAAACTGCGCGACCAGTTCTGGCTGACCGACCCCGTGTTTGCCGAGCGTGCCTCGCCCGTGCAGTGGGCTGGCCCGCAGCGCTTTCATCAGCCGCCGATCAGCCTCGAAGAGTTGCCGCCGATCAAGGCGGTGATTCTTTCGCACAACCATTACGATCACCTCGATCGCATGGCCATCAAGGCGCTGACCGAAAAGACCGAGCACTTTCTGGCGCCGCTTGGCGTGGGCGATACGTTGATCGAGTGGGGCGTGCCTGCGCACAAGGTGCGTCAGCTGGACTGGTGGCAGTCGACCGAGGTGGCGGGCATCGAGTTCGTCGCCACGCCCTCGCAGCATTTCTCGGGGCGTACGCTGCTCGACAGCAACCGCACCTTGTGGGCGTCCTGGGTGATGATCGATGGCGATCAACGGATCTTCTTCAGTGGCGACAGCGGTTACTTCGATGGTTTCAAAACCATTGGCGAGCAATACGGACCATTTGACCTGACCCTGATGGAAACCGGCGCCTACAACGTCGAGTGGCCCGATGTGCACATGCAGCCCGAGCAGACGCTGCAGGCGCACCTGGACCTGCGCGGTCGCTGGTTGCTGCCGATCCACAACGGCACCTTCGACCTGTCGATGCATGCCTGGCACGAACCGTTCGATCGCATTCTGGCCCTGGCCTGGGAGCAGAATGTCTCGATCGCCACGCCGATGATGGGCCAGCCGTTCTATGTGCAATACCCGTGTCGCGGTCTGACCTGGTGGCTGGGCGTGGATGAGGTGGTTGAGCCTGAAACCGCACAGACCGAGGGTGCAGAATCCTGCGGCTGCCGTCGGCAGAATGCCTGAAATCTGCCTGTGGCATGGGTGAACTGATTTTTAGATAGCACGGCCCAGATTTTGATTTGTCACCTGAGCACGCGCCCGGCCTAATCATGACCATCAATAGCGATGGTGACGGTATGCAGATGCGTGGCTCGGCGGTTCAGAATATGGGGTTGATGATCAGTGTCCTGTTGGTGGCGCTGAACCTGCGCCCGTCGATGGCCGCGGTCGGTCCATTGCTGGTGGCGATTCGTCTGGACGTCCCGCTGGGTTTCGGGACGGCGTCGTTGCTGACCATGCTGCCGGTCATGGCCATGGGACTGGCCATGTTTTTCGGCATGGGCATTGCTCGTTACCTGGGTTCGTATCGCAGCATCATGCTTTCACTGGCGCTTATCGGTCTGGCAACCCTGGCGCGTCTGTTTCTCGATTCTGCTGCCGAACTGATTTTCAGCGCTGTGCTGGCGGGTCTGGGTATTGCCTTGATTCAGGCGCTGATGCCCGCGTTGATCAAATCGCGCTTCAAGGCCGACGTCTCCTTGTACATGGGGCTGTACGTGACCGCGATTATGGGCGGGGCCGCGCTGGCCGCCTCATTCAGCCCTCTGCTAATGAGCAGCAGTGGCAGTTGGCGCGTCGGCCTGGCGGTCTGGTCGCTACTGGCTCTTCTGGCAATGTGCTTCTGGTTTGCCCAGCGGCACGTGTTGCAGTCCGACGCGTCAATCGCTGCAGGGCACCGGCAGACCTTCTTCCACATGCCTCGGGCCTGGATGCTGGGGATTTTCTTCGGTCTTGGCACTGCGTCCTATACCTGTGTGTTGGCCTGGCTGGCGCCCTATTATCTGGAAAACGGCTGGGGTGAGCAGGGTGCAGGGTTACTGCTGGGCTTTCTGACCCTGATGGAGGTCGTATCGGGTCTGCTGGTTCCGGCGCTGGCCAACCGCAGTCGCGATAAGCGCGTGGCGCTGGTTGTGCTGCTGATATTGATGATGACCGGCTTTGCCGGGCTGATTTTGATGCCGCAGCAGTTGGGCCTGCTGTGGGCATGCCTGCTGGGCTTGGGGATTGGCGGTCTTTTTCCGATGAGCCTGATCGTGTCCATGGATCATTGCGATGATCCGCAGCAGGCGGGCAGCCTGACGGCATTCGTGCAGGGCGTGGGTTATCTGATCGCCAGCCTGTCGCCGCTGCTTGCCGGAGTGATTCGTGACCTGACGGGCAGCTTTGCGGGTGCATGGTGGTCACTGATGGCGTTGGTCGTGATCATGCTGTTGATGGTGGTGCGACTCGACCCTCGACGTTATGCTGATCATCTGCGCGACGCACTCGGCGGACCTGTCATCACTGGCAGACAGGCTGAATGATTGCATTTTGATGCTATCTTGTGCGCGTTGACCTGACCGCCCGGTCATTGCGCCAGCGAGATGCCTTGATGCTTAACAGTAATGCCCTGAGAAAGCTGGACATGCAGGACCTCATGGTCTTTGTCTCGGTGTATGAGCAGCGCAACCTGACCCTGGTCGCGGAAGCGTTGCATGTCAGCCAGTCGACGGTCAGTTACTGCCTGAAAAAGCTGCGTGCCAACTTCGAGGACGATCTGTTCATCTGCACCCGCAACGGCATGCGTCCGACCCGCAAGGCGTTGGCCATGCATGACCATGTGCAGCAGATTCTCCGCTCGGTCAACCTGTGTCATGACGGTCTCGATCTGTTCGACCCGACTCGCGCACAGACCACCTTCACGGTCTGCGCGCCTGAGTATTTCGAGCTGCTGGTATTGCCGCATTTGCTGCGTGACTTCGTTGCAGCCGGCTTCTCGGTGACGGTCAATGTGCAAAAGCTGGAGAAGCAGTTGCCTGCCGAGCAATTGAACGACGGTCTGTTTGACCTCGCCCTGTGCTTCGGGCCTGGCTTTCACCGAGTCCCGGACAGCCTGATTTCGCAGGTGTTGATGGAGGATGATCTGGTTTGCATCATGGACTCCCGGTTCGCGCCGCGCAGCGCCCTGATCGACCTGCAAACCTTCATCCGGCACCGTCATGTCTACCCGACGCCGTGGACGTCCGACACCAACATGGTGGATGGCTGGCTGCAGCGCCAGGGGCTTGAGCGCCACATCGTCGCGCGCGCCAACAGCTACCGGGCGGCTTTGCAATTGCTGGAAGGCACCGATTTCATTCTGGTTCTGCCACGCCGTATTCAGACGCTGCTGGGCAATGAGCCGTGGATTTGCGTATTCGAACTGCCACCTGACTTGCCCGGCTTCAGTCTGGACATGCTGTGGAGCGCCCAGGCGGATCGAGACGAAGCCAGTGGCTGGCTGCGTGAACAAGTCGTGAAGGTGTGTGCCGAGCGCGGCTTGCTCTGACGCGGCGTCAGTTGCCTGACTTGTCTTTCTGCGGGTCGGGAGAGGTGGCAGGTCGGGCCTGTTCACCCTGCTGATTGAGCTGTTTGTTCTTCTCGCCCACTTTGCCGGCGTTTTCCGGCTTGTGATCGAGGTCTTCGCGTTTGGATTCATCAGCCATGACCGTATTCCTTATTGTCGAGGGGTGTGGTTATTGGTCAGTGTGGCGTGTGCAAGATTCGATTTAAATGACGCGCGGTCCGTTGCCCGATGCTGATCGCGTCGGACGCCGAACCGCACACATCGATCAGCTCAGCAGCGTGATCAGGTCTTTGGCTGCCTGCGCCGAACTGGCCGGGTTCTGGCCAGTTACCAGCTTGCCATCGGTCAATACGTAAACGCCCCAGTCGTCGCCCTTGGAGTAGTCACCGCCCAGTTGCTTGAGCGTGTCTTCGACCAGAAAAGGTACGACATTGGTCAGGCCGACCGCTTCTTCTTCACTGTTGGTGAAGCCTGTGACGCGGCGGCCCTTGACCAGTGGCTGGCCGTCCGCTGCTTTGACGTGACGCAATACGCCAGGTGCATGGCAGACCATTGCGTGTGGCTTGTCTGCCTTGGCAAATGCCTCGATCAGAGCGATGGAGTGCTTGTCTTCAGCCAGGTCCCACAGCGGGCCGTGACCGCCCGGGTAGAACACGGCATCGAAATCGGCAGCATTGACGCCAGACAGAAGGCCGGTGTTAGCGAGTGCTTTCTGCGCATCTGCATCTTTGGAGAAACGCTTGGTGTCTTCGGTCTGCGCGTCGGGCTCATCGCTCTTCGGGTCCAGCGGTGGTTGACCGCCTTTCGGAGAAACCAGCGTAACGTCGGCACCGGCCTCTTTGAACGCGTAATACGGCGCGACGAACTCTTCGAGCCAGAAACCGGTTTTCTTGCCGGTGTCGCCCAGTTGGTCATGGGATGTCAAAACCATCAGGATTTTCATGTGCATGCTCGTCTTCGAAGGGTTGAGAGGGTGTAGACAGGCGAAAACCTCAAGTGTTGTGAGAATTTTTTACCACCGAAACGAGCAGGGCCGGATGTCGACGTAATGGCTTGCGTCGACACCCGGCCCTGTTTCAGCGCGGCGTTGAAAAATCGTCAGATAACGATCATTGCTCTTTGCTCAGGTCCACCAGCGGCTCTTTGCGCACTTCGGTCTCGCGACCGTCCTGAATGCTCTTGACCTGCCCAAGGGCTTTGTCGACCGCGCCTTTGTCAGCCAGCAGGCTGTAGCTGATCTGGAACTGACGTTGCTCTTTCGGGGCAATGGTTGGTACCAGGTTCAGCGGGCGCTGGAAGCGGCGGTTATAGGAGAAGCTGGTCCCCGGTTCCAGTCCGGTGACGTAGCCCTGGCCTTTGGTGTCGGTGTTTTTCCACAGCGAGAACACCGGCAACTGCCTGGTATTGAAACCGACCGACACGCCCAGGCTGCCAGCCTTGTTGTGCAGTACGGTCAGCGTGTCACCCTTGGCATCACCGTAAGGCACGATGTTGTAGACCGTCTCGTCGTAATCCGGCGTCGGCGCGCGGTAGGTCTGCCAGTCGCCGAGATCACCCTTGGCTTTGTCGTTGAACGGCGAAACCTGCTTGACCGGCGCTTCGAAACGCGCCCCTTGCTCGAGGAACGGCGTGCTGAAATTGCTGTGGTACAGCGCCTGGTATTCTTTCGGATAGTCGCCATTGTTGGTCAGCGTATCGTTGAGCGAAAAGCTCGTGCTGCCGGGCTCGGTGACCAGTTCGGTCTGCACCGAGAAGTCGACCTTCTTGAACGCCTGCTCCTTCAATTCACCCTTGAGGCGGATCGCGTACGGCGGTTTTTCGTCGATCTGCAGTGTCACCTTGCTCGCCGGAATATTGGCTGCACGGCCGTGCAGGGTCAGCAGCTCGCCGTTGTCCATCCCCGGATGGCCCACCCACTCGTAGCCGCAGCGGGTTACCAGCTCGTTGAAACCTTCCAGCCAGCCCAATCCGCCGCGGCCATTGAGCTCGATGAAGGCCGGATTGACCACGTCCTTGACCGGCGAATCCCAGCCCATACGCACATCGCCGACTGATGCCTGCAGCACGTTCATGCCGCGGGTCGGGACGACCGACAGCTTCATCGTACCGTTGTCGATATCGATGATGCTCACGCCTTCCTGACGACCGCCATGCAGCGTACGCATCGTGACAGTGAACGGCTTGTCGGTCTTGACGCCCAGTTGCTGACTGGTGATCTGCTGATTCTGCGCAGCCTTGTCGGTGTCGAGCAGCACGTAATCCCAGGCAAACACACTGGAAGCGGCTGTAAGGGCGCCGAGGCCTACGAGCAGAGGAAGGGATTTCATGGTGGTGGTCCTTCTGTAATTATTGGAATTATGGTGTTGCCTATCGTCTGAGTGGCCATTTAACGCCGAGTTAAACGATTCAGCAATGGGCTGAGCCCAGGCAAAGCGCTTTTCAATCACAATGGCACTGACGGCACAGAGTGTGAGGTTACTTTAGCCTCATCAAAATCACTCGCTGATGGTCGAAAAGGAGGCCTGAGTCGAACCCCAGTCCACCTGAAATCGCAGAACCGCTGTGTGACGCAGAGCGTCACGAACTGCATTCCCACGCGGAGCGTGAGGAACGATAGTCATGCGCTGCCCGCAGCCACTGCCGCAAAAGCGCTTTTCAACCACGATGGCACTGACGACGCAGAGTGCGACGTAAGTGACGGCTGAGTCCTGGCGCTGATTCGGGGGTAGCCTGGCAGGACGCCAGGCTAGCCGCACCGGGCCATGGAGGGCCCGTTGCGGCGACCCCCGGATCAGTGACAGGACGAAGGAACCCGACGAAGTCGGGCCGGAAACGGAGCTAAGGACTTTGCTCACTTTGGTCCCTCAAAGTGAGTCGCCGAGGGGCGAAAAGGTGGCCTGAGTCGAACTCTAATCTACCTGATGTCACAGAACCGCTGTGTGACGCGGAGCGTCACGAACTGCATTACCACGCGGAGCGTGGGAACGAGAGTCTGTGTCGAGCCCCAATCCACCTGAAGTCGCAGAGCCGCCGTGTGACGCGGAGCATCACGAAAGGCATTACCATGCGGAACATGAGGTGCCCTGGCCAAACGCAATCTGGAACATTAAGCACCGCTCATTGAGATTCAGGTGACTGCCCCGGAACCTGATCGAGCCCAGGCTGCCCGGCTGCCGCCTCACCCAGCAACCGCTCGATCTGCGCGTGCTCCCAGCCACTGAGCAAACTCACCGGATCAGTGCGCAGCCAGCTTTCGAACGAGCCCTCCCGACCCAACGGACAGCGACATGCCCGACAGCGGGTCGGGCTGCCTTCAGTGATTTCCAGCGACATTAGCCAGCCATCGATCTCGACCTGTTGCAGCCCGGAACCGGAGGGTGTACCGATAAGTTTCAGCGACCGTGTACCCATCGCAGCATCCCGCAGTTGCTGATACACCTCACGAGTCGTCAGAGCTTTCACAGGCGTCACCCAAATCCATTTTGCTGAGTAAAGCACGATTCCGAATCGTGCCGGTTAAAGCAGACGTGCGGGTCACATGTGTTTCAAAAAGTCGATGGCGCACCAAACAGGCTTTCGATCTCGGACCGGGTCTGGTTGATCGCGCCCAACTGACGGATCAGCTCGGCCTGCCTGCTGCCACGCACGCCCGCGGTGGTCATCAGCGCATCGCGCACATAGGTGTAGACACCGCTGACACCGAACGGCGTGATGTAGCGGACATGCTCGCTGAGGCCTTGGGTGATCGCCTTGAAGTGTTCACTGGCGTAATAGGTCCTGCGCGTCCAGGCCGATTCGAACACCAACTCCATCATGACGATATTCAAGCGCGACTCTTCGACCTCATGATTAACATCCGGCGCAGGCGGTGCAGGCTTGGCGTTATCGTAAGGTTGCGCGAGGTGCAGGCGCAGTTTCAGCACCGCATCGGAAGCGGCCATGTCACGGGCGAGCTGCTCAATGGCCTTGCGGGCCGCAGGCAGGTTATCACTGGCCAGATGAAAGTGCAGATGCATCTTGTCCTGTGTGGCGGTTTCGTTGGGAATCGGGTCAGGCAGACGATCCACCAGTGTGCTGGAGCCATCCGGCACGTCATAGGCGATGGTTTCTTCGAACATGTTCTGCTCGTCGGAGAACAGCAGGGCGCTGGCATCCTTGAATTGTTTCTGCGCTTCGGCGGACAGAAAACCGATCTCCACGCCACCGTCCAGCACGTAGCCCGGCAATGCCGTAACGCCTTCGATGACCGGCCACAGGTGGCCGTCCTTTTCCCGCGTCAGGTGATGCTGAACATACCAGCCCAGGCCTTCAAGCCTGGCGCACAGCGGGCCATGAACGTCGCGCCAGTAGGTCGCGAACAGCTCATGGGGAACGCCCGTCCTGCGCAGCACGGTGGTGTAGGAATTGATGACGATGTTTTCGTCGCGAGCTGCGTGGTTGCCGGAAAAGTTACTGGCGGAAAATGCTGAGGTGGGCATGAAGGCTCTCTGTCATGAAGATATTCTTCTCAGGCGCCGTGTCGCAGAGGTAAGTTCAAGGGAACTTACCGGCGGACACATCCTTGTGCTGCGATGCAGGGCGAGACGAACAGGTAACCCCGATAGGCGCCGGCCAGCGTACGTACTGACACGACCGACCACATCAGTGCCAGCAGCGCGACGAGCCACGTGCCAAAGACATCGAAGAAGCCCAGATGCAGGGTAGCACCGAGTTTGAGCGTCGCCAGCGCATACACCCCGAGCGGGAAGGTGAATGCCCACCAGCCCAGATTGAAGCCGATACCCTGTTTCACGTAGCGCAGCGTAATCAGCACGGCCAGCGCCATCCACCACAGACCCAGCCCCCAGAACAGCATACCGACCACCACACCGATGCCGGCGGCCACCGTGCCGATGGATGCCAGGCCGTGGGCGGCAAAGATCGCCGGGGCGTCGCTGCCCATTACCAGCATGCCCAATGCGCCCGTACCGATGGGACCGAGTGCCAGCCAACTGGACGCCGCCATGCTTTCGTGGGGCAGTTTGTGCAGCGCCAGGCGCAACAGCAGAATCACCAGAATGCTCAGCGCCACAGGCACCGAATAAGCCCACAGTACGTAGCTGGTGATCAGCACCGTGAACTGCGAGTCAGCGGCTGCAAGATGCGTCGTCAGCGATCCCCCGCAGGCCGCTGCAACTTCGGCCGCCACCACCGGTAACAACCAGACAGCGGTCATCTTCTCGATACTGTGCTCCTGACGGGTGAACATCATGAAAGGGATCAGCACCCCACACGCCATGGCCATCGCCACGTCCAGCCACCACAAGGCTTCGGCAACCGGGACAATGGCACTGCCCCAGCGTGCCGGCCCGAACACCAGCAGGCCGTTGATGATGGTGGCCAGGCCCATGGGGATGGTGCCGAAGAACATCGACACGGTGGAGTGCCCGAAGACCTGACGTGCCTCATCGAAAAACAGCAACCAGCGGCTGGCGTACATCACGCTGAACAGCGTGAACAGGGCGATATTCAGGAACCACAACGCTTCGCCCACCGCGCGCAACGGAGCAGGGCCACCCGGCAGTTGAGCCAGCGCCAGCGATAGAATCCCGGTGCCCATGGTCACGGCGAACCAGTTGGGGGTGAATTGTCGAATCGCCTCCAGCGGGCTGGTCAGTGCGGCGAGGGGGGCGTTGCCCTTGATGAGGATTGCGAGCCTGCTCATGACAGTCTCCTGCTGGTGATTTCGGGACGTGCCATCAGTCTACGGATCGACAGTCAATCTTCTAAACGGGTAATCTCTCTCATCGCTACCTGTTTATCAGGTAGATCTGTTCGGCGAGAGAAGGCGCTCTTGAGAATCAACCTGCGGCAATTACAGATTTTTTGCGCGATCACCCGTTGTGGCAGCACCACCAGCGCAGGCAGCGCTCTGGCGCTGTCCCAGTCAGCCACCAGCGCGGCATTGAACGAGCTGGAAAGCGCGTTGGGTACGCGTTTGTTCGACCGCGTGGGCAAGCGGCTGGTGCTCAATGACAGTGGGCAGGCACTGCTGCCGCGTGCCATGAAGATGCTGGAAAACGCCCAGCAGATCGAGGACAGTTTTCTGTTGCCCGACGCGGCGTTGAATGCTCGCCTGCGTATCGGCAGTAGCAGCACCATCGGCAATTACGTTGTGCCACAGATCGTCGGGGCACTGCGCGGCTCGACGCCTCAATTGCGCATCGATGTGGACATCGGCAACAGCGCGCTGATTGCTCGCAAGGTCGCGCAGTTTGAAATCGACATGGGGCTGATCGAGGCACCCTGTCATCTGCCGGAATTGATCGCCGAGCCATGGCTGGTGGATGAAATGGTCATCGTTGCCGGTTGCGCCCATCCGCTGGCCGGGCAGGAACACGTGTCACTGGGCCAACTGCAGAGCGCGGAGTGGCTGCTGCGTGAGCAGGGTTCGGGGACGCGCGAAGAGGTCGAACACTTGCTGCTCAGGCATTTGCATGACCTGCAGGACATGCGTCAGGTAGGCAGCTCGGAAGCAATCATGCGCACCCTCGCGCAAGGCATCGGCATCAGTTGCCTGTCCCGTCGTGTGGTCGCCGACCTGCTGGCCAGCGGGCAGTTGCGCACGCTCGCCAGCCCGCTGCCGCCGCTCAATCGCCGGTTCTTCATGATCAGGCACCGCGACAAGTTCATCTCGCCGAGCCTGGAACGCTTCAGGGAAGCCTGCCGCCAGGCGGCCGATCAGGCCGATACGTTGCGCCACGGTTTGAGCCATAACGCCAGCCCGACCAGCAGCAGCGCGCCGTAAACACAGCTCAAGCCCAGTTGCAGCCAGGTGTCGTGCAATGGATGCAGCGACAAGGCGGCGATAGCCATAAGCAGGCTGGCCAGCAACCAGTGGCTGCGCCACGGCAAGACATCCAGCAATGACTGGCGGCGCATCAGCAGCACGCCAGTGACCAGTGCGCCGCCCAGCGCGGCGAGTGCAATGCCGGTCAGGCCGAAGGCAAAAGGCAGCGCGCCGAGCAGCAGCGCATTGCACAGGCTGCCGATCAGCTCACAGTTGAGCGGTAGGCGTGTGTCACCGGCGGCGTAGGCATAGCGCGCCAGCAAGGCATTCCAGGCACCGAACATCAGCGGTGCGGCAAACCAGGCCAGCAGTTCCGGCAGCGGCCCGCCCTGGGTCTGATTGGGCAGCAACAGTGTCACCAGAGCGCCAGCCGCGCCGATCAGACCGGCCACCGCCGGCAAGGTCAGCAAGGTCGCGCTGCCCAGTCCGCGCTTGAGCAGCGACAGGCGCTGATCGCCGGCACTGCCGCTCATCAGCCCGAGCAGCACCTGATTCAGGCTCATCAAGGCAATCAGCGGCAGGTTGATCAGTTTGCGCGCCAGGTTGACCCAGGTCACCGCGCCTTCGCCGAGCAGCGAGGCCACCATACGCTCCAGCAGAGCGAGACCCTGGCTGGCCAGGTTGCTGCTCAGCAGCGGGCCGATGCGCTGCAACAGCTCACGCATTGCGCCGGCTTCCGATTGCCACTGCCAGGGCCGCCAGCCAGAACGATACAGGGCTGGCAGCAATACACCCGGCATCAGCACGCTACCCAGTACGCATGCGCTGGCCAGCCCGGTCGACGTCGAGGCATGGCTGAACGCGGCGAGGTAGATGACCGGCGGCAGGTTGAACAGCAGCGAGCCGAGCCCGGCCAGCACGAAGCGCGAGCGAGCCTGCAGCGGTACGCAAAACAGCGCATGCAGCATGAAGCCTGGTGCGCACCAGGCCAGCCAGCGCAGGCCGCTGGCGGCCTGCGCGTAGCCGTCGGCATCCAGCCCCGGACCGATCAGGCGCACCAGCCCACCGGCGCCCGACAGCAGAACGACGCTCACTGCCAGCCCGGTCAGTAACAGACGCGGTGCCATGCCTCCCAGCCAGCGCTGTTGCCGTTCAGCGGTACGCTGCTGATAAAGGGGCAGGGCGGCGGCGCTAAGCAAGCCCGCCGCCAGTGACATGCGCAGCGCCTCGGGCAGGAACATCGAAACCAGAAATGCGTCGCTCTGGCCTCCGGCACCCCAGGCCGCCACCAACAGCCATTCGCGGGCAAATCCGGCAGCCAGACCGGTGAGGGTGGCCAGTGTCAGCCAAAGTGTCGAACCCAGCATCGTCTGTGCTTCTGATCAGTGAAACAAGGTGAACAGGCCTTTGCCGCCCACCTTGTAGTTGAGGCCACGAGCACGCTCGCCCTTGATTTCCGCATTCGGGCCACTGACGATGGCATAGGGCGGAACCGGTTTGGAGACCACGCTGTTACCGCCCACCACTGCACCTTCGCCGATGTCTGCCCCGAACGAAAGCAGCGCGCGGCTGCAGATCCATGCATAGTCGCCGATGAACACCGGCCCGCCTACTGCCCAGAATTCGGGTTCGTTGAGATCGTGGCCGCCAGCGATGATCAGCACATGCGAAGCGATGGTGACGTGATCGCCGATCACCAGCCCGCCGCGCGCGTCAAGCTGGCAATGCCAGCCCACCGTGCTGTCATTTCCGATGCGCAGGCTGTCGACGCCGAGCACCTCGGTGTTGCGCCAGACCGTCGAGCCCTTGCCGATCTTCGCGCCGCCGATGCGCAACCACAGCAGGCGCAGGGTGTGGCTGGGGATCTTGCAGATCAGGATGTTGTAAGCCTGCTCCCAGGTCCGCAACATGCGGTCGCGCAGGGTCGGCCAGTTGATCCCGTACAGCGGGATAAGCGCGCCTTTGGTTTCGATGGCCAGCAGCTTGTAGAAGCGTCGCGCCAGCGGGTGTTCGATTCTGGGCTCGATATTGAGGTAGCAGATGAACGACAGGGTGCGATCCTTGATACGTGTTTCAAAGCACACTTCGTTGTCCAGCATCCACTGGTAGGCGGCTTCCAGCTCGTCGAGCGGCACCGCCATCTTGCGCGCGTAATCGGGCAGTGCCTCTCTGAGATTATGAGAATGCATCATGCGGTGTTTCATGAGGAGGCTCCCGGCTCGGGTGAGGCGTCAAGGTGTCTGGATGGGGTGTCGGTCCTGGCGCGCAGGCGTCTGGTTTCGTGCAGGCTGATGCCGACCAATAGCCAGAACAATGCGACCAGCACACTGGTGAAACTGAAGTAATGGTCGAACAGACCGCTGAACAGCGCAGCCAGCACACCGGTCGTACAGCCCAGCGCAATGGCGTTTTCGCGAGTCAGCACGACCCGCCCGCTTCCGGGGCGCACTTCCTTCCACCAACTGACGGTGATGGCGATGAACAGCAGCATGCCGGGTATGCCAATCTTGTAAATGTAGTTCAGCCACAGGTTGGAAATGCCGAACTCTGTATAGCCCAGTACCGGTGGGTCGGTCTTGAAACCGATGCCGAACGGGAACGTGGCAACTGCATCGGGGAAATGGCTGTATTCCAGAAAGCGAATCGCGGTGCTGGCGTCGTCATCGCTAAACAGCCCCATCAGGCGGTCTTGCAGAGGCGGGTAGAACATCAGCAGAAGAATCCCGGCCACCAATCCGCCCATCAGCAACCGCCCCAAGTGCGGAATGCGTCGCCGTGCCATCAGCAGCATCATCGCGATCAGGCTCAACAGTGCACCGCGTGAGCCGGTCAGCAACAGGCCGACCGCGCCCAGTGCGGCCACCGTCAGGCCCAGCTTGCGAGCCGCGCCGCTGCGCGTCATGCCGAAGCAGAAGGCCAGCGGCAGCAGCATCGCCAGCGCCCCCCCCGCCACGTTGGGGTGCATCCACGGTGAGCCCATGCGACTGGCGAGCGAAAGCAGGCTCTGGCTCAATACGTCGGCACCGCTGTAGCCCAAGCTGCCGAGGATTGGGATGATTGCCGTAGCCGAGCCTTTGGTGACGTAGACCGCAATCGACAGCACCAGCAGCAGCAGCGTCCCGCCGAGCAGCGCACTGACCGCGTCTTCCAGCGTCTTGAGGTCGGTCAGCAGGCGCGGCACCAGAAACAGGATCGACAGGTTGAACAGCCAGCGTATCCAGTTGATCGGGCCGTTGCCCTCGGCGACGACGGTTAACTGGCCGACCAGAAACGGGAACGCACTGAACAGCATCAATGCCACCAGCAGCCGTTCGGGGCGCAGCATGCTGGGCAAACGCTGGCGTTCCTGGAAGACTCCATGCAGCAGGTAGCTGGCCCAGGTCAGCATGATCAGCGCTTCGGACACCGTGGTACGAATGCCGATTTGAACCGTCGAGTAGGGCAGGAAGGTTCCGATCAGGCAGAACAGCAGCAGCCCGCGTACCGGCCGACGCATGATCGTGGCAACCGCCACGATACCGATCGCTGCCGCCACCACCAAAGGCGCGGGCAGCATCCAGATCATCACGCCGAATAGCAGGCTGAACAACAGCCCCAGAGGCAAGGCCAGTGGCATCAGCGCAATTCCTCCAGCGCCGCGTGCACGCGCTCGCAAAAGGCTTTCAACTGATAGCGCTGCGTCCATTCTGTGGCAATTGCCGGATCTTCTTCGGGGGCCTGCGACAGGGTGCCCATCAACCTGATCAGATTGCCGCTATCGAGCGGTGAAAAGCGCGGGCTGTCGGGCGGGGCGACTTCATCCAGCGACGAGCCCGTGGCCACCGCAACCGGTGTGCCGCTATTCAGCGCTTCAATCACCGGCAGCCCGAAGCCTTCGCTTGTGGAGGGTTGCCAGAGCCGTTCGGCATTCTTGTAGAGCGCATGCAGTTCGGCGTCGCTCAGGCCGCTGAGCACATGCAGACCCGGTAACTGGCGCTGGGCCTCGGTCAGCGGATCGTCGCCACCCACCAGTACCAGTTCCGGGGTATCGACGAATTGCATGCGCGCGGTCTGCCAGGCATCCACGAACCATTTGATGTTCTTGCGCGGTTCCCGCGTGCCCACGCACAGCCAGTAACGCAGCGGCAGGTGCAGTTGCGCGATGTCGGCCGGCTCACCCTTGAACGCCTCCACCAGCAGCGGTATGACGCGCAGCTTGGCCTTGATCCTGGGGAACATACGAGCAGCTTCGTTTGCCGTGAATTGCGAAGGCACCCAGATCTGGTCGGCAACCTTCAGCGACCAGGCAATCGACAGGTAGTCGGTCATCCGGTAGATCCTGGCTTTGAGTCGCGAACCGTGACTGTTGTGCTGCGTGAGCTGAAACAGATCGTGCAGTTGCAATACGTAGCGTATATCGGCCGGTTTGCGCCCCAGCGGCAGGCCCATGTTGATATTGGCCACGTAGATCTGGATACCGGCGTCGCGCAATGCTGCAGGCAGGAACTGGCCTTCGAAGCGCAGGCGATCCGGCAGCCGATGCACCGAATTCAAGGGGGCGGCCCAGCGCGGGGCATGCATTACGCGGCGTACCGGATGATCGTAGGGGGCCACGCCGAACAGCTGCAATTGCACATCCGGATGTTCACGAAACGCCTGTTCCAGTGCCAGGTTCTGGCGTCCGATGCCGCTGATGGGGT
This sequence comes from Pseudomonas sp. P135, assembly GCF_020312125.1. Lineage (NCBI taxonomy): Bacteria > Pseudomonadati > Pseudomonadota > Gammaproteobacteria > Pseudomonadales > Pseudomonadaceae > Pseudomonas > Pseudomonas sp. P135. The sequence continues at coordinate 419,925 of NZ_JAGPYR010000002.1, forward strand.
AACCGGCTGCCGCGCGGTAGTCGAGTCCTATACGCATGAGCGCAATCCTTGCTTGGAGAACGAAAAGCGGGTGTAGATCACTTCCAGCTGAGCGGCCGAAACAGACCAGTCGTGCCGCGCGCGAACATAAACGCGGCCGGCTTCGCCAATCTGCTCGAGCTGCAGCGGTTTGTCAGTGTATTCAGCGATCAGCGTCGCCAGCCCGGAGGCATCCTCGCTGCCCAGGTAATGTTCGCCATGCCGCACCGTCAGCCCGGAAACCCCCTGCGCGGTGGTCACCACCGGCAGGCCGGCAGCCATGGCTTCCAGCGTCTTGAGCTTGGAGCCGCCACCCTGGCGCAGGGGCGCGAAGAACATCGAGGCAGTGGCCTGCAAGGCACGCAGGTCAGGTACGAAACCCAGCCATTCAATGCGTGGGTCAGGCCAGCGCTCGCGCCAGGTCTGAGGCATACCGAAGCCGCCGATCGCAAACCGTACATGGGGTGCCTGAGCCCAGACCTGCGGCATGATCTCGTCCAGCGCCCATTCGATGGCGTCGACATTGGGGCCATATTCATAGTTGCCGATGAACAGCAGGCGATGGCTGTGACGGTCCGCATGGACGCTGGCGTAGTAATCGCAGTCGACACTGTTGACGACATAGGACGTGGCCCTGCCGCTCAGGCGCGAAAGTACCTTGGCATCGTCCTCGGTGACCGCGATCAACTCGCCGGTCTGGCGAAACACGCGGGTTTCCCAGCGCCGGTAGCGCCAGCGGTCATAGACCGCGAAGGCATTGGCCCAGCGCGGCAGACGGTCGTAGCTGGCGGCACCCAGGTCCGATTCGACATTGTGCTCGGTCAGCACAAAGGGCTTGCCAGAGCGCTTGAGCGCGCGCTCGAAGGGCTGAAAGGCATAAGTGTGCTGCAACTGGATAATGTCCCAGTCCTCCTTCAGCAACTGCTCGAAGGCTTTTTCCAGTTGTGGCGCGTAGCCGTTCACGCTGGCCAGCATCGGTGGCGCTGCAAAGGCCACAGCCAGCAGCGTACGCAGGCTGAGCAGCGGGCGGCGTTCGATCACGATCAGGCGTTCCAGCCAAGGCTCCATTGCCGCGCGCGCGTCGTCGTCCAGCGGGTTCTTGGACTGCACCAGCAGCGTGATGCGATGACCGCGCCCAGCCAGGTTGCGCAACAAATGGTATTCCCGGGTCTTGCCACCACTGGTGGTGGGCCAGGGCAGGTAGGGGAGTGTCCACAGGATTCGCATGGCTCAGGGCTTCCATTCCAGAATTTGCAGAGTCGGCTTCAGCAGCAGGGTGACGCCCTGGCTGCCGGACAGCGGGGTACGGCTACCGGTCAAGGGGTCGTGAACCACCGCGTCGGTGATCGCCGGGAAATTCAATGACGTGCCCGCCGCACTCCAGAACATCAGCAAATGCGTGCCGTCTGCACGCGTCCACGGAACGGCATACAGGTCGTCCGGTACGCTGCTCACGGCTGGCGGTTCGGCAGGTTGCAGGCGCGGGCCGGTGATTTTCAGAAAGTTCTGCAGCGCGGTATAGACCGGTTTGGGACTGGCTTGCAGGTCAAGCAGTCCGTAGCCCTGATCGCGGGCCGAGGCGCGCTCGTCCAGATCGCTGAGGTTGAACAGGAAGATGCGCTGGAAATCCATGGCGCTCATCAGCGCCAGACGTCGCAGGGTGTAATCAGCCTGGCCGGAGGTGCCAATCAGGTGCTGCATCTCCACCGGGCCTGCATAGCTCGACCAGCCCCATTCAGTGGCCCACACCTGCTTGACGCCATTGCTGTGCAACAACTGGTTCATGGCATTGGCGCGCACCAGAAAATCGCGATCCGGTGTGGAATCGCCTTCCGGGTACTCGGAATAGGGGTGATAGGCCGCGACGATATTCTGCTGGCCAAGGCCGTTATCGAGCAGGGTCTGCAGCATGTAGCCGGAGGTGCTGTGCATCTGACTGTAATAAGCCATGCCAGCGGTAACGATCGTCTTGTCCGGCAGGGCGGCGCGAATCGCGTTGGCAGTGGTGGTCAACAAGCGGCCATAGGCAGCCGGATCCTCTTTGGGCAGCCAGACGATGTTCGGCTCGTTCCAGATCTGCCAGTTGTTCACTTGCGGATAGCGCTGGGCCAGGGCCGTCATGCGTGCGGCAAACACGTTGAAATCCGTCGGCGGATATTGATCGCGGCCCTTTGCGTCGGCCGGCGCGCTGCTGGCGAAAGGCGCCGACCCGACCAGGTACGCGACAGTGTTGTAATTGTGCGCCTTGATCGCAGTCATGGCGGCGTCCAGTTCGGTCAGGGCGTAGCGATCCTTTTGCGGCTCGATCACTGGCCAGTGAATGGTCAGTCTTACCCAGTTCAGGCCCAGTTCGTCCAGACGGCTCATCTGCTGCTGATAGATGTCCGGAGCAAAATACTGAAACTGTACGTTGACGCCCAGAAAGTCCGCCCAGACCACTTCACGCGGAGCCTTGAGGACCGTTGACGCCTGCGCGGCACAGCTCAGCGTTGCGCCGAGCAGTATGCGGGTGACGAGTTGCCCGAATCTGGATGGACGCTGCATGTCACTTCTCCTGGCAGGCCTGGCGAAATACATCCTGAAAATGTTCTGCGGTATGGCTCCAGACCCTGGCCTTGCCCATCTGCGCGGCGTTGTCGGCCCATAGCCTGACCAGATCCGGTGTTGCGCAGGCACGCGCCAGGGCTCGTGCCAGCCCCTCGACATCGCCTTGCGGGTAGATCGTGCCGTTGCCATGCGAGACCTCTTCGGCAAACGAGCGTGCATCCGAAGTGATTACGCCTCTGCCACAGGCCACCGCCCACGACAGCGCGCCACTGGTGCCGCGCAGCTTGCCGAGAATCTTCAGTTTGCTCGATTCGCGATAGGGCAGAACCATGACGTGGTGGGCCTGGATCACCTGCGGGATCTGCTCGGCAGGCAGGTCCAGTTGCCAGTCGATCAGGTCGACAAGGCCCAGTTGGCGGATGCGCAGTCGCAGTTGTTCCAGATAACTGCCGGATGGGCCGAAGGCCATTTCCGGCTCGCTGCCGCCGGCCAGGGTCAGGCGCACGCTCGAGCGCAGTGCAGGCTGAGCAATGAATACGCTGGACAGCGCATCGAGCAGGTCTTCGATACCCTTGCCGCGATAAATGAAGCCGAAATACAGCAGGCGCAGAGGGTTCAATGGCGGCAACGGCGCGGGGGCGATGTCCAGGTTGCCGTGATTGATGACGGCCATCTGCGCCGCTGTCAGACCCATGCGCTGGCGCAGGCTCTGGCTGCCCGCCTGGGTCAGGGTCACCAGACGGGTCATGTGCCGCGCCAGTTGCCGTTCTTCATGCAGGCACAGCGGATCGGCCAGTACCGTGGCGATCTCCGGCAGCGGCGAGCGCATGCCGCTGACCACCGACAACGGCCAGGGCAGTTTCTCGCGCCGCCAGACCAGCCGCTCGGGATCGTGCACGGTCGCGGTCAATGGCAGCCTCGGGAAGCGCCGACGCAGTGCGCGCAGCGCTTGAAACTCCGCCAGTCGCCCACCGCCCAGTTCGGCGTGGACCAGATCGATGCCGCTCCAGTCCGTTTTAGCCACGCGCTGTTCTGCAGCGCGTGGATCGTTGCCGACGCCTTGCAGCGGTGTACTGATCTGCAGACCCAGGCCTTCAAGCGCATGCCGCAGATGTCCGGCGTAATCGGCGATGCCGTTCTGTTCGGGTGGCAGCGGCGCAAGCAACGCTATTCGCATCAGCCTCGGCTCCCGATCCGCTTGAGAAAACTCAGGACCTTTTCAGGCACTTCGAAGCGACGACGGTTGATGATGATGCCGTCGACTTTCTTGAACGCGGTGTTGAGGTTGTTCAGCGTGTCTTCCAGCATCGGCACCGTGGTGTCCTGGGCGCGAACCACCAGCACGATCAGGTCAGCCTTGCGCAACAGCACGAAGGCATCCTGGTTCGCCGACAGCGCCGAAGCGTTGATCAGCACAATTTCGCCCGGAATGGCCGGACTGCGGCCTTCGGTGCGTACCCGATGGCCCTGTTCGATCAGCAGCGCGCTCAAGCGCGCGATCACGAACGACACGCCGGCCCCGTACTTGACCGAAGTAAAACCGATGGTAAGCCCGCGCTCTTCTACCTGGTCCAGCGGCAGAATGCCGTACACCCGATGCAGGTTCGAGGTGAGGGCTGCACTGCGTTCCTGGGCACGTTCCAGGTCGGGGAGGCTGGTCCAGACCGGAACACCGAAGCTGCTTTCGATCTTGTCGCCGTCATGAATGCGCTGGTCCAGCAGGTAGAAGAAGTACAGTGCCACGGCACCGACCACGACGCTCAGCGGGAACGCCAGAAACAGCATCATCAGGCTTTTCGGGAATACCCGGCTGGGGTTGAAGGTCGCCTCCTCGATGGTCGCGATATTACTGATCTGGCTGTTGTCCAGTTCACGGTCGATACGCGATTTTTCAAGGCTGTTTTTGTACAGTGCATAGCTTTTTTCTGCCGCATCCAGCTCGTTCTGCAGGCGTGACAGTTCCGGCTCCAGATTCAGTGCCTGCTGGCGGTCGCGTTCCAGTTGCGCGATTTGCTCGTTCTGCTGGATGAACTGGGTTTGCAGGCGCGCGTAGCTGGTCTGCTGGTCGGCGTACACGTTCTGCATGCGGTTGTAGATCGGGTTGGGCGTGATGCTTTCGGAACGCTGTACGGTGGCGTCCTGTTCCTTGAGCAGCTTTTTGAGGTTACTGACTTCCGCGTTGATCGCACGAATCGGCGGCGCCTCGTCCTTGAATGAGCGAAGCATTTCCTGACGCTCCACTTCCTTGCCGTTGATGCGGTTCTGCAAGTCCTGGCGGTTGGGGTTGAGGGCCAGTTCGCGGCCTGCCGAGACGGTCTTTGGCTGCTCTGCCAGTTGTTTCTTCAGCAGGTCCAGACCTGCCTTGGTCGAGGCAATCGAGCGGGTGGTGTTGTTGCGCTCGGTGCGCAGATCGTTGAGCGCCTGCGAGGTGTCGGCCAGACGCTGGGAAATACTTACCGCGCTCAACTGGTTCAGGTAGTTCTGGATCTGCTTCTTGTACTCGATGATGTTCGCACCGGTCGTCTTAACTTCCGCTTCGTAGAACGCGTACAGGCTGACCCGGCCCAGTGTCTTGGTGCGCTGCGTCTGGTACTCGGTGATCCAGGTCCTGAGCACGGTCTGCGCGACTTCCGGGTCGCTCCAGGTAAACCTCAGCTCCATCACTGATGAGCCAGGCTCATGGCTGACCTTGAAGTTTTTCTCCAGATCCTCGGCCAGACGTTCGGCCTGGGAGCGGTGTTCCACCAGCCCGATGAATTGCAGAACGCTGCGCACGCCGTTGACCAGCGCTCCGACGACGGTCTTGATGCCGTTCTTTACCGAGGCCAGAACGCCGGTTTCAGGCGGCACCATGGACAGCTCGGCGAGGTATTTCTCGGACACCGCACGCATGATCGGCCGCCCGCTGAGCATGCGCTCCTCGTCGAGCAGCGGATCGCGCAGGCCGCTCGGTATCACGATGGCCTGTCGGTCGGACAACTCGATTGGCACAGTGCTGCTGTCGCGGCCTGGCTTGACCAGCAACAGGGCGGTGGACTCATAGCGGTTAGGGAGCAGAAACGCGCCCAGAAGAATGATGACGAACGTCGCCAGCACGGTAATCCTGACTTCGCGCAGGAAGATGAACAGCAGGCGCAGCAAGTCGCGGAATGAGCGGATGTTGATCATGTCTGTTTCCCTGACAATTAATTGTTGTTGCGCAGCTCGTAGTTCAGGCCCAGGCCGATCGACTTCGCGAAGGGGATCAACTGGTTGAAATACAGGGATACGCCGTCAACCTTGTTGCCGACCGATGATTTGGGAACGAACACGATATCGCCGCGTTTCAACAGGACCGGGGCGGTAGGGCCACCGGCGCCGCCTGCCCAGAGGAATTTGCTGTAATCGAAGAAGTAGGTCTTGTAGAGCCCGTTTTCTTCCTGACGCAGCAGCGCGACCTGACCGGCATCGGCATCGAGCGCCACGCCGCCCGCGCCGACGATGGCCTGGTCGAGGTTGGTGGCGACGTTGACCGGCAAGGTGACCGAGTTGCGTACTGCGCCGCCGACAAACACCGTGTTACCCGGTGACTGGGAAATGTTGATGGTCAGCGCGGTCTCGCGGTAGACGCTCTGCAGTTTGCTTTCCAGCAGGTCGTTCAACTGTTGAAGGGTCAGGCCCGCAGCCTTGACGGTGCCGATATAAGGGTAGGAAAAGGTGCCGTCGTTGAGTACCTGAAACAGGGTCAGTTCATAGATGGAGTTGGCGGTAAACGCTGAAATCGACGGCGCCTCGCCACTGTTGCGCACGATGCGCAGCGTGTCACCGGGGCGGATTCGCTCCGGCGGCAGTGGCTTGCCAGCCAGTGCGCGGCCCGCAGCCTGGCCGGCCTCGATTTGCGCACGGTCATCGGGCAGGCCCACCCTGGAAGGGGTATTGCACGCACTCAACAGCAATAAGCTGGCGATCAGCATCATGCTTTTCATTGTTCCTGAACTCCTGTCATGCACAAATACGGCTCCCTCGCGGGTAATAAATTCATGTTGGCGGGTCATGCCTGTTCCGGGTGCTGTCGATTGCGTGCCGCTTGAATCAAGCGGCGCGTGTTGCTGCGCCGATCAGCTCTTCATGGCCTTGTCGGGTACACGTCCATAAATGTCGGTAAAACGCACGATGTCGTCTTCGCCCAGGTACTCGCCGCTTTGCACCTCGATCATCACCAGATCGATGACGCCGGGGTTGACCAGACGGTGTGTGTGGCCCGGTTTGATGAAGGTCGATTCATTGGTATCCAGCATGAACTCGCGCTCGCCGTTGGTGACGCGGGCCATGCCGCTGACCACGATCCAGTGTTCGCTGCGGTGATGGTGCATCTGCAACGACAGTGACGCCTGCGGGCGAACCACGATGCGCTTGATCTTGAAACGCTTGCCTTCTTCGAGGACGGTGTAGGTGCCCCAGGGGCGTGTAACGGTGCGGTGCAGGCGATAGGCATCATGGCCCTGACGCTTGAGCTCCTGAGCGATGATCTTGACGTCCTGACTGCGGCCGCCGTCGGCGATCAGCAAGGCGTCGGGGGTGTCGATGATGATCAGATTGTCGAGGCCGATCGCGCCCACCAGACGCTTGGGGGAATCGATGTAGCAATTGCTGACGTCGTGCAGCACGGTTTCGCCATTGCAGTAGTTGCCTTGAGCATCGACCGGAGACAGTTCACGCACCGCCTGCCATGAGCCGATATCACTCCAGCCAAGCTGGCAAGGCACCACGGCGACTTTGTCGGAGCGTTCCATCAGCGCGTAGTCGATGGAAATGTCCGGTGTCAGGGCAAACGACTCACTGTCCAGCTCGACCTGCAGCTCACGGTTGCCTTCCTTGCGCGGGCTCGATTCCAGGCACGCGCTGACGGCGCTCAGGACGTCCGGCGCATGCGTGCGCAACTCGCGCAGCACGGCGTCGGCGCGCATGCAGAACATGCCGGCATTCCAGAAATGCTGACCACTGTCCAGATAGCCCTGGGCAGTGATCGCGTCCGGTTTTTCGACAAAACGGGCGACCTGACAGGCGTCGGCATTGAGTACCGGGCCTTTCTCGATGTAGCCAAAACCGGTTTCCGGCGCGGTCGGCAGGATGCCGAACGTCACCAGCCAGCCCTCTGCGGCCAGCTTCTGTGCAGCTGTCACTGCTCGGGAGAATTCCGCCACGTCGGTAATCAGGTGATCGGCAGGCAACACCAGCAGTTGCGCCTCGTCGCCATACAGCTGGCTGACATGCAGTGCCGCAGCGGCAACCGCAGCTGCCGTATTACGGCCGAAAGGCTCAAGGATGAAATCCAGGCGTGCATTGCCCTTGTTCAACTGGCGGTAGTCGTCCACCGTGCGGAAATACACTTCCCGGTTGGTCACCGTCAGCAGACGCTCGACGCCTGGCAGGCCGACTGCACGCAGAAAGGTCTTCTGCAGCAGGCTCTGGCCGTCTGGCAGGCGCATGAACGGCTTGGGCATGGCTTCACGCGAAACCGGCCACAGGCGTGTGCCGGAGCCGCCGGCAATGATGCAGGGAATGAGCGTGCTCATCAGTAAGCCTCACGGGTGAATAGCACTGCAGGCACAGTGCGCATAAGGATGTAGAGGTCGAACCAGACGGACCAGTTTTCTATGTACTCAAGGTCGAACTCGACGCGTTTTTCGATTTTTTCAACGGTGTCGGTTTCACCCCGATAGCCGTTGATCTGCGCCAGCCCGGTAATGCCTGGTTTGACGCGATGCCGCGAGGTGTATTCCTTCACTGCCTGCTCGAACAGAATCCCGGCAGCCTTGGTCGCCGTGGCATGCGGGCGCGGCCCGACCATCGACATGCTGCCCGCCACCACGTTGAACAGCTGTGGCAGTTCATCCAGGCTGGTCTTGCGAATGAAGCGTCCGACCCGGGTGATTCTGGCGTCGCCGCGGGTGGTTTGCCGCTCGGCCGTCGCATCGGCCTGGTGCTGATGCATGGAGCGGAACTTGAACACTTCGATCAGGCGATTGTTGTACCCATAGCGCTTCTGACGGAAAAACACCGGGCCTGGCGAATCGAGCTTGATCGCCAGTGCGACCAGCAGCATCAAGGGGGACAGCGCCAGCAATGCCAGCGATGACAGCACGATGTCTTCAGCGCGTTTGATGAACGGCGACCAGCCACTGAGCGGCAGGTCCGAGGCATTGAACATCGGCAGTCGGGCGACTTCGGTGATGCGGTTGTGAGTGTGTCGAAAGGCGATCATGTCCGGCACCAGCAACACATTGACCGGTAGCCTGCGCAATTCGCGGATGATGTAGTCCATGCGGTTTTCTGCCGTCCAGGGCAGGGCGACCAGCACCTGAGTCACTTTCTCTTCACGGATCAGCCGTTCCAGGTCGTTGGTATTGCCCAGCAGTGGCAGGTTGGCGACGGTCTTTGGCATGCGCCCGATACGGTCGTCGATAAAGCCGGTCACCCCCGAACGAATGTCCTGATGTTCAAGCAGGTATTCGGCCAGACGCTGGCCGTTTTCCGTCGCGCCGAGGATCACGGCATGCTGCAGGAAGACGCCCTTGCGCATCTGATGTTTGAACAGCATCAGCAACAGCAGGCGAATGATGCCGAACAGCGCAAGGCTGGTCAGGTACCAGATCAGCAGTTCTTCGGGGGGAAGGTAGCCGAACAGGCCCATCGCCTGCTGCATGAACAGCAACAGTCCGAAGGCGGCAGTCCAGGCCAGCGCCATTGCGCCCATGCGCAGGTCGTTGCTGAACAGTGCTTCGGAATAGACGCCCATGGCCTGAAACACCAGCAGCCCGACAAAGCCGAAAAACAGCAGCATGGCCATGTAGCTCTTCTGTGTTTCCGGGCTGCCATCCTTGATCAGCAGCATGATCAGGAGGCCCGGCAAAATGCAGGCGATACCGTGAGCCAGGCGGATGCCAAAAAGAAAGTATTCGACCAGGCTGGTGCGGGTCAGCGAAAGACTGTCAACGGGTTGCAACCTCATAGAAATCCCTTACTCCCTGTATGCATCTGAATTCTGCTGATCCTGGACGTCTTTCTATTGTCTGCCTGCAACACCCGAAGGCGTTTCTACGTGGACAGTGTCCAAGCGTAGCCAGTTACGCGTCGTGCGTATGAGGAATCCGGATCGTCTTTTGTAGATATCACTTTATATATGTCGTCCCTTAGCGGATTTTATTTAAGCCTTTTCAATCATTTGTGAAGGAAATTTCCCTCAAGTGAGGGTAATGCTGTCAGTAAAGCTCATGAAACGAATAGCGACAGGACAAAAGTGCTTCAGCCTTGATGCAGGCGTTGATCCTGACAGCCCGTTGCGTGGTTTTCCCCAGTGCCGGCAGGGGCAGACGAGCTGTTGCGGGGGTGAAAAATTTTTCCGAAATGGATGGGCTTTTTCCGACTGCCCGGGGTCACAGTCATGCGTCGTGCGAAATGTAGGCGGGCGCCGATTATACAAAGAGCATCGCTCGCAGGCTTCAATTGGTAGGGTTCGGCAGAGGAGGTGTCATGACACAACGCAGGGCAATGCTCATTCTTCACGGTAAACAGGCGCTCAATGAAGACGTGCGTGACGCTGTGGCAGACAAGCGCAAGCAGGGCTGGGAACTGGACGTGCGACTCACCTGGGAAGCTGGCGATGCCCAGCGCCTGGTCAGCGAAGCCCTGGCGGCCGGCCATCGGCACATCGTCGCAGGTGGTGGCGACGGCACCTTGCGCGATATCGCCGAAGCCCTGGCACTGGCCGAAACCAGTGCCAGCCTGACTATTCTGCCGCTGGGGACTGCCAACGACTTTGCCCGTGCGGCCGGCGTGCCGCTGGAGGTCTCCAAAGCCCTGCAACTGATGGACGTGGCCCCGCGTGCCGTCGATCTGGGTGAGGTCGGTGGCAAGCTGTTCCTCAACATGGCGACCGGCGGGTTTGGCAGCCAGGTCACGGCGAACACGTCCGAGGACCTCAAGAAGGTGCTGGGGGGTGCCGCCTATCTGTTTACCGGCCTGACCCGATTCAGCGAGCTGCATTCGGCGCATGGCGAGCTCACCGGACCGGATTTCCACTGGCGCGGCGATCTGCTCGCCCTGGGTATCGGCAATGGTCGGCAGGCGGGCGGTGGACACGAGCTGTGCCCGACCGCACTGGCCGATGATGGTCTGCTCGACATCAGTATCCTGCCGGCGCCTCAGGAAGTGGTCGGCACGCTGAGGAGCCTCCTGGAGGGCGGGCTGGGTATCGATAATATGTTCATTCGTGCGCGTTTGCCGTGGGTAGAACTCAAGTCCACCCAGGGTCTGGATATCAATCTGGACGGTGAGCCGCTGTCGGGCGAGGACCTGCGTTTCGAGGCCCGGCCAGGCGCGCTTCACGTGCACCTGCCAGCGGACTCGCCGTTACTGGGCGGCGCACCGAAGCTCAATCGTCCAGACTGATAATCCGTTCGCGAACGCAGAACAGCACCAATCCGGCCACGTCGAATATCTGCAGGCGCTTCATGACCTGGGCGCGGTGAGTCTCGATGGTCTTGACGCTCAGTCCCAGGCCATCGGCGATCTCGCGTGTGGACTTGCCGCGCACGATCAGGCGCAGGATTTCAAGTTGCCGAGCGGTCAGGTGATACCGTTCCTTTGCCGACCGGGCCCTGTCGGATCGCTTGCCACGCAGGGCGCGCTCGATGACGGTGTGGGCAATGGCCGGGCTCAGGTAGCGCTCGTTGCCACGCAGCGCCCCCAGTGCCTGTTCGAGTTCCGCAGCCGTAGTGTCCTTGAGCAGGTAGCCCTGCGCGCCAATGTCGAGCGCACGCATGATCATGTCCGGATCGTTCTGCATCGACAGGATCAACACCTTGCAGTGCGGTTGCACCTTCAGCAGCTGCTCGAGTGCATCCAGGCCGTCGACACTTTTCATGCAGATGTCGAACAGGATGATGTCGGGCTTGAGCTGCTGCGCAAGACCCGCCAGCTGCGCGCCGTCAGCCGTTTCGCCCAGGATGGTGTATCCAGGCATGTCTGCAACCAGCGCTCGCACGCCGGCTCTGATAAGGGAGTGGTCGTCGACCAGTAACAGATTGCAGGTCATTGTGATTTCTTGTGCAAATGGGGCCGCTCAAGCGCGTGTGCAGTCTCCGGTCATGCTTGAAGACGATGTTAGCGGCAGTGAAGACAATGAACGGAAAATGCTGACGTGACAACGCTGCCTCAATGACATCGCGATGCGATGCTCAACGGCCGGGCGTTATCGAGTGTTATTGGCGGGTCGCATCTTTCGGCGAGGCCGATTGCGCGGAGACGCTGGCCAGTTTTTCCAGCAGCTCGAGCTGTTCGTGGTCGTCCATCGTCAACTCGCCGGTGTGCGGATCGAGAAGTTCGACTTGCCAGTACATCAGTGTCAGGCAGTTCTTGACTGCCAGCACGGCTTCCTGGGAAAGCTCGCTGGCCTGGCTGCCGGTTTTCAACAGTTGACACAACTGGCGGGAAAAATCGGCAATGCACGGCACAGGAACGGCTTCTGCCTCCTGCGCCAGCTTGCGCAGGGTTGTCAGCAGGCAGCCGGTAGCGTCCTCATCGTTGGGGATCAGCTCCAGATGCGAAAGACATTCTTCCGACTTGTGCAAAAGTGCCTGAGACAGGTTCAGGAACTCGTCGTGCTTGTGCTGCCAATCGTTGTGGCTCAGCATCCTTTGTCTCCACTGATCATGGATAGCGAACTTCCGCCCGCGGCGAATGGCTGACAGTTAATGTCGATTTCAAACAAAAGTATGTAGGGCGTTTCTGAATGTTGCCAGCGTCGCTCGATTGCAAGGATTGGGACGCGGACACAAATCGGATGCCATTCATTTAGTGAGAATGCCGTCACAATAGTGGCAATTAGATGTCGATCATATCAGGTTATCCCTGATTGACTTTTCGCAGGTCTTTGATTCGGCTTTGGCCGCAAAGGGCCACCGAGGCATTTCCGGTGCTGGTTTGTGGCTGGATTTACGTGTCTTGAAAGCGACACCAGTAAAGCATGATGCTAAAATGACATCAATGCTTGAGAGTGGCCGTTCATCGCCATTAAGGTCCGGCTGATTTCAGCCGATACAGGCTCAACAGAATCAACGCGACCATCGCTTCAGGAGCTAATAATGGCAGGCATTCTCGACACAGTAGATCAGCGCACACAACTGGTGGGCGAGAATCGCCTGGAAATCCTCATGTTTCGCCTTGCCGGTCGGCAGTTGTTTGCGATCAACGTGTTCAAGGTCCAGGAAGTATTGCAGCTACCCAAGCTGACCCTCATGCCGCAACGTCACTCGTTTGTGTGTGGCGTGGTCAACCTGCGCGGCCAGACCCTTCCGGTCATCGACCTCTCCCAGGCCATCGGCATGCGTCCGCTGGTGCCGGGTCCAGGCAGCACGATCATCGTCACCGAATACAACCGATCGGTTCAGGCGTTCCTGGTTGGCGGCGTCGACCGCATCGTCAACATGAACTGGGATGCCATCATGCCGCCGCCGGTCAGCGCCGGTCGTCAGCATTACCTGACCGCGATCAGCAAGGTCGATGATCAACTGGTAGAAATCATCGACGTTGAAAAAGTACTCGCCGAGATCGTGCCTTACAACGCCAAGGTGTCCCGCGAGAAGCTTGAAGACCCGGTGCTGGAAAATGCCCGTGGCCGCGAAGTGTTGCTGGTCGACGACTCCAAGGTCGCGCTGGCGCAGCTGCGCGACACGCTGTCTCAGTTGGGCCTCAAGCTGCACGTCGCCAGCGATGGCCTCAAGGCGCTGAACATGCTCAAGGCCTGGGCGGATGCAGGCGAGAACGTGCATGAGAAGCTGCTGATGGTGTTCACCGATGCGGAAATGCCGGAAATGGACGGCTATCGTCTGACCACCGAGATTCGTAACGATGCACGCCTGCGCGGTTTGTACATCGTCCTGCATACCTCGTTGTCCGGCAGCTTCAACGAATCGATGGTCAAGAAGGTCGGCTGTGACAACTTCCTTTCCAAATTCCAGCCCGACAAGCTGGTCGAGGTTGTGCGCGAACGTCTTCTGATGATTGTCTGACACCGCGCTCGATTCTACATCGCGAGTGCCGCCGGCTCCGGCATCGGATAAGCTTTGCTGTCTGCAGCAAAGCTTATCCAGCCCTCAAAGGAATCGGCGCCCATGTTACGTCTCAGCTCGCTCTATCGTTTCCCGCTCAAATCCTGCAAGGCCGAGTTGATGCAGCGCGCATCGTTCGATGCGTTGGGGTTGGCGGGTGATCGACGCTGGATGCTGGTCGACGCCGGCAATGGCAGGTTCTTCACTCAGCGCGCGCTGCCGCACATGTCCCAACTGTCGGTGTTGTGGAACGCCAGCGGCGGTGTAACGCTTTCGGCACCCGGCTTCGAGCCTCTGGATGTCGCGGTTCCGCCGGATATCGACTTGAACCTGCGGGGTGTGACCGTCTGGCGTGACTCGTTGCAGGTGCCGGACGCGGGCGATGAGGCAGCCGAATGGGTCAGCCGGTTTATCGGCAAGCCCACGCGTATGGTCTATCTGCCGGCAGAGCGTGCACGCTGGATCCCTGGCGGCTATCAGACGGTCAACGACCGGGTGAGCTTTGCCGATGGTTTTCCATTGCTGCTGATCGGCCAGGGCTCGCTCGATGACCTGTCAGCGCGCATGGGCAGGCCGATGGAAATGCTGCGCTTCAGACCCAATCTGGTGATCGAAGGGGCCGAGGCCTTTGCCGAGGATGGCTGGAAACGTATCCGCATCGGCGACATCGAGTTCCAGCTGCTCACGCCTTGTGCGCGCTGCATCCTCACCACCGTCGACCCGGCAACCGGCGAGCGCAGTGCAGATCGCGAACCGTTCGCTACGCTCAAGACTTATCGGGAAGTGGAAGGCAGCGTGCTGTTCGGTCAGAACGTGGTCAACGAGGGTTTGGGCGAGCTTGAAGTGGGGATGTCAGTCGAAGTGCTGGAGTAGGGGCAGGCGCCGCCGTTGTCTGGCAGGAGTGCTTAACGCAGCACTCCTGCCGACCGGTCACTGGTCGTCGAAAAACCGCTCGTGCCAGTCCACCAGAGGCTGCGGCGAGTTGAGTTTCTGGCCGTAGATCACCGAGTACGACAACACGTTCTGCACGTACTGACGGGTCTCATCGAATGGAATGCTCTCTACCCAGACATCGAAGGCCAGATGGTTGGCACCTTTGAGCCATTGGCGCACGCGCCCGGGACCTGCGTTGTAGGCCGCTGAAGCGAGCACCCGATTACCGTTGAACTGCGCATGCACCGAGCTCAGGTAGGCGGCGCCCAGCTGGATGTTGGTGTCCGGATCCAGCACCTGCTGAGGCGAGGCCAGCGGGATGCTGTATTTGCGCGCAGTCTCCTTGGCGGTGGCAGGCATCAGTTGCATCAGCCCGCTGGCGCCGACGCCCGAGCGGGCATCGTCCATGAAGGCGCTTTCCTGGCGCGTGATGGCGAACACCCAGCTCGAATGCAGGCCGCGCACCTTGGCTTCGCGCACCAGCGTGTCGCGGTGCGCCATCGGGAAACGAATATCCAGATCGTCCCAGTATTGCGCCTGGCTGATGGTACGGATTGCCGGGAAATACCATTGCATGTCATAGGCCAGCTTGGCCTGGGCAACCATCTCGTCACGATTGAACAGGCGGCTCACGTGATACCACTCGCGTCGGCCGTTGACGATCTCGCCGCGATCGTGAAACTCCAGTGCGCGACGCACGCCCGGCGTGTTGCGTACCTTGTTGATCAGTGCCTGGCTCAGCACCAGCGGCTTGTTGTTGAGCTGGTAGGGGCTTTGAGTGCGGTCGGCAGCCAGAAACCCGTAGAAATCACGCTCCTTGGCGACATCCTTGTACAGCGCGGCAATCAGCGGGCTGTTGGGTTGTGCCAGTTCCAGAGAGCGCGCTTCCCAGTAACGCCAGCGATTGGTCGCTGCCAGATCCTTGGGCAGTCGGCGCGCCAGCTCGTAGGCGTCTTCCCAGCGACCCAGGCGCAGCAGCAGGCGCAGGCGCCATTCGGTCACGGTGTCGTCACGCAATTCAGGGTCGTATCTGGTCATGACCTCCAGTGCGCGGTCGTCATAACGACGTGCCAGGGTCAGGCCGATTTCCTTGGCAATCTCGACCTGCTCTTCGCGGGAGAAATGCATGGTCGCGGCATAGCCATCGAGCATCGACAGGGCTTTCTGCGGGTCCTGCTTGGCGAGCCGGCGCAGGCCGAGACCGACCACATCGGACATCGCCTCGTCTACCGGGGCAAATTGCGACGGGTTGCTGACCATCTCCGGTTTCTGCGCGACCGCCAGCAGCAGACGGCCTTGCGGTGCCAGCGAGTTGAGGCTGTCCACCAGCGTGCTGGCCAGACTGTAATTGCGCGTCTGTGCCGCCAGCTTGGCGCGCTGCCAGCGCTTCTGTTCGGTCAACTGGCCGGCGGCCGCCCACTGGGCAAAGAAACCGTCACAGGCCGCGGGTAATGTCTTGCCGGTCATCCACAGCTTTTCGGCACTGGCAAAGCCTTCGGCGCGCTTGTTGCTGTTCAGCTGATACTGCCCGTACAGGCAATCCAGCTCGACGAACTTCATCTTCGGGTCGTAATACTTGACGAAGGTTTGCCAGTCGCCACGCTCGGCCAGCCAGCGCAACCAGCGCAGCTTCATCCAGTTGGCTTGCGGCAGGTCGCCGTGCTCGGCAAGAAACTTCTCGATTTCGGGATTGCTTGCCGTTTTCAGGCGTGTCGTCAGTTCGTCGTATTCGAGGTAAGGCTCCAGCGGATAGTCGGCCAGGGCCGTGGCGTACATCTGGTAGGGGCCGGAATCGCCTTTGGCCAGTGCGCGCTTTGCTTCGTCGTAATACTTGCGTTGTTGGTTGAGGTCTACCGCATGAGCAGTCTGGACGGCGGTGGCGGAGAGGAGCAGGCACGATAAAAGGCTGAACAAACGACTGCGCATGAGACTTCCGAGCAGATGAGTCGGTGAAAAGTATTGCTAGCTTAGCCTTTTGCCAGCTCTTGGTGAAAGCATTGCCGACGAGCTTGTCTCATATGGAAATAATTGGCGGTCATAAAGTCTTGTCGAGGCGCGGGGCGGTGCCACGAATGCCGACATCTGCCTGCTATCTCAGGTAGAATGCGCGCCCGGTTTTTGGAGAAGCTCATGACCCTGCTCAAATTCAGCGATGTGTCCCTTGCTTTCGGCGCCATGCCGTTATTGGACAAGGTGTCCTGGCAGATCGCCCGTGGCGAGCGGGTGTGCATCATCGGCCGTAACGGCACAGGCAAATCCAGCATGTTGAAGCTGGTAAAAGGCGTTCAGAAGCCTGATGAAGGGGCTGTCTGGCGTGCGCCCGGCCTCAAGATCGGTGAATTGCCGCAGGAATTGCCGGTAGCCGACGGACGGACGGTGTTCGACGTGGTTGCCGAAGGTCTGGATGGCGTCGGTGCCTTGCTGGCCGAGTACCACCACCTTGCGCAGAACTGCGTCACCGAGGAAGACCTGAACAAGCTGATGCATGTTCAGCAGGACCTCGAAGCCCGTGATGGCTGGCGCCTGCAGCAACTGGTCGAGAGCACCCTCAGCCGCTTGCAGCTGCCTGCCGACAAGACCCTGGCCGAACTGTCCGGTGGCTGGCGTCGCCGTGTTCTGCTGGCTCAGGCTCTGGTGTCCGAGCCGGACCTGCTGTTGCTCGATGAGCCGACCAACCACCTGGATATCGGCGCCATCGCCTGGCTTGAAGAAGCCCTCAAGGATTTCCAGGGTGCAGTGCTGTTCATCACGCACGACCGGGCATTCCTGCAAAACCTTGCGACCCGCATCCTTGAGCTGGACCGCGGCGGCCTGATCGACTGGGACGGCGACTACGCCAGTTTCCTGGTCCACAAGGAAGCCGCGCTGGCCGCCGAAGAAACCGCCAACGCACTGTTCGACAAACGTCTGGCCCAGGAAGAAGTCTGGATCCGTCAGGGCATCAAGGCGCGTCGTACCCGTAACGAAGGTCGCGTGCGTGCGCTCAAGGAGCTGCGTGTAGAACGCAGCGAGCGTCGTGAGCGTACCGGCAAGGCCAACATTCAGCTCGACACTGCCGAGAAATCCGGCAAGCAGGTCATGGTCCTCGATAACGTCAGCTTCGCCCACCCTGGCGGGCCGACACTGATCAAGGATTTCTCCATGGTCCTGCAGCGCGAGGACCGTATCGGTCTGCTCGGCGCCAACGGTACCGGCAAGACCACGCTGCTCAAGCTGATGCTCGACAACCTGCAGCCGACCGGCGGCAAGGTTGAAGTCGGTACGCGTCTGGACGTGGCCTATTTCGACCAGTTGCGTCACCAGCTCGATCTGGAAAAGACCGTAATCGACAACGTTGCCGAGGGGCGTGATTTCATCGATATCGACGGCCAGAGCCGTCATGTGCTGAGCTACCTCGGCGACTTCCTGTTCAGCCCGCAACGTGCCCGCACGCCGGTCAAGGCGCTGTCCGGTGGCGAGCGTGCCCGTCTTTTGCTGGCCAAGCTGTTCAGCAAGCCAGCCAACCTGCTGGTGCTCGACGAACCCACCAACGACCTGGACGTCGAAACCCTGGAGCTGCTCGAAGAGGTTCTGCTGACCTTCAAGGGCACCGTGCTGATGGTCAGTCACGACCGGGCATTCCTCGACAACGTCGTCACCAGTACCCTGGTGTTCGAAGGCGAGGGCAAGGTTCGCGAGTACGTGGGTGGTTATCAGGACTGGCTGCGTCAGGGCGGTTCGCCGCGTCTGCTGGGCGTCGCCGACACCAAGTCTGGGAAGGCCGAGCTGGCCAGCGCTGTGGTGCAGGCCGCACCGGTCGCTGCGCAGGACATGCCGGTGGCGAAGAAGAAGCTCAGCTACAAGCTTCAGCGCGAACTGGAAGCGTTGCCTGCGCAGATCGATGAAGTCGAAGGCAAGATGGCCGCGCTGAACGCGGAAATGGCCGAGCCGGGCTTCTACCAGCGCTCGTCCGAGCAGACTGCAGCGGTGCTGGCGCAGCTGGAAAGCCTGCAGGCCGAGCTGGACAAGCTGCTGGAGCGTTGGGCCGAACTGGACGAGTGATCGTCCGGCGCGTTCCTGAGATGCAAAAAAAGCCCGGGTTAACCGGGCTTTTCGCTGTAGCGGGTCAGCTCACTCGGGCTTCTTGAGGCTCACTGCCAGTACATCACAGGGTGCGCCGTGCAGAACGTCGTTGGCTGTCGAGCCGAGCAGTAGAGCCAGGCCGTGACGGCCATGGCTGCCGACAACGATCAGATCGCACGCTTCGCTCTTGGCCAGCTTGTGGATTTCCTGGCGTGGCTGACCGAACACCATGTGGCTTTCGCTGTGTTCCAGTTGCGGATACTTGAGCTTCAGCTTGCCGAGCTTCTCCCTGGCCTGATCGATCTGTTGCTGTTGCAGCTGTGAAAGGTCCATCGGCACGTCGCCGCCGAACGCCATCGCGATCGGTTCGACGATGTGCACGACCGACAATTTTGCCTCGCTGGCCTTGGCCAGCAGGCTGGCGCGACGGATGACCGGGTCACACTCATCGGTGAGGTCGATGGCAACCAGAATGTGTTTGTATGGCATGAGGGTGTCCTCCGGGAGAATTGCAGTGATGGGAGTATGGCTCTTTCGTTGGCATCTGGGCAGGCCCATGTGCAAGTCATTGTTTTCAAGAGTGTTGTAAAGAGCCTGAAATCGGCTGGGGGCAAGAAATATGACGGTCTGGATAGTCCTGTCAATCATTGGTGTGATGCTGAGTCCGCTGGTGTGGTTACGCCCCTCGCGCCAGCAGAGCGGCAGGATGGCGTTGCGCATGCAGGCGCGGCGTCTGGGTATGGGCATGCAACTGACACCGCAGGAGTGGCCGCACTGGTTGAGCAAGCAGCCGCCCAGCCCTTGTGCGCAGTACCATCGTCCGCGTCGGGGCTCGCATGCAGATGCCTGGGTGTACTGGCAAAGCGAGCCGGGCGAGTGGCGCAATCGCTGGCGCGAACCTTGCGAAGACGCGAAGCTGCTGCCTTATCTGCAAACATTGCCCGTGGATGCCTACAAGGTCGAGGCTGACGGGCAGCTGGTTGCGGTGTACTGGGCGGAGCGGGGCGAGGCAGAAGTGTTACAGCGTATTGATGCGCTGCTCAAGGCGCTGGCCTGACCCTGAATCGCAGGCATTAAAAAGCCCGATAACAACATCGGGCCGGGGTTGGCCAGGCAGGCCGATAATTCGTCGCGTGCCGACAGGCTTTCGCCGCCATGTCGGCTTTCGCTGTTGCGCACCCGCAAATCAGCTGCATTGCGAGCCTCTTGTGGCGCAGTGCTGCGACTCTAGACCTTTTGCTCCTTTTTGTCGCGATTCCTGCAAATATTTTTTGCGCGTGCCCTCGTGCGGTGCGTTCCTGGCTGATTTTTCCCTGTACCTATCGAATGTCACGCGGCGTGGCTATCGTCATGCATAGCCCGGCATCCCTGGCGTTGCGGCGTATCATTGCGTGCCAGATGCGGCAGCTGCAGGGCATTCGAATGGCCACTATCATTACTGCGAATGATGGAGGATCGCAGGTCTTCGTGGGCATTATGGCCTTGGGCATGCTCCTGTTAAAACGTGGATTTTCAGGCGTTTTGTCGAATTGACAATCCTGTGGTTATGCCTGATGGTGTGCGTACCCAAATCAAACGGGCGTATGAAATGAGCGTTTGGTCGTCAGAGGGCTCTGACAGAATCCCGACTACCACGTCGCGGCGGTAAGCGTGTGATTTGGCGTGTTCATCGACGGCGACGTCGTAGCCCCGTCGGACATTGAGGTCCGGCGGGTATTGTTCAGCTTCCATATTGTGGAGATCAGTTGATGATTTACGAAGGTAAAGCCATCACGGTTAAGGCTCTTGAAAGTGGCATCGTCGAATTGAATTTCGACCTCAAGGGTGAGTCCGTCAACAAGTTCAACCGTCTCACCCTCAATGAGTTCCGTCAGGCAGTCGATGCGGTCAAGGCCGACGCATCGGTCAAGGGCGTGATTGTCACCAGTGGCAAAGATTCATTCATTGTCGGCGCCGATATCACCGAATTCGTCGACAACTTCAAGTTGCCGGAAGCTGAGCTGGTCGCCGGCAATCTGGAAGCCAACAGGATTTTCAGTGATTTCGAAGACCTGAACGTGCCGACTGTCGTGGCAATCAACGGTATCGCGTTGGGCGGCGGTCTGGAAATGTGCCTGGCCGCAGACTATCGAGTCATCGCCAGCAGCGCTCGCGTCGGTCTGCCCGAGGTCAAGCTGGGCCTGTACCCGGGTTTCGGCGGCACCGTGCGTCTGCCACGCATCATCGGTGCCGACAACGCGATCGAGTGGATTGCCTCGGGCAAGGAAAACGCCGCGGAAGACGCTCTCAAGGTGGGTGCCGTGGACGCAGTGGTAGCGCCCGACAAGCTGCAGGCCGCCGCCCTTGATTTGATCCAGCGCGCCATTTCCGGCGAGTTCGATTACAAGGCCAAGCGTCAGCCGAAGCTGGACAAGCTCAAGCTCAATGCCATCGAACAGATGATGGCATTCGAAACCGCCAAGGGCTTCGTCGCCGGTCAGGCCGGCCCGAACTATCCGGCCCCGGTCGAAGCTATCAAGACTATCCAGAAGGCCGCCAATTTCGGTCGTGACAAGGCGCTGGAGATCGAAGCCGCCGGTTTCGTGAAAATGGCCAAGACTGCTGCTGCGCAGAGTCTGATTGGCCTGTTCCTGAACGACCAGGAACTGAAAAAGAAAGCCAAGGGCTACGACAAGATTGCCAAGGACGTGAAGCAGGCGGCCGTGTTGGGCGCCGGGATCATGGGCGGCGGCATTGCCTACCAGTCGGCAGTCAAAGGCACGCCGATCCTGATGAAGGATATCCGCGAAGAAGCCATTCAACTGGGTCTGAACGAAGCGTCCAAACTGCTTGGCGGTCGCCTGGAGAAAGGTCGTCTGACCGCAGCGAAGATGGCCGAAGCGCTTAACGCCATTCGTCCTACGCTGTCCTACGGCGATTTCGGCAATGTCGATCTGGTCGTGGAAGCAGTCGTCGAGAACCCCAAGGTCAAGCAGGCGGTACTGGCCGAAGTCGAAGCCAACGTGGGTGAAAACACCATTCTGGCGTCCAACACCTCGACCATCTCGATCAGCCTGCTGGCCCAGGCCCTCAAGCGCCCGGAAAATTTCGTCGGCATGCACTTCTTCAACCCGGTGCACATGATGCCGCTGGTGGAAGTGATCCGTGGCGAGAAATCCAGTGAAGAAGCGGTCGCCACGACCGTTGCCTACGCCAAGAAAATGGGCAAGAACCCGATCGTGGTCAACGACTGCCCGGGCTTTCTGGTCAACCGTGTGCTGTTCCCGTATTTCGGTGGTTTCGCCAGACTGGTCAGTGCAGGCGTGGATTTTGTGCGCATCGACAAGGTCATGGAGAAATTCGGCTGGCCGATGGGCCCTGCCTACCTGATGGACGTGGTCGGTATCGACACAGGCCACCACGGTCGTGACGTCATGGCCGAAGGTTTCCCTGATCGTATGAAAGATGATCGTCGCTCTGCGATCGACGCTCTGTACGACGCCAAGCGCCTCGGGCAGAAGAACGGCAAGGGTTTCTACGCGTACGAGACCGACAAGAAGGGCAAGCCCAAGAAGGTCAATGACCCGGCAGTGCTGGACGTGCTCAAGCCGATTGTCTACGAGCAGCGCGAAGTCAGCGATGAAGACATCGTCAACTGGATGATGATCCCGCTGTGCCTGGAAACGGTCCGCTGCCTGGAAGACGGCATTGTCGAAACCGCTGCCGAGGCTGACATGGGCCTGATCTACGGTATCGGTTTCCCTCCGTTCCGTGGCGGCGCGCTGCGCTACATCGATTCCATCGGTGTTGCCGAATTCGTTGCCCTGGCTGACCAATACGCCGAACTGGGTGCCCTGTATCAACCGACCGCGAAGCTGCGTGAGATGGCCGCCAAAGGCCAGAGCTTCTTCGGTCAAGCGTGTTCCGAGGAATGAACCAATGAGCCTTAATCCAAGAGACGTCGTGATTGTCGACTTCGGTCGCACCCCGATGGGCCGCTCCAAGGGCGGCATGCACCGCAACACCCGCGCTGAAGATATGTCCGCGCACCTGATCAGCAAATTGCTCGAGCGCAACAACAAGGTCGACCCGGCTGAAGTCGAAGACGTGATCTGGGGCTGCGTCAACCAGACCCTGGAGCAGGGCTGGAACATCGCGCGCATGGCGTCATTGCTGACCCAGATCCCGCACACCTCGGCCGCCCAGACGGTAAGCCGTCTTTGTGGTTCGTCCATGAGCGCGCTGCACACGGCTGCTCAGGCAATCATGACCAACAACGGTGATGTGTTCGTTATCGGCGGTGTCGAGCACATGGGCCATGTCAGCATGATGCACGGCGTTGACCCGAACCCGCACATGTCCCTGCACGCTGCCAAGGCCTCCGGCATGATGGGCCTGACCGCCGAAATGCTCGGGAAAATGCACGGCATCACCCGCGAGCAGCAGGACGCGTTCGGTCTGCGTTCCCACCAGCTGGCGCACAAGGCGACGCTGGAAGGCAAGTTCAAGGACGAAATCATCCCCATGCAGGGCTATGACGAGAACGGTTTCCTCAAGGTCTTCGACTACGATGAAACCATCCGTCCGGACACCACCCTGGAAAGTCTGGCGGCACTCAAGCCTGCCTTCAATCCAAAAGGTGGCACCGTGACTGCCGGTACGTCCTCGCAGATCACTGATGGTGCGTCGTGCATGATCGTCATGTCGGCCCAGCGTGCCCAGGACCTCGGTATCCAGCCGCTGGCGGTGATCCGTTCGATGGCAGTGGCCGGTGTCGACCCCGCAATCATGGGCTATGGTCCGGTTCCGGCCACCCAGAAAGCGCTCAAGCGCGCCGGTCTGAGTATTGCCGATATCGACTTCTTCGAGCTCAACGAAGCCTTCGCTGCACAGGCCTTGCCGGTGTTGAAAGATTTGAAAGTGCTCGACAAGATGAACGAGAAGGTTAACCTGCACGGCGGCGCCATCGCTCTGGGGCATCCTTTCGGGTGTTCCGGTGCACGCATCTCCGGCACTTTGCTCAATGTCATGAAGCAAAATGGCGGCACCTTCGGTGTGTCGACCATGTGTATTGGTCTGGGTCAGGGCATCGCGACCGTTTTCGAACGCGTCTGATTCCCGAGTGTGATGCGAGCCGGGGCTTGGTGCCCCGGCTTTTGTTTTTTGAAAAAATGGTTTCAGGCAAATTTTTTGGACGTGTTACAAGGGGACCGCGACATGCAACTGCAACCAGGGCTCTATCGCCATTACAAGGGCCCGCACTACCGGGTTTTCAGCGTTGCAAAACATTCCGAAACCGAAGAGGAAGTCGTGTTTTATCAGGCTTTGTACGGCGATTTCGGCATGTGGGTACGTCCCTTGAGCATGTTTCTGGAGTCGGTCGAGGTTGACGGCGAGCACGTCCCGCGCTTTGCTCTGGTTGAGGCTGAACCCAGCCTGTTTTCCCGAACGTGAGAGGCGATTGCACAACAGGCTGTGCTTGACCTCACCTTGTAGCCACTATATATAGCGTGGCCTTTACAAGCTCCTCACTGTCTTTCATCTAGTATTCAGGAATTTTCTGATCCATGGGCAAATCGCTGGTCATCGTGGAATCCCCGGCTAAGGCCAAGACCATCAACAAGTATTTGGGCAACCAGTACGTGGTGAAGTCGAGTATCGGCCATATCCGAGACCTGCCCACCAGCGGTTCGGCGAGTGCCGCCAAAGATCCTGCCGCCAAGCGTGGCAAGGCTGCTGCGGGCGAAGGCCCGGTACTGACGCCGAAAGAAAAGGCGCAACGCCAGTTGGTCTCGCGCATGGGAGTCGATCCGGAACACGGCTGGAAAGCCAAGTACGAGATCCTTCCCGGCAAGGAAAAGGTCATCGAAGAGCTGCGCAAGCTCGCCAAGGATGCCGACATCATCTATCTCGCGACGGACTTGGACCGCGAAGGGGAAGCCATTGCCTGGCACCTGCGCGAAGCCATCGGTGGGGATGACAGCCGTTACAAGCGCGTGGTGTTCAACGAAATCACCAAGAAAGCCATTCAGGAAGCGTTCTCCAAGCCAGGCGAACTGGATATTGCCCGGGTCAACGCCCAGCAGGCGCGTCGCTTCCTCGACCGCGTCGTTGGCTACATGGTCTCGCCACTGCTCTGGCAGAAGGTCGCCCGCGGCTTGTCCGCCGGACGTGTGCAGTCGGTCGCAGTAAAACTGGTGGTCGAACGCGAACGTGAAATCCGTGCGTTCAACCCTGAGGAATACTGGGAGATCCACGCCGATCTGGGCACCGCCAAGGGCGCCAATGTGCGTTTCGAAGTGGCGCGTGAAAACGGCGAAGCGTTCAAGCCGCTGAATGAAACCCAGGCCATGGCTGCCCTTGAAAAGCTCAAGGCGTCCAGCTACAGCATCGTCAAGCGTGAAGACAAGCCGACCAGCAGCAAGCCATCGGCGCCGTTCATCACCTCGACCCTGCAGCAGGCGGCGAGCAATCGTCTGGGCTTCGGCGTGAAGAAGACCATGATGATGGCTCAGCGCTTGTACGAAGCGGGCTACATCACTTACATGCGTACCGACTCGACCAACCTGTCGGCTGATGCCGTCAGCATGGCGCGTGACTACATCGAAACCGAATTCGGCAAGAAGTACCTGCCGGAGTCGCCTAACGTCTACAGCAGCAAGGAAGGCGCGCAAGAAGCGCACGAAGCGATTCGTCCTTCCGACGTCAACACTCACCCGAGCAAACTGACCGGGATGGAGCGTGACGCCGAGCGGCTTTACGAGTTGATCTGGCGTCAGTTCGTGGCCTGCCAGATGCTGCCTGCGCAATACCTGTCGACCACCGTCACGGTCGCCGCGAGCGATTTCGAGCTGCGCGCCAAGGGCCGCATCCTCAAGTTCGACGGTTACACCCGTGCACTGCCGCAGATGGCCAAGCCGGGCGATGACGATGTTCTGCCGGACATGGCGCAGGGCGAAACGCTGAAACTGAACAAGCTCGACCCAAGCCAGCACTTCACCAAGCCGCCTGCGCGTTACTCGGAAGCGAGCCTGGTCAAGGAGATGGAAAAGCGTGGCATCGGCCGCCCGTCGACCTACGCTGCGATCATCTCGACCATTCAGGACCGTGGCTACGTGGCGTTGCATAACCGCCGCTTCTACTCGGAAAAGATGGGCGACATCGTCACTGGACGTCTGTCCGAAAGCTTTTCCAACCTGATGGACTATGGCTTTACCGCCGGGATGGAAGAGAACCTCGACGACGTGGCGCAGGGTGAGCGTGACTGGAAGAACGTGCTGGACGAGTTCTACGGCGATTTCCGTAAAAAACTCGAGGTGGCCGAGGCCGCTGATGGCGGCATGCGCGCCAACCAGCCGGTGATGACGGATATCCCGTGCAAGGTGTGCGGTCGTCCAATGCAGATCCGTACTGCCTCGACGGGCGTTTTCCTGGGTTGCTCCGGCTACAGCCTGCCACCCAAGGAACGCTGCAAGGCGACCGTCAATCTGACCCCCGGCGACGAAATTGCCGACGATGATGAGGGTGAGTCCGAGTCGCGGGTTCTGCGCGGCAAGCATCGCTGCCCGATCTGCAGCACGGCGATGGACGCCTACCTGCTGGACGAGAAGCACAAGCTGCATATCTGCGGCAACAACCCTGATTGCACCGGTTACGAGATCGAGGAAGGCACTTATCGCATCAAAGGCTATGAAGGTCCGAGCCTGGAATGTGACAAGTGCGGCAGCGAGATGCAGCTCAAGACCGGCCGTTTCGGCAAGTTTTTCGGCTGCACCAATCCGGACTGCAAGAACACCCGTAAACTGCTGAAAAGCGGCGACGCGGCGCCGCCGAAGATGGACCCGGTGAAAATGCCGGAGCTCAAGTGCGACAAGGTTGACGATACTTACATCCTGCGTGACGGGGCTTCGGGTCTGTTCCTGGCCGCCAGCCAGTTCCCGAAGAATCGCGAAACCCGCGCGCCGCTGGTCATCGAAATCGCCCCGCACAAGGACGAAATCGATCCCAAGTATCACTTCCTTTGCGAAGCGCCGAAGAAGGATCCGGACGGTCGTCCAGCCGTGATCCGCTACAGTCGCAAGACCAAAGAGCAATACGTCCAGACCGAAGTAGAAGGCAAGCCTACCGGCTGGCGTGCGTTCTACGACGGCAGCGCCTGGAAGGTTGAAGACAAGCGTTGATCGCAAATGTCCGGCTCAAGGGAGTCGGGCGCTGTTTTCGACAGGCATCCGCCTGTTTCGCCGGACTGTCCAGGCGTCACAGGCTATGCTGTTTTCTATCCCATCGTTGTGGAGAGTGTCGCCATGGCTCATGAGCTCTATACCCGTACCAACCAGAAAATCTATTTCGCAGGGCTCTCGCTCGAAGCGTTGGGCAGGGCGGAGAAGGGGCAGGCGGTGAACTCTCCTGCGTTGTTGCAGGCAGAGCGTGAGTCCGCGCTGTTTCATCTGTATGGTGCGCTGCTGGGCCTGTGCCACGAGATCGCTGGCTACTACCGTTTGCCGCAGGCCGGCGCGCGTCGTGCGGAAGAATTGTTGACGCAGGAAGTGCTGAACGCCATCGCCATTCCCGAAATGGCCGAGCTGGTAGAACTCGCCCAGAATCGCCAGACATGGCTTGCGCAACTACTGGCGGCCTACAACGCATTGTATGAGCCACCGCGTGCGCCGAAAAAGCTCAAGGGTGATGTCACGCAGCCGATGATACAGGCAGTGAACCTGGACGCCGAGCCGGAGTCTGAACTCTCACGTGAAGAGCTCGAAAATTGGCGTCAACAACTCAAAGGGTTGGCCATCCGTTTTCGTGAAGGCCTGAGCGAGTGCTGAAAACCAATGAAGTAAGGGCTGGCAGGCTGTTACAATGCCGGCTTATCGCGGAGTAACTGTACCAATGCCTACCTCTTTCCTGGAAATTGTCGAACTGCCTGACGGACGTATCGAGCTGCGTCGTGCCGATGACGAGGGTTCTCTGGTAACGCTTGATTTCTCTGCGGATGCCAAAGCGTTCATGCAAGGTCAGCATGTCGAAGTCGCCAAAGCCATGTTGAGTGTGGGTGTACAGATGGCAGGCCGCCTGGCTGAAGGCGAAATCGAAAAGGACGATGTACCCCACGTTCTGCACTGATCGACGACCGGGCCTCAGCCCAGCCGGATGTTCAGGCTCTGTGCTTCCCCGATTTTTGCTGCACTGATCAATTGCTGACGCGCTATGGCGCCCAGCGGGTTGATCCAGCTCACCACCGTATGACTACGGCCCAGTCGAAGTGCTTCGCGCGTCAGCTCCAGTACGCTTTGTATACCGCGTGGCTGCAGCAGCAGAATCCGCTCCCTGTTGAGTCCCGCGTCGCGCAGCCATGTCTGCGTCAGGCTGGATGGCGGGGCGATCAGTGTGAGCCAGCGCGCATCCAGTTCCTCGCTCAGCTCCCGAAGGATGGGTGCCAGCAGGTTGAGGCAGTTCCCGGCGGCGCCGCGCAATGACAGCTCACTGAAGGGCTCTGGCTCATCGCCCCAAGGCGTTTCGACTGCATTTGTGAGCAGCGGGGCGATGGGCTGGGCCAGAAACGCCTCGAACAGCGGCAATTGCGAATGCGGTGCTTGATGGAACTGCATAACGTCTCCTTAGCGGCGAATGATGCCGACGCTCAAACCTTCGATCACCAGTTCCTGATCCTTGAGATCGACCTCGATGGGTGCGAAATCAGGGTTTTCCGCCAGCAGCCAGACCTTGCTGCCTTCACGCTTGAAACGCTTGACGGTCACTTCATCGCCTATCCGGGCAACCACGATCTGGCCGTTGCGAGCCTCACGCGTGGTGTGCACGGCGAGCAGATCACCGTCCAGAATGCCGACGTCCTTCATGCTCATGCCATGAACGCGCAACAGGTAGTTGGCGCTGGGGTGGAAGAAGGAGGGGTTGATGTTGCAGGACTCTTCGATGTGTTGCTGCGCCAGGATCGGTGCACCTGCTGCAACGCGGCCGATGACGGGCAGGCTGCTGTCGTCCTGCCGCGCTTCGAAGCCGGGGATGCGAATGCCGCGTGAAGCACCCGGAGTCATTTCGATAGCGCCTTTGCGGGCCAGGGCCTTGAGGTGCTCTTCCGCAGCGTTGGGCGATTTGAAGCCCAGCTCCTGAGCGATCTCCGCACGTGTCGGCGGGAACCCGTTGTCTTCCAGGCAGCGTTTGATGAAACCCAGGATTTCAGCCTGGCGTGGCGTCAGTTTGATCATGAGGGGCGCTCTGGCTTTTTATACAGTGACTGGGATTATATACAGTGAAGGCGCGTTGGCAATCATCCATTTCATTTTCGCCGCCAGGCGGTGTTCAACCCGGTCGGAGCCTCTGGTCAAAAACCTCGGCAATGCCTGTCTTTTGTCATTTAACATCCTTTACCGTGACTGTTCGGCCACAAAATGAACGGTCCGGCTTGACAATCGAGGCGTTTGATACGTATGTTTCAAACGTTCGTTTGTTAGGCAGAGAGCCATGGCCCAGTCGGAAACCGTTGAACGCATTCTTGATGCTGCAGAGCAGTTGTTCGCAGAGAAAGGCTTTGCCGAAACGTCCTTGCGTCTTATCACCAGCAAGGCGTCGGTCAATCTGGCTGCGGTGAATTATCACTTCGGCTCGAAGAAGGCGTTGATTCAGGCCGTGTTCTCGCGTTTTCTGGGACCGTTCTGCATCAGTCTCGATCGCGAACTGGAACGCCGCCAGGCGAAACCCGAACACAAGCCAAGCCTTGAGGAACTGCTGGAGATTCTCGTCGAGCAGGCGCTTGTGGTGCAGCCGCGCAGCGGTAACGACCTGTCGATCTTCATGCGCCTGCTGGGGCTTGCCTTCAGTCAGAGCCAGGGCCACCTGCGGCGCTACCTCGAAGACATGTATGGCAAGGTGTTCCGTCGCTACATGACGCTGGTCAACGAAGCCGCGCCGCGCATTCCGCCCATCGAGCTGTTCTGGCGCGTGCACTTCATGCTCGGCGCTGCGGCGTTCAGCATGTCCGGGATCAAGGCCCTGCGCGCCATTGCCGAGACCGATTTCGGCGTCAATACCTCCATCGAGCAGGTCATGCGCCTGATGGTGCCTTTTCTGGCCGCCGGCATGCGCGCCGACACCGGCGTCAGCGATCCTGCGATGATCGCCGCCCAGCTCAGGCCGCGGACCAAGAGCAGCACCAGTACACCTGCGGTCGCCAAGGCCTGAAGCCTCTGCCTTGAATCAACCTCTGCCCTGAATCAGGCTGTACTGGCGTGTCGCATTGCGTCGGGCTTCA
Source organism: Pseudomonas sp. P135 (assembly GCF_020312125.1). Classification (NCBI taxonomy): domain Bacteria; kingdom Pseudomonadati; phylum Pseudomonadota; class Gammaproteobacteria; order Pseudomonadales; family Pseudomonadaceae; genus Pseudomonas; species Pseudomonas sp. P135. Next base: position 449,823 of record NZ_JAGPYR010000002.1, read on the forward strand.
GGATCAAGCACCATGCCCGGATTGTGAACGAGCACTGGTGTGTAAGGGTTTTTCTATGAGTTCTGGCCTGCAAGGCTCCCTGATGGTCGATGTCGCCGGCACCTGGCTGACCAGCGAAGACCGTCAGTTTTTGCGTCAGCCCGAAGTGGGCGGTTTGATCATCTTTGCCCGAAACATCGAGCATCCCCGTCAGGTTCGTGAATTGAGCGCCGCGATTCGTGCCGTGCGCCCGGACCTGCTGCTGGCCGTCGATCAGGAGGGCGGCAGGGTACAGCGCCTGCGTGAGGGCTTCGTACGCCTGCCGCCGATGCGCGCCATCGCCGACAAGCCTGACGCCGAGCTTCTGGCTGAACACTGTGGCTGGCTGATGGCGACCGAAGTGCTGGCGGTCGGACTGGACCTGAGCTTCGCCCCGGTGCTGGACCTCGACTACCAGCGCAGCGCTGTGGTCGGCACGCGTTCGTTCGAAGGCGATCCGCAGCGCGCGGCGTTGCTGGCAGGGGCGTTCATTCGTGGGATGAACGCCGCCGGTATGGCTGCCACCGGCAAGCATTTTCCCGGTCACGGCTGGGCTGAAGCCGATTCTCATGTGGCTATCCCGAATGACGAGCGCAGCCTGGAAGAGATCCGCGCCAATGATCTGGTGCCGTTTGCACGCCTGAGTCAGCAGCTGGCTGCAGTGATGCCGGCGCATGTCATCTACCCGAAAGTCGATTCGCAGCCCGCTGGCTTTTCAAGGCGCTGGCTGCAGGACATTCTGCGCGACGAACTGCAATTTGACGGTGTTATTTTCAGTGACGACCTGTCGATGGCCGGCGCTCATGTCGTCGGGGATGCGGCCAGCCGTATCGAGGCAGCGCTGACAGCCGGATGCGACATGGGCCTGGTGTGCAACGACCGCGCGGCCGCAGAGCTTGCGCTGGGCGCTGCGCAGCGCCTGAAGGTCAAGCCTTCGCCACGTATCGCCCGTATGCGCGGTCAGGCGTCGGCCAGTACCGACTATCGGCAACACCCGCGCTGGCAGGCCGCGCTCCAGGCTCTGCGCGCTGCTCAACTGATCGATTAAGGATTTGCGATGACTGTTTACGCGATTATTGGCGGTACTGGCCTGACCCAGCTCGAAGGCCTGAACATTCGGCAATCCCTGCCGATGAACACGCCTTATGGCGCACCTTCCGGCGAAATCCAGATCGGCGACTATGCCGGTCGCGAAGTGATGTTTCTGGCGCGCCACGGCCACCCGCACCGTCTGCCGCCGCATCAGGTTAACTACCGGGCCAATATCTGGGCGCTCAAGCAGGCAGGTGCCGAAGCGATTCTTGCGGTCAACGCAGTTGGTGGCATTCATCCGGCCATGGGCACCGGTCATTTCTGTGTGCCGCATGATCTGGTCGACTACACCAGCGGTCGTCAGCACACGTTTTTTGCCGATGACCTGGAAGAGGTCACGCACATCGACTTCAGTTATCCGTACAGCGAGCCACTGCGTGCCCGGCTGATTGCAGCGCTGGCTACTGAAGGATGCGCATTCTCCGATCGGGGCGTCTATGCCTGCACCCAGGGACCGCGTCTGGAGACCGTTGCCGAAATCATCCGCCTGGAGCGTGATGGCTGCGACATCGTTGGCATGACCGGTATGCCCGAAGCCGCGCTGGCGCGTGAGCTGGAGCTTGAGTACGCCTGCCTGGCGCTGGTGGTCAATCCGGCAGCGGGCAAGTCGACCACCGTCATTACCATGGCGGAAATCGAACAGGCCTTGCGCGACGGAATGGGCAAGGTGAAAGCCACGCTTGCCCGGGTTCTGTCAGCGTCCTGAATTACAGCATGCGCTTGAGGGTATTGTCCTTGCGCACCAGATGGTGCCAGAGCGCAGCGATCACATGCAGACCGATGACATAGTAGAAGATCGAGCCCAGCAACTTGTGCAGGTCTTCGAACGTCTCGGCCAGGTGGTCCGAGGTGGCCAGCGGCCAGGGAATCTGCAGATCGGTGAGGGGGATGGGCAGCGCGCCTTTTTCCACCATCACCGTCAGCAGTCCCAGTAAAGGCTGGGCAAGCAGAAACGCATACAGCGCGTAATGGGTCAGGGTCGCGACAATGCGCAACGCCCCCTCAAGTGGCGGTGTGATGCCGGGCGGACGATGGCGTCGACGCTCGGCGACACGGAAAAACGCCATGATCAGAATCAGAATGCCGACCCAGTAGTGACTCTGCACAACCAGCAAGCGGTATTCAGAGCCCTTGCCGAACTGAGTGCGGCTCAGAATCAGGGTGTAGGCGAGCACGATCAGAATGGCCATGACCCAGTGCAGCCATCTGGCCCGGGCGGTGTAGCGTTGAGAAGTCGATACATCCACGGTTTGATTCCTTGTCTCTTTTTTTTGCAGGTCTGGTAGACAGCTTAGGCTGTCGATCGGGCGCCTGCGTTTCATGTTGGCCTGAGTTTTTCGCGTGCATCTCCGGCCATTGAATATGGCAAATACACAGCACGTGAGAGACGCGACGGAACCTGTGCCCACGGGTGGCTTCATATGCCGTGAATATTCGCCCGGGAGCAAGTCTTGACCAGTGCCAATCCGCCTGTCGGCCCAGCAACACCTGTGTCCGCCAGTGTTTCATTGAATGTACTGACCATGAACATGCACATGGGCTTTGGCATTTTCAATCGCCGCTTCATTCTGCCGGAGTTGCGTGAAGCTGTGCGCACTGTATCGGCCGATATTGTGTTTCTTCAGGAAGTGCACGGCGAACAGCAGAGCCACGCGCGCAGGGTCAAGGACTGGCCGACGATTTCGCAGTACGAGTTTCTGGCCGACAGCATGTGGAATGATTTTGCCTACGGCCGCAATGCGGTGTATCCGGATGGCGATCATGGCAACGCGTTGCTGTCCAAATACCCGATCATCCAGCATGAAAACCTCGACATTTCCATTCATGGCACCGAGCAGCGCGGGTTGTTGCACTGCATTCTCGACGTGCCACATGCGGGCCGGGTACATGCGATCTGTGTGCACCTGGGGTTGCGTGAAAGCCATCGGCGCCAACAGCTCAAACTGCTTAACGAGCTGATGGCACGTATTCCCGAGGGCGAGCCGGTCATCGTTGCGGGTGACTTCAATGACTGGCGCCAGCGCGCCGATGCGTCGCTGCAGGGCAGTGGGCTGCATGAGGTTTTCGTCGAGCGCTTCGGGGCGCCAGCCAAAAGCTTTCCGGCCCGTTGGCCCTTGCTCTGCCTGGACCGGATCTATGTCCGCAATGCGACGTCGCACCGGCCGAAAGTGTTGTCCAGCCGACCGTGGTCGCACCTTTCCGATCATGCACCGCTGGCGGTGGAGTTGACCTTATGAGCAATACGACAGGGCAGTGGCGCGACGGCAACTCGGTAGAGTTGCTGATCAATGGCGAGGATTTCTACGCCCGCGTATTCGAATGCATACGTGCCGCGCGCAAAGAAGTGCTGATCGAGACCTTCATCATTTTTGAAGACCGGATCGGCGAGAGCCTGCAACAGGCGTTGCTCGAAGCCGCCGCGAATGGAGCGAAGGTGGTCGTCACGGTGGATGACTATGGCACCTCGGACCTGAGTTCGACGTTTGTCAAAACCATGATCGACGCCGGTATCCAGATTCAGCTGTTCGATCCGCGCCCGCGGTTCATGGGCATGCGCACCAATCTGTTTCGCCGTCTGCACCGCAAGGTCGTGGTGATCGATGGCGAACTGGGCTTTATCGGCGGCATCAACTACAGCGTTGATCATATGACCGACACCGGTCTGACGGCCAAACAGGACTACGCCGTTCTGGTGCGCGGGCCGATTGTCGGCGACATTCACCACAGCGCGTTGAATATGCTCAGCAAGGTCGTTCGTGACAAATTGCCGCCCATTGCACTCAAGCTGGACCGCGCCGGTGACGCCAGCATGCTGCTCGCCGAGCGCGACAATGACGAGCACAGCACCGATATCGAAGAGCAGTACCTGGAGGCGATTCGCGCTGCTAAGCAACGCATCACCCTGGCCAATGCGTATTTTTACCCCAGCTACCGCTTTCTGCGTGAGCTGCGCAACGCCTCACGGCGGGGCGTCAAGGTCACCCTGATCCTGCAAGGCCAGCCCGACATGCCGTTCGTGCGGGTCTGCTCGCGACTGACCTACACCTACCTGCTGCGCGATGGCGTGGCCATTCACGAATACAAGCAACGTGCATTGCACGGCAAGGTCGCGCTGATCGACCAGGACTGGTCCACCGTGGGTTCCAGCAATCTCGACCCGCTGAGCCTCGCGCTGAACCTGGAAGCCAACCTGTTCATTCGTGATCGCACCCTCAATGAGCATCTGCAAAATCATCTGATGGAGCTTGCCGCGGCGCACAGCAAACAGATGAGCCTCAAGGGGGCGGCGCGTGGTCAGTGGTGGCGTGCGCCGATGATCGTATTGAGTTTCTTTTTCCTGCGTCGTTTCCCGGCCATTGCCGGTTTGTTTCCGGTTCACGGTGTGCGCCTCAAGCCCCTGCGTGCCGGTGATGTAGTGCCTGAAGCGAAGGTGATCGAACAGCAGCAGAACAACCATCCGATGGATCAGGAGAAAACCCTATGACCCAAGCCACGCAGGCAGCGCCGCACAGTGCGCAGGGAACCAGGTGGAAGTGGGCAAAGCGGGCGTTCAATCTGTTTTTCTTCATCGCCGTCCCGGTTCTGCTGTTTATGCTGGTCAAGAAGCTTGACTGGCAAGAAGTGAAACAGGCGTTGGCGTCCTACAACGCCAGCACCCTGGCTATCGCGGCGGTGGTGGCCTTTGCCAGCTACGCGACCTACTGCGGCTTTGACGTGTTGGCGCGTTATTACACCCGGCACACATTGGCGATCAAGCAGATCGTGCCGGTAACGTTTGTCTGCTACGCGTTCAACCTCAATCTCAGTTCCTGGGTGGGCGGCATTGCCTTGCGTTACCGCTTGTATTCGCGACTGGGGCTGGACGTTTCGACCATCACGCGCATTCTCAGCCTGAGCCTGATCACCAACTGGCTGGGCTATATGCTGCTGGCCGGTTTTGTGTTTTCGATGCGCTTTCTGGAATTGCCTGAGGAGTGGTCGATCGGCACCACAACCCTGCAACTGATCGGCTTCGGGCTGTTGGCGGTGTGTTTTGCCTATCTGTTGGCCTGCCGGTTTTCGAAGAAACGCTCATGGACCATCCGCGATCAGGAATTCAATCTGCCGTCGATGAAGCAGGCCCTGATGCAGGCCAGTCTGGGCGCACTGAACTGGTCGTTGATGGCGGCGGTGATTTACACCCTGCTGCCGGACAAGGCGTTTTATCCGGCGATTCTCGGTGTGTTGCTGATCAGCAGCATCGCCGGAGTGATCACTCATATTCCAGCGGGCCTCGGCGTGCTCGAGACCGTGTTCATCACCTTGCTGGCGCACCAGTTCTCCAAGGGCAGCCTGCTCGCAGCGTTGATCGGCTACCGCGCGATCTACTTCCTGCTGCCGCTGCTGCTGGCACTGGTGGTGTATCTGGTGCTGGAAAAACGCGCGAAGAAGATGGGCGAGAAGAACCAGCAGCGCATGGGCGAGGAAGCCAAGTCCTGAGGGCTCGGCCCTCAATCATCAAAGCCGACCTGCTCGTGTATTTCGTCGACCTTGAGTTCCAGGCGATAGGCCACGGCGATGAACAGTGCCTGGCACAGGCATAGCGTGGCGCTCAGCGAGCGGAAGGCGAACGAGCTGCCCTCGTTGACCAGCAACACCGAGTTGGCGCGCTTGGCCAGCGGCGACAGGTTGCTGTCAGTGATGATCAGCGTCTTGGCCTGATGGTGCTGGGCGATGCGCAGGCAGTGCTGGGTCTCCTTGCCATAGGGCGTGAAGCTGATGGCAATCACCAGATCATTGGCGCGCACACTGCGCATTTGCTCGCGATAGCTGCCGCCCAGGCCTGAGATCAGGTGAATGCGCTTGTTGGTGTGTTGCAGGTTGTAGACCAGATAATCAGCCACCGCGAATGAACGGCGCACACCCACCACATAGATGTTGTCGGCGTTGACCACCAGGTCCACGGCCTTTTCGAATTCATCGTCATCCAGCTCGACACTCAGGCGTTCCAGGCCGGAGAGGGTGGCGCTGACGCATTCGCGTGCCAGATCGCCTGCGTTGGCTTTCTGTGACTTATTGGCGATCAGGCTGCGGATACGCTGCTGGTAATTCTGCACCGGCGTGGTCTTGTGCGTATAAGCCTCGCGAAACAGCGCCTGCATCTCGCTGAAGCCGCTGAACCCGAAGCGCTGGGAAAATCGCACGATGGCCGAGGGGTGGACTTCGCACTCGCGGGCGATGTCGCTGATCCGGTCAACCATGATCCGGTCGCTCTGCTGGCTCATATAGCTGGCAATCCGTTTGAGCTGGCGTGGCAGGCCTTCGTATTCATCAGTGATCAGCCGCAACAAGCCTTCGGCACTGTTCGGCGGCATGTCGACGCTCGTCCCGGGCAGAGTGGGCTGATCGGCGCTGGTCATATTCACATCCTTTCTGCTTGTTCTTTTTCAGGGCAACGGCGTGCAGGGCAATGCCGTTGCGGGCCTGACGGTGGAGGCTGCCTTGCGGCAGGAACGACGACTATATCCTACCCGCGTGCGCAGTGTGCCAGCACTTGAGTGGTGGTATGGAAAAAATATTCCACTAAAAATAATTATAGAAAAAATATTGATTGATGTGCCTTGACGTTTTACGCTGCATTCACAAAGCAGCGTGTACACATGATGCAAGCGCTGCAGGCTGATAAAAATAACAGGAGCCACCATGGGCCAGACACGCTTTGCCACTGGGCGTCAGTTGGATCTGATTTGCCTCGGACGCCTGGGCGTCGACCTTTATGCGCAGCAAGTGGGGGCGCGGCTGGAAGACGTTTCCAGTTTCGCCAAGTACCTGGGCGGCTCGTCGGCCAATATTGCCTTCGGCACCGCCAGGCTCGGGCTCAGGTCGGCCATGCTGAGCAGGGTCGGCGATGATCATATGGGCCGCTTTCTGGTCGAATCCCTGGCCCGCGAAGGCTGTGATGTCAGTGCGATCAAGCGCGACCCCGAGCGCCTGACGGCGATGGTGCTGCTGGGGCTGAAGGATCGTGAAACCTTCCCCTTGGTGTTCTACCGTGAAAACTGCGCTGACATGGCCCTGCGCGCCGAGGATATCGACGAACAGCAGATTGCATCCAGCAAGGCGCTGTTGATCACCGGCACGCATTTCTCCACTGATCAGGTGTTCAAGGCCAGCAGCCAGGCGCTCGACTATGCCGAGAAGCATGACGTCAAACGCGTGCTGGACATCGACTACCGCCCGGTGCTCTGGGGGCTGGCAGGCAAGGCCGATGGCGAGACCCGGTTCGTGGCCGATCAGAAGGTCAGCCAGCATGTACAGCGCATCCTGCCGCGTTTCGACCTGATCGTCGGCACCGAAGAAGAATTCCAGATTGCCGGCGGTGCCACCGATTTGCTCGCGGCCCTGCGCAGGGTGCGTGAACTGACGGCCGCAACGCTGGTGGTCAAACTCGGCCCGCAAGGCTGCACGGTGATTCACGGGGCCATTCCTGCGCGGCTGGAAGAGGGCGCTATCTACCCCGGCGTGCAGGTCGAAGTGCTCAACGTGCTCGGTGCGGGCGATGCGTTCATGTCCGGTTTTCTCAGCGGCTGGCTCAAGGAGGCCAGTGACGAACGCTGCTGCCAGCTGGCCAATGCCTGTGGCGGGCTGGTGGTGTCGCGTCACGCCTGCGCGCCTGCGATGCCGACCCCGGCCGAACTCGATTACCTGTTCAACAGCCCGCAACCCATCACCCGCCCTGATCAGGATGTCGCCCTGCAACGGCTGCATCAGGTCAGCGTGCCGCGCAAGCAGTGGCGGCAGTTGTTCATCTTCGCCTTCGATCATCGCGGCCAGTTGGTCGAACTGGCGCAACAGGCCGGGCGTGATCTGGGCAGCATCAGCCAGCTCAAGCAGTTGTTCGTGCAAGCGGTCGAGCGGGTCGAAGCCGACCTGCGCAAGCGCGGTATCGAGGCCGATGTCGGTCTGCTTGCCGACCAGCGCTTCGGTCAGGATTCTCTCAACGCCGCAACCGGTCGCGGCTGGTGGGTAGCGCGTCCGGTGGAAGTACAGGGCTCAAGGCCGCTGGCCTTCGAGCACGGTCGCTCCATCGGTAGCAATCTGCTCGCCTGGCCGCAAGAGCAGATCATCAAGTGCCTGGTGCAATATCACCCCGATGACGAGCCGATGCTGCGCCTGGAGCAGGAAGCGCAGATCAAGGCGCTCTACGACGCTTCGAAAGTCAGCGGCCATGAGTTGCTGCTGGAAATCATTCCGCCCAAGGATCACCCGTCGCCTCATCCGGACGTGATGCTTCGCTCGCTGAAGCGTTTGTACAACCTGGGCATCTACCCGGCGTGGTGGAAGATCGAGGCGCAGAGCGCGCAGGTCTGGCAGCAACTGGACGAACTGATCCAGCAACGCGATCCGTATTGCCGCGGTGTGGTACTGCTCGGGCTCAATGCGCCTGTCGAAGACCTCGCCGCCGGCTTTGCCGAAGCACGCCACAGCCGCGTCTGCCAGGGCTTTGCCGTCGGCCGGACAATATTCCGTGAGCCAAGCCGGGCCTGGATGGCCGGAGAAATAGACGATGCGACGCTGATCAGTCGGGTGCAGAGCACCTTCAACTGGTTGATCGAGTCCTGGCGCGAAAGCCGCGCCTGATTCGTTTCGGATTTCGACGCCACAAGAACGTCGCGATAACAACAAAAAAGGTGCAGCCATGCCCGTTTCGACTTCCACACCCAGAATCCGCATCGGCATCAATCCGATCTCCTGGAGCAACGATGATTTGCCGGCCCTTGGCGGAGAAACCCCGTTGAGCACGGCGCTCAGCGAAGGCAAAGCCATTGGTTACGAGGGCTTCGAGCTCAACGGCAAGTTTCCGAAAGATGCCAAGGGCGTCGGCGATGTATTGCGGCCCCATGATCTGGCGTTGGTGTCCGGCTGGTACTCCAGCCGCCTGGCGCGGCGTTCGGTGGCCGAGGAAATCGAAGCCATCACCCCACATGTGCAGCTGCTCGCCGAAAATGGCGCTTCGGTGCTGGTGTATGGCGAAGTGGCCGACTCGATTCAGGGGCAGCGTATCCCGCTGGTCGAACGACCGCGTTTTCACACCGATGCCGCCTGGCATGAGTACGCCGAAAAACTCACCGAGCTGGCACGTTTTACCCTGTCCCGCGGCGTGCGTCTCGCGTATCACCACCACATGGGCGCTTATGTCGAGTCGCCGCAGGATATCGACCGGCTGATGGCGCTGACCGGTGAGGAAGTCGGCCTGCTGTTCGATTCCGGGCATTGCTACATGGGCGGTGGCGAACCTCTGCAGGTGTTGAGCAAGCACATCCAGCGTATCTGTCATGTGCATTTCAAGGACGTGCGCAAGCCGGTGGTGCAACTGGCGCGCAACAATCTGTGGAGCTTTCCCGACTGCATCATCAACGGCACCTTCACGGTGCCGGGCGATGGCGACATCGACTTCTCGGCGCTGCTCAAGGTGCTGCTGCAGGCCGATTACCGCGGCTGGCTAGTGGTCGAGGCCGAACAGGACCCAGCGGTAGCGCCGAGCTATGTGTACGCCAAAAAGGGCTATGACACGTTGCGCCAACTGCTGGCCGATGCACGATAAGGAGGACTGAAACATGAATCTGCTGACCAAGAGCAAATCCACTGGCCGCGACGTCGTAGCGCTGGCCCCCGGTTCGCTGGAATACGTGAACTTCGCCGCCTACCGCCTGGAGTCCGGAGAAAGCCTGCCGTTGAGCGCAGAAGAAAACGAGCTGTGCGTGGTCCTGCTGACCGGGCACGCCAGCGTCAGTGGTGAAGCGCCGGGGCAGGGCGTTTTCAACTGGGAAAACATCGGCGACCGGCAATCGGTGTTCGAAGAGAAATCGCCATTCGCGGTCTACCTGCCGCCGCATAGCCAGGCGCAGTTTGTCGCGCGCGGCGCGGTGCAGCTTGCCGTATGCACGGCGCCGGGCGATGCCGGCAAACGTTTTCCGGCACGCCTGATCATGCCGGGCAGCATGAAGCGCAGCGTACGCGGCAAGGGCGCCAATACCCGCTATGTGTGCGACATATTGCCGGACAGCGAAGCGGCGCATTCGCTGCTGGTGGTCGAGGTGCGTACACCTTCGGGGCATTCCTCCAGTTACCCGCCGCACAAGCACGACCGGGACAACCTGCCGCACGAGAGCTTCCTCGAAGAAACCTACTACCACCAGGTCAACCCGCCGCAGGGTTTCGTTTTCCAGCGGGTGTACACCGACGACCGCAGCATCGATCAGGCCATGGCCGTGGAAAACAACGACCTGGTGACCGTGCCCAAGGGCTACCACCCGGTCTCCGTCCCCTATGGCTACGAATCCTGGTACCTGAACGTAATGGCTGGCCCGACGCGCGCCTGGCAGTTCCACAACGATCCGCAGCACAGCTGGCTGCTGGATCTCTGATTTCCCATTTTTGTTCTGGAGGCATGAGATGAACGAGTCACCGGTGATCGGCCACTACATCAACGGACACCTGAACAATGGCGAGGGCGAGCGTTACAGTGATGTCTTCAATCCGGCAGTCGGCACGGTCCAGGCGCGTGTTGCGCTGGCCAGCGTGAAGACCGTGGATGAAGCGGTTGCGGCGGCCAAAGCTGCGTTTCCGGCCTGGGCCGAGCAGTCCTCGTTGCGCCGGGCGCGGGTGATGTTCAAGTTCAAGGAGCTGCTGGACCAGCACCACGATGAACTGGCGCAGATCATTTGCCGCGAGCACGGCAAGGTGTTGTCCGACGCACGCGGCGAGGTGGTGCGCGGTATCGAGATCGTCGAATTTGCCTGCGGTGCGCCCAGCCTGTTGAAGAGCGATTTCAGCGACAACATCGGCGGCGGTATCGATAACTGGAACCTGCGTCAGCCACTGGGCGTCTGCGCCGGGGTCACGCCGTTCAACTTTCCGGTCATGGTGCCCTTGTGGATGATTCCCATGGCGCTGGTGACCGGCAACTGCTTCATCCTCAAACCCTCGGAACGCGATCCGTCGGCCAGCCTGCTGATGGCGCGCCTGCTCAAGGAAGCCGGCCTGCCCGATGGCGTCTTCAATGTGGTGCAGGGCGACAAGGTGGCGGTCGATGCGTTGCTGCAGCACCCTGACATCGAGGCCATTTCCTTCGTCGGCTCGACCCCGATCGCTGAATACATCCATCAGCAAGGCACGGCCCACGGCAAGCGCGTGCAGGCGCTGGGTGGGGCCAAGAACCATATGATCGTGATGCCCGACGCTGATCTGGATCAGGCCGCCGACGCCTTGATCGGGGCGGCCTATGGCTCGGCAGGGGAGCGCTGCATGGCGATTTCGATTGCCGTGGTGGTCGGCGATGTCGGCCAGCGCCTCGTCGACAAGCTGCTACCGCGCATCGACCAGCTCAAGGTCGGCAACGGCATGCAGGCCGATTCGGACATGGGACCGCTGGTCACCGCCGTGCACAAGGCCAAGGTCGAGGGTTTCATCGATCAGGGCGTCAAAGAGGGCGCCAGGCTGCTCGTTGATGGTCGCAACTTCAAGGTGCCGGGTGCCGAGCAGGGCTTTTTCGTTGGCGCGACGCTGTTCGACCACGTCACGCCGCAGATGCAGATCTACAAGGAGGAAATCTTCGGCCCGGTGCTGGGTATCGTCCACGTCGGGGATTTTGCCAGCGCCGTGGCGCTGATCAACGCCCACGAGTTCGGCAATGGCGTGTCGTGTTTCACCAGCGATGGCGGCGTGGCGCGCGCATTCGCTCGCAGCATCAAGGTCGGCATGGTCGGTATCAACGTACCGATCCCGGTGCCCATGGCCTGGCATTCGTTTGGTGGCTGGAAGCGTTCGCTGTTCGGTGATCATCACGCCTACGGCGAAGAAGGCCTGCGTTTTTACAGCCGCTACAAAAGCGTCATGCAGCGCTGGCCGGACAGCATCGCCAAAGGGCCCGAGTTCAGTATGCCGACCGCCAAATAGTCTTCATCAATGGAATGTTGCGGAGAACAAAAACAATGAACCAACCTCTGCGTTTTGCCCTTAATCGAATGGTTGCGCCGCGCCTGTCTCTGGAAAGTTTCGTCGACCTGGCGGTGAAGCTGGGGGCCGATGCCATCGAGATTCGCAACGACCTCAAGGGCATCGAGATCGAAAACGGCACTGCCCCCGGGGTCGTTCGTGATCTTTGTGCTGCCAGGGGGGTACAGGTGCTGTCCATCAACGCCCTGTACCCGTTCGATGTCTGGAATGAAGAGCGCGCTGCCCAGGCGACGAAGCTGGCGCAGTACGCCCGCGACTGCGGTGCCCGCGGTCTGGTGCTGTGCCCGCTCAATGACCGCGCCGACCCGCGCAACGGCGCGCAGCGCGCCTCGGGGCTGCGTACCGCATTGACCGCATTGGCCCCCATCCTTCGCGAGCACGGAATTCTCGGGTTGGTCGAACCGCTCGGCTTTGAGGAGTGCTCGCTGCGAATCAAGCGTCAAGCGGTGGATGCGATCAAAGCTGTGGGCGGGCTGGATGTCTACCGGCTGGTTCACGACACCTTTCATCACCATCTGGCCGGCGAGGTCGAGCTGTTCCCGGAACTGACCGGGCTGGTGCATATCTCCGGCGTCGAGGATGCACAGGCGCCGCTGAACAGCATTCGCGATGGTCATCGCGTGCTGGTCGGCGAAGGCGACATTCTGGGCAATGCGTCGCAGATCGAGCGCTTGCTGGACAGTGGCTATCAGGGGCATCTGTCGTTCGAGCCGTTTGCCGAAAGCGTTCATGCGCTGGACGATATCCCTCAGGCAATAGCGGCAAGCATGACGCATTTGTCACGAGCCGTTTCGCCGCGCCACTGACTTCAGCCTTCAGGTCACCTCAAACCCTGGCCACTTCAAACAAGAACAAGGTGCGAACATGAGTACAACCCGACTGACCATGGCCCAGGCCCTGGTGAAGTTTCTCGATAACCAGTACGTCGAAGTCGATGGCGTACAGAGCAAATTCGTCGCTGGCATCTTCACCATTTTCGGGCATGGCAACGTGCTGGGGCTTGGGCAGGCGCTGGAGCAGGACAGCGGCGACCTGGTGGTCCATCAGGGCCGTAACGAGCAGGGCATGTGCCACGCCGCCATCGGTTTTGCCAAGCAGCACCTGCGTCGCAAGATCTACGCGTGCAGTTCATCTGTCGGCCCTGGCGCGGCGAACATGGTCACCGCTGCGGCAACGGCCTCGGCCAACCGCATTCCGTTGCTGCTGTTGCCGGGCGATGTCTACGCCAGCCGCCAGCCCGATCCGGTGCTGCAGCAGATTGAGCAGTTTCACGACCTGAGCATCAGCACCAACGATGCGTTCAAGGCGGTGAGCAAATACTGGGACCGTATCAACCGTCCCGAGCAGTTGATGAGCGCTGCGCTCAATGCCATGCGCGTACTGACCGACCCGGCCGATACGGGCGCCGTTACCCTGGCGATGCCTCAGGATGTGCAGGCTGAAGCCTACGACTACCCGGACAGCTTTCTGCAAAAACGCGTGCACCGTATCGACCGTCGCCCGCCGAGCAAGGCCATGCTCGAAGACGCGTTGCAGCTGCTGACGGGCAAGCGCAAGCCGCTGCTGATCTGTGGCGGCGGGGTGCGTTACTCAGGTGCAGCCGATGCCTTGCAAGCCTTTGCCGAGCGCTTCGATATCCCGTTCGCCGAAACCCAGGCCGGCAAGAGTGCCATCGTTTCGGCGCACCCGTTGAACATGGGCGGCATCGGCGAAACCGGCACGCTGGCAGCCAATCGGCTGGCCAAAGAGGCTGACCTGATCATCGGCGTCGGCACCCGCTACAGCGATTTCACCACCGCGTCGAAATGGCTGTTCCAGAACCCGGATGTGCAGTTTCTCAACCTCAATGTCGGTGCCTTCGATGTGCAGAAACTGGACGGTGTGCAGGTGCTGGCTGATGCGCAGACGGCATTGCAGGCGCTGACCGAAAGCCTCCAGGCCAGCGGTTATCGGGCGGCCTGGGACGATGCGCCGCAGGTAGCGCGTGCCGAACTGGATGCCGAGGTGGATCGCCTGTACGCGGTCGAGTACCAGAACGAGGATTTTGTCCCGGAAATCAACGATCACCTGGACCCTGCGGTGCTGCGCGAGTTTATCGAGCTGACCGATTCGTGCCTGACTCAGAGTGGTGTGTTGGGCATCCTCAACCAGAGCCTGCCTGCCGATGCGGTGATCGTTGCAGCAGCGGGCAGCTTGCCGGGTGATCTGCAGCGCGCCTGGCGCAGTACCGGAGTCGACACCTATCACGTCGAATACGGTTATTCGTGCATGGGTTATGAGGTCAACGCCGCACTGGGCGTGAAGCTTGCGGCGCCGCATCGGGAAGTGTTTGCACTGGTGGGTGACGGCTCTTACATGATGCTTCATTCCGAGCTGGCGACCTCCATCCAGGAGCGGCGCAAGATCAACGTTGTGTTGCTGGACAATATGACCTTCGGCTGCATCAACAACCTGCAGATGGAGCACGGCATGAACAGCTTCGGCACTGAGTTCCGTTTCCGCAATCCGGAAACCGGCAGGCTCGACGGTGACTTCGTGCCGGTGGATTTCGCCATGAGTGCTGCTGCCTATGGCTGCAAGACCTACAAGGTGAGTACGGCCGACCAACTGCGCAACGCACTGGCCGATGCGCAACGTCAGACGGTGTCGACGCTGATCGACATCAAGGTCCTGCCCAAGACCATGATCCACAAATACCTGTCGTGGTGGCGTGTCGGGGTTGCCGAAGTGTCGACCACCGGCACCACCGCTCAGGTGTACGAGAAGCTCAACCGCGAGCTGGCCAAGGCTCGCCAGTACTGATCACTTTTATCGTTCAGCGCTCGTGAACCGTTCACGGGTATATCCAATAACAAAAAAGGAACATGAAAATGGCATTGAAACTCGGCGTGATCGGTACAGGCGCAATTGGTCAGGATCATATCCGGCGCTGCAGCAAGACGCTGGTCGGCAGTCAGGTGGTGGCCGTCACCGACATCAATCTCGAACAGGCAGCGAAGGTGGTGCGCGATCTGGACCTGAGCGCCGAAGTGTATGCCGACGGGCACGCATTGATCGCCGCGCCGGACGTCGAGGCGGTACTGGTCTGTTCCTGGGGCCCCAGTCATGAAGCGTTCGTGCTGGCGGCAATTGCCGCAGGTAAGCCGGTGTTCTGCGAAAAGCCGCTGGCAGTCACTGCCGAAGGCTGCCGGCACATTGTCGAAGCCGAGATCGCCAGTGGCAGGCGTCTGGTTCAGGTGGGGTTCATGCGCCCTTATGATCAGGGCTATCGCGCGCTCAAGGCAGTGATCGACAGTGGCCAGATCGGCGAGCCGCTGATGCTCCACTGCGCGCACCGCAACCCGCGTGTTGGCGAGAATTACAAGACCGACATGGCCATCACCGATACGCTCATTCACGAACTCAACGTGCTGCGCTGGCTGCTCAACGATGACTATGTGTCGGTGCAAGTGGTATTCCCGCGCAAGACCAGCAAGGCCCTGGCGCACCTGAAGGACCCGCAGATCGTGATGCTGGAAACGGCCAGAGGCACACGCATCGACGTCGAAGTATTCGTCAACTGCCAGTATGGCTACGACATCCAGTGTGAAGTGGTCGGCGAGAGCGGTATTGCCAAACTGCCGGAGCCCTCTCAGGTCCAGTTGCGCAGCGAAGCGAAGTTGTCCAACGCGATTCTGATGGACTGGAAGGACCGCTTCATTGCTGCCTACGACGTCGAGTTGCAGGACTTCATCGACGGCGTCAAAGCGGGGACCCTCTACGGCCCTTCGGCCTGGGACGGCTATGCCGCTGCCGTGGCCGCCGATGCCTGTGTGCTGGCGCAGAACACGGGAGCAGTCGTGCCGATCACCCTCGCCATGCGTCCGGTGTTCTATAGCTGAGCATCTTGCGGTTAATCAGGACATCTCTTGAACGGAACAAAAGGGAGGCATCATGCGTATTGCACTGGACCCTTACATGTATCGCCATCTGTCACTGGGGGCGATGGTCGATAAAACCGCGGAGCTGGGTTACGACTACATCGAGTTGTCGCCGCGTGAAGATTTCATGCCGTTTTACAAATACCCACGGGTGGATCGGGCGCGGATCAGGGAGTTTCGCAAGGCCCTGAGCGATGCCGGGGTGAAACTCTCCTCGTTGCTGCCGCTGTACCACTGGGCTGCGCCGGATGAAGACCTGCGTATTGCAGCGGTTCGCAACTGGAAACGCGCCATTCAGGTCGCCGTTGAAATGGACTGCGACCTGATGAATACCGAGTTCAGCGGGCAATCCGACCATGCGCTGGTCTGTGAAAACCAGTTCATGAAATCCATGGATGAATTGATGCCGCATTTCGAGCGCGAAGGTATAAAGCTCGATATTCAGGCGCATCCCTATGATTTCTGCGAGCGCAACAATGAGTCGGTGGATATCATTCGCGGGCTCGATCGCGACTGGATCAACTACCTGTACGCCGCGCCGCACACTTTTTTCTACGATGATGGCGTTGGCGATGTTGCCTCGATGCTCCGCTACGCTGGCGAAAAACTCACGCATCTGATCATTGCCGACACCTATAATCATCGGGCTTCTTCCAACCTGCGCTACATCGTCAACCCGCCCGGCGTGACGGCGACGGTGCATCAGCACCTGGACATCGGCCAGGGCGAGGTGAACTGGGAAGCATTTTTCTCAACGTTGCGGGATATCAATTTCGACGGTATTGCCACAGTGGCTGTCTTTGCCTGGGAGGAGCGCGCAGATGAATCGAGCCGATTCATGCTGGAGCGGGTCAAAAGCGAGCTGCTTCGTTGATACGGCGGCATCAAATACACGACCGATGGCTGCGGCCATGAGGTTCATGGACTACAGGAGATATCCATGCGTGCAGGGCTGGTGGGCTATGGCAAAGGCGGGCGTTACTTTCATGCGACGCTGATTTCAAGTTTGCCGGGCGCTACGTTTGTGGGGGTGGTGACCCGTTCACCCGAGCGCAAGCAGGAAGTGGCCACAGACCATCCCGGCGTGGCGACCTTCGACACACTGGCCGAGCTGGTTGCGGCCGGGGTTGATGTGGTGGTGATTTCCACACCGCTGGCCTCGCGGCGAGCGTTGATCCTCGAAGCGATAGAACTGGGTGTCGGGGTGGTCAGCGACAAGCCTTTCGCCAGTGATGCAGCGCAGGCGCGCGAGCTGGTGGACGCGGCCGAGCGACGTGGCGTATTGCTTAGCGTTTATCAGAACCGCCGCTGGGATTCGGACTTCCTCACCGTGCGCAAGTTGCTGGACAGTGAGGCGCTGGGCGCGGTCAGCCGGTTCGAGTCCAGCATCGAGCGTTATTCGCCACGTTCTGTCGGCAAGGCCAGCGGTGGTGGCATGCTGCGTGACCTGGGCAGTCATCTGGTGGATCAGGCGCTGGTGCTGTTCGGCCCGGTCGAACGGGTGTATGCCGAGCTGCAATACGCTGCGCCGCAAGACGAACTGGATCACACGTTCTTCGTTTCCCTGAGGCATGCCAGCGGCGTGACTTCACACCTGTCCGGCGGTTGCCTGCAAAACAGTGCAAGGCCGCGTTTCAGGGTCAGTGGAGCGAAGGGCTGTTACAGCGTCGACGGGCTGGACGGCCAGGAAGAGGCCGCCTTTGCCGGGCTGACGCCAAGGTCCGAGGGCGAGCGCTGGGGCGTCGAGGAGCATCGGCGCTGGGGCTGGTTCGAGCAGGGCGAACATCGCGAGCGTGTGCCGTCGGAGCGCGGTTGCTGGCTTGAGTTCTACCGCCAGTTGCAAAGCGCCGTTGACGAACAGGGCGGCAATCCGGTTAATCCACACGATGCGATAGCCGCGGCGCAGGTCATGGATGCCGCGCGCCTGAGCGCTAGAGAAGGGCGCGTTGTGGTGCTGTAGCCATTACGCGCTGCTGCGCACCCAGCCCCCGTTAGCGAAGAGAGCCTGACGCCTGCCGTGCGTCGGGCTTTTTCGCATCTGCGCCTGAACAAAATGAAATGGAATAAAATTCTAAAATCAGTTGAATTGGAAAATATTTTCCAATAGAGTCGTTTTCAGGTTACCTACTATCGAATCACTCGCGTTTTGAAGGTTTTTCAGATCACGAGAAGCAAGCCAACAAAAACAAAACAAAAGATAGGTACTGTCGATGAAAACCCCTACCTCTGGCGTCACCGCCAAGCGTTCTGCCACCTCGTCATTCTGGATCCGGACCCTGGAGCGATTTCTCACCGTCGTCGCCCGGGGCCTGTGCGTGCGCCACAAGGACGCGCAACTGTTCTGCATCCCCGGCGCCACCGGGATGATCCGCCTGTCACGCTGATTCGCTGCATCCACACAACAACAAGAATTTGGAGACAGATCCTCATGAAGACCAAGATTGCTTTGACCTCGTTGGCGATGGCGCTGATGCTGGGCAGCGGTGCAGCGTTGGCCGATATCAAGATCGGTGTGGCCATGTCGCAGTTCGATGACACCTGGCTGACCTACCTGCGTGACGACATGAATGCCAAGGCCAAAGTCATGTCCACGACCGAGAAAGTGGACCTGCAGTTCGTCGATGCCCGCGCGGACGTCAACAAACAGCTCGATCAGGTCAAGGACCTGATCAACAAGAAAGTCGACGCGCTGATCGTCAATCCGGTCGATACCGCTGCTACCGCGCGGATCACCAAGGAAGCGGTCGCCGCCGGTATCCCGCTGGTCTACGTCAATCGCCGCCCGGACGATCCGAAACTGCCTGCAGGCGTCGCCACCGTGACGTCGGATGACATGGAGGCCGGTCGACTTCAGGCGCAATACATCGCTGACAAGATGGACCACAAGGGCAGCGTCATGATTCTGCTGGGTGATCTGGCCAACAACTCCACGCAAAACCGCACCAAGGGCATCAAGGAGGTGTTGGCCAAGTACCCGGACATCAAGATAGACCAGGAGCAGACTGGTACCTGGCTGCGTCAGAAGGGCATGGACCTGACCAACGACTGGCTCACTCAAGGGCGAAAATTCAATGCGGTGCTGGCCAATAACGATGAAATGGCCATTGGCGCGGCGATGGCGCTGAAGCAGGCAGGCGTCGGCAAAGGCAGTGTTTTCGTCGCTGGTGTCGACGGTACGCCGGACGGGCTCAACGCCGTGACCAAGGGCGATCTGGCCGTATCGGTCTATCAGGATGCGAAAGGACAGGCCGACGGGGCGATCGATGCCGCAGTGAAACTGGCCAGGAAGGAAAAGGTCGAGCCCCAGGCGATCATCATTCCTTATCGCCTGATCACGCCTGAAAACGTCGCCACCTTCAAATAACAACGATCGCCAGGCGCGGGAGGGCCTGCAAATGCTCTCCCGCAGCCTGCCGCTTGAGGAGTTGTGATCATGTTCGGTTCTGCTACTGCCAATCCACCCGCGCAACGCGATCTGCCGTCCGGCGACGGGGGTAGTGAGGCGCCTGATGACCAGGCCCCGTATCTGCTGGAAATCAGCCATGTCAGCAAGGGCTTTCCTGGCGTCATTGCGCTCAATGATGTGCAACTGCGCGTTCGCCCTGGCAGCGTGCTGGCGCTGATGGGTGAGAACGGAGCCGGAAAATCGACCCTGATGAAAATCATCGCGGGCATCTATCAGCCGGACGCAGGCGAAATCCGCCTGCGTGGCAAGCCGGTCCGCTTCGATACGCCTCTTTCAGCGTTGCAGGCAGGTATCGCCATGATTCATCAGGAACTTAACCTGATGCCGTTCATGAGTATTGCCGAAAACATCTGGATCGGTCGCGAGCAGCTCAACGGCCTGCACATGGTCGACCACCGCGAGATGCACCGCTGCACTGCCGAACTGCTGGAGCGCCTGCGCATTAAACTCGACCCAGAGGAACTGGTCGGCACGCTGAGCATTGCCGAGCGGCAGATGGTGGAGATCGCCAAGGCCGTGTCATACAACTCGGACGTGCTGATCATGGACGAACCGACCTCGGCGATCACCGAAACCGAAGTCGCTCACCTGTTTTCGATCATCAGCGACCTGCGTGCCCAGGGCAAAGGCATCATTTACATCACCCACAAGATGAACGAAGTCTTCGAAATCGCCGACGAAGTGGCGGTGTTCCGCGACGGCGCCTACATCGGTCTGCAGCGCGCTGAAAGCATGGACGGCGACAGCCTGATCACCATGATGGTCGGCCGTGAACTGACCCAGCTGTTTCCCGAGCGGGAAAAACCGGCAGGCGACGTACTGCTGTCCGTCAACCAGCTGAGCCTGAACGGCATTTTCAAGGATGTGAGCTTCGACCTGCGTGCCGGGGAGGTGCTTGGCATTGCCGGGCTGATGGGGTCCGGGCGCACCAATGTGGCCGAGACCCTGTTCGGCATAACTCCCAGCGACAGCGGCGAGGTACGCTTCGATGGCAAGACGGTGCACATCGGCGATCCACATCAGGCCATCGAACTGGGGTTTGCGCTGCTCACGGAGGACCGCAAACTGACCGGCCTTTTTCCATGCCTGTCGGTGATGGAAAACATGGAGATGGCCGTGTTGGCCAACTATGCCGGCAACGGTTTCGTGCAACAGAAGGCCTTGCGCGCACTGTGCGAAGACATGTGCAAAAAGCTTCGGGTCAAGACGCCGTCGCTGGAGCAGTGCATCGACACATTATCCGGCGGCAACCAGCAGAAGGCGCTGTTGGCGCGCTGGCTGATGACCAACCCCAGGGTGCTGATTCTGGATGAGCCCACACGCGGTATCGACGTGGGCGCCAAGGTAGAAATCTACCGCCTGATCTCCCTGCTGGCCAGTGAAGGCATGGCGGTCATCATGATTTCCTCGGAGCTGCCGGAGGTTCTCGGCATGAGTGACCGGGTCATGGTCATGCACGAAGGCGAAATGATGGGCATCCTCGATCGTGGCGAAGCGACCCAGGAAAAAGTCATGCATCTGGCCTCCGGCCACAAGGTTCATTGAGTTCGCACTACAGGGCTCGGTAGAAGAAGAACAAGAGGGTAACGAACATGAGCGACGCGATTCTGCAAAATAAACCAGCCATGACGCCGACCAGAAGCAAACGGCGGCTGCCCACCGAACTGAGCATCTTTCTGGTACTGATCGGCATCGGCCTGATCTTTGAGCTGTTCGGCTGGATCGTCCGCGATCAGAGCTTCCTGCTCAACTCCCAGCGTCTGGTACTGATGATCCTGCAGGTGTCGATCATCGGCTTGCTGGCCATCGGCGTGACTCAGGTGATCATCACCACCGGCATTGATCTCTCGTCCGGCTCGGTGCTTGCGCTTTCAGCGATGATTGCCGCGAGCCTGGCACAAACTTCCGACTTCTCCCGGGCGGTGTTCCCGTCGCTGACCGACCTGCCGGTATGGATTCCGGTCGTCGTCGGTCTCGGGGTCGGGCTGCTGGCCGGTGCCATCAACGGCAGCATCATTGCCATAACCGGCATTCCTCCCTTCATTGCCACGCTGGGCATGATGGTCTCTGCGCGCGGTCTGGCACGTTTCTATACCGAAGGCCAGCCGGTCAGCATGCTCTCCGACTCGTACACGGCCATCGGCCAGGGCGCGATGCCCGTGATCATCTTCCTGGTGGTGGCGGTCATTTTTCACATCGCCCTGCGTTACACCAAGTACGGCAAGTACACCTACGCCATTGGCGGTAACATGCAGGCTGCACGTACTTCGGGCATCAACGTCAAGCGCCATCTGGTGATTGTCTACAGCATCGCCGGGCTGCTGGCCGGGCTGGCGGGGGTGGTCGCCTCGGCGCGGGCGGCAACCGGACAGGCCGGGATGGGCATGTCCTACGAGCTGGACGCCATCGCCGCTGCGGTCATCGGTGGCACCAGCCTTTCCGGTGGGGTGGGGCGGATCACCGGTACAGTGATCGGTGCGCTGATCCTCGGCGTGATGGCCAGCGGCTTCACCTTTGTCGGCGTGGACGCTTATGTGCAGGACATTATCAAAGGCCTGATCATTGTCGTGGCCGTGGTAATCGATCAATATCGCAACAAGCGCAAGACCAAGCGCTGATTCAATCATCTGCATCAGAGGGCCTTTTCAGGCCCTTTTGTGCGTTGGATGTTGCAGGAACCGATTCGTTGTCAATGGGTCAGAGCCTCATCAAGCAACCTGCTGGCCAGGTCTTTCGCCCGCATTTCAAGGGTTTTACGGCAATTGTTGTACAAAAACCCTTCAATTGTGTTGCCGAGCCCGCTAGCCGGCCTTAGACTGCCGCCCCTCGTAAATTGAGTGCCAGGTGGCGCTTGGAGATTATTGGTTTGTACGGCAACGTCAGGCCGCTCCTCAATGCACGTTTTTTTATAGAGAAATAAATGACAAAGGAAAAGTTGCTGGCCATGCCGGCCGATGACTACATGAACGCCGAGCAGCACGCTTTCTTCGTCGAGCTGTTGCAGGGCATGAAGGTCGAGATCCACGAGCGTATCGAGCAGAGCCGCATTGCGATCGAGAGCCTGGACACGCCTGCCGACCCGGCTGACGCTGCTTCGGTCGAAGAAGAGCGTCACTGGCTGGTCAACGTGATCGATCGCGACCAGCGCATGCTGCCACAGTTGGAAATGGCCCTTTCGCGCATTGCCGATGACACCTTCGGCTGGTGCGACGACAGCGGCGAGCCAATCGGCCTCAAGCGCCTGCTGATCAGCCCGACCACCAAGTATTGCATCGAGGCGCAAGAGCGCCACGAGCAGATCGACAAGCACCAGCGCCAGGCCTGATACGCAGGCAGCCGCGACTGAGTGACCAGACCGGGAGGCAAGCAATTGCCTCCCGGTTTTGTTGTCCCCGGAATTTGTCGAAAACACTTTGATCGCCACCGCTCGGTCGCTACGACCAACAGCGCATGGCACAAGGCCGTTATCTGGCGTTTAATAGCGTCATAACGACAATGACAGACGGGGTGACGCAACATGGCCGAGAACCTATCCATGGCAGCCGGATTGCCGCTGGCCGATACGCCCGACGCTGCATCCAGGTGGTGGGTGCCGGCGGTGCAAAGCGTTGTCCTGTGCCTGCTGTTCGGCGCCATGAGTGTTGCGGGCCTGTCGCTGTATGTTGTCGTTCCTCTGGCCTTGCTGGTGGTCTGGTTGCCGCGCCTGGTGCGCAGCCGGCCAACGCTGCCGCAACGCGCGTTGGCTGACAGCGATATCGCCTTGCTGACCCGCGACCTGTCGCGCACTACCAGTCATAACGCGCTGTCCGCGGCCCAGGTGGCATTTTCGGTCGGGCACCTGGCTGGCAAGGTGCAGTCGCAACTGGGTGCTGCCGAACAGATCGTCAGCAGTGCCGAGCAGATGATCGCCACCGAACAACAGACGGCCCAGTTGAGTCAACAGGCGTTGGTTGCCGCCAGCGAGGCGCGGCAGCGCAGCGAATCGGGCAGCGGCGTGCTGAATGAGTCCATCGAACGCATGCACCGCCTGAGCAAGCGTGCCGTCGGCAGCCGCGAGTTGATCGAGGCGCTGAGCCAGCGCAGCGAAGAGATCCAGCGTGTGACGCTGGTCATTCAGTCGATTGCCAGCCAGACCAACCTGCTGGCGCTCAATGCCGCCATCGAAGCGGCGCGGGCTGGCGAGCACGGACGCGGTTTCGCCGTGGTTGCCGACGAAGTCCGTGGTCTCGCTGGCCGCACTGCCAGCGCCACAGGCGAGGTAGGGCAGATGGTCGCGGATATTCAGCAGCGCACCGCCCAGGTCGTGGAGCAGATTCGCGAGCTGTCGTCCGATCTGGATATGGGGGTCGAGCAGATCGAGCTGACCGGCGAGCACCTGGGCAATATCGCCCGGCTTGCGGTCGAGCTGGAAAGCCAGGTTGGCGAAATCGCTCAGGGCGCGCGGAGTAATCAGGATCAGTTGGCGAGCCTGTTCGACGCTGTCGAGCATATGCGCAGTGATCTTGCCGTCAGCGATGAGCAGACCCGGCAACTGGCCAGGTCCGCAGTACAAATGGAGGGGCAGGCCGAGACCATCAGCCAGCGTCTGGCGCAGGTTGGTCTGGATGAATACCACCAGCGCATTTATGACCTGGCCCGTGAAGGCGCGCGAATGATCAGCGAAAAGTTCGAGGCCGATATCGAACAGGGGCGGGTCAGCCTTGATGACCTGTTTGATCGTAACTACAAACCCGTCGCCAATACGTCGCCCACTCGGTTTACGACGCGTTTCGACCGTTACACCGATCAGGTATTGCCAGCACTGCAGGAACCGCTACTGTCTCGCCATGAAGGTCTGGTATTTGCCATCGCCTGTACCCAGCAGGGCTATGTGCCGACGCACAACAATGCCTTCAGTCAGCCCTTGACGGGCGACGCGACGTTGGATAACGCGCGCAATCGAAGCAAGCGCAAGTTCGATGATCGCACCGGCATTCGCTGTGGCAGCCACCAACAGCCGGTCCTGCTGCAAACCTACACGCGAGACACCGGCGAACTGATGCACGACCTGTCCGTGCCGATCATGGTCAACGGGCGACACTGGGGTGGTCTGCGCCTTGGGTACAGGCCGCAAGGCCGCTGATGTGTAAGCGATCATTCAGGTCGGTAAGCCCGGCAAGGGAGCTGGCCTTTTAGTTGGTCTTTTTAACGCAAGAACGCATCAAAAAAGTTATCGCTGCGTGTGTGTAGGTTTCTATTCATAAATAATAAATTCATGGCTACAGATGTTGTAGGAGTTGTCTGAAAAGACGCAACATGACTTGACTGCTCACTGTCTTTAAGCAAGCTGTTTAAATCAACGTTATTTACGTTTTGATTTAAGTGCGGCCTTTTCTTGGCTTGCCTCTAAGGACGGAAAAGTTATGAGCGATAAACGGAGTTTTCAACAGTCAGCAGTCCTTTCAGATGTGGTCACGCGGCGCGTGACGGCGCGAGTAGGCATTTTCTTCGACGGTACGGGAAATAATCGCTTCAATAGTCAGATCGGGGCCGACTGCCAGGCATTGATCGAGATCAATGAGGGGCAGCACATTAAAGCGTGTGCGGGTCGTCATGTTCAGCCTGGCAGTAGTTACAATAATGATCCGAGCAATATAGCCAGACTGGTCGATATCTACCGCCTGCAACCTGTTGCCGAAAATGACGGTGACGGCCTGAAGGTGTATTACCCGATCTATGTAAGCGGGGCCGGCACTACTTCCGGTGGACGTGATTCGGTATGGCCGGGGCAGAGTTTCGGTCGCGGGGCAACCGGTGTGATCTCCAAAGTGGAAAACGCATTCAAAAAGCTGGCGTCGGTATTGAAGGCGTTCCCCCGCGACAACCCCGATTGTGTGCTGGACGCGCTGGAACTGGACGTGTTCGGCTTCAGTCGAGGTGCAGCGTCGGCCAGGCATCTGGTCAATGAAATTCTCAAGCAGCGTTCGGGCATGCTCGAGCCGATACTCGAAAGCCGCAAGGTCAGGTTGAGCGACCGTTTCAGCTGGAGCAACGGCAGCGTACGGCTCAAGGTTATCGGTCTGTTCGACACCGTTGCAGCCATAGGCAGCTTCAAGGATATGGGCAATACCCGCGATGCGAGCAACAGGAGGGTCAATCTGTACCTGCCTCCGGGGTGCGCGCAGCAGGTGTTGCATCTGGTGGCCCGCGATGAATCCCGGCGCAACTTTGCGTTGAACAGCGTCCTGCCCGTGTGGCCCCGGGAAATTGTTCTGCCCGGTGCATATTCCGATATCGGTGGTGGTTATCCTCCACAGATGGAAGAAAACGTACTGCTCACGCGCCCTCGCGGCAGTGTGGTCAGCCGTGGCAGTCCGTACGAGGCGGCACCGAGCTGGAAGGAGGCACAGGCTGAATTAAGCCGAATGAATCGCGATCACTGGATCGACCCGCTCGATAGCCAGGCCTGGCTGAGGGTTCAGGCATGCGAGAGCAAGTGTTATCCGTGCAGGAAAAGTTTGAATGGCATGAGTACGGTCGTTGCCGCAGTGGGCATGAGCCGTCAGGTGTTTGGCCACCTGTCGAGGGTATCGTTACTGGTCATGCACACATTGGCGTGTGACGAGGGCGTGCCTTTCGACCCGGTGCCACAAGCACCTGAATTCCAGCTTCCTCCCGAGCTTGAGAACATTTCTACCCGGTTGATTGATTATGCGCGAGGCGGGTCTTACCTGCTGGACAGCCATGAAGAGGCATTACTGCGCTGGCGCTACATCCATCAGTCTGCGCACTGGAATGCAGTCGTCGGCAGAGTGGGTACTTTTGGCGACGCTGTTTTCGTCCACGCACCACAGCCAGGCGGCCGGATATTGCATCCCAATATCGGCCAGCCCGGTTATCCGCAATAGGTATCAACGCCCGAGTGGCTCACTCGGGCTTTTTGTGAAGGCGCACGTTGAGTTCGTCGACCACCATCGCCCATTCGGCATCTTCGTGCAGCTGTTCCTTGAGAAAGTCAGACTGACGCGGCGTCCAGAACTCTGCGTCGATCAGTTTGACGTCGTCGGGCAGAGGATGGCTGGCGATAAACTTTTCGATGCTCTCATCATCGGAGTCAAGCCCCAACTGTTCGAACAGGTCTTTGATGGTAGTTGTAGTCTGTTCCATGTCATCTCCTCGCCGGGGGGTATCCCCGTATTCATCAGTTCTTATGGGAGTGGTGGGTACGGGCAAGAGTTCGATGCATTTAGCTGTGCAGGAAAAGATGGCTTTTTCTACAGTGGATATAAATGCTATGTTTCCGCTATCGCAGGATGCACCCAACGCAGGCTGGAACCCGTCCAGCCTTTGCGCCGTGCCCGGGGTGGCCGCTATTTTCAGGGCCCCAGCGCTTGCGCGACACTGCTGTGTACAAAAGGTATATATCCCGTAGCAGCCATGAGCCGGTAGAATCCGCCACCCGCCTGCACAAGGTGTGCGGCGGCGCTGTCTGCGTTTCTGCGTGCAGCATGCCGGACAATCTCCGGCCACATGAAGCGGTCTATGGATGAATCACTTTCTCGACTGCCCTGACATCAGGCAGCCTCATTTCATGTTTGAGGGTTTGTACTTTGGCTGTAAGTAATCTGGATACCCACGCCTTGTTCGTGCTCGGCGACCTCCGCGCACAATTGGTCAAGCAGTTCCAATCCCGTTTTGTCTACATCACCGAGCAATCAGCCGAAGGCATTTATATCGCTGAAATCGACACCGAAAGCGCCTTGGTCGTCGACGACAAACCTCGCCTTGAGCTAAAGGTGGGCGACCATTTTCGCGCGTCTGTCCTGCCCAGCCGCGAGGGCGGCAAGCTTGAATTGAAATTTCGTGAAATCAAGACCACCGTGTACGGGCTGGGTGAATATGCCTTCGTCGATATTCCCGAGGGCCACGGTATCGTGTTCAAGGAAGGTCAGACCGTCTTCATGGTCTTCGCTGCGAAAGAGCAACTGCAGATCGGCATGAGCAAGCTTCTCAAAGGCGCCGTCGGCAAGGCCGCCAAATGGCGCAAGGGCGAGCTGACGTTCAAGGCCAGCGAGTAACACTGGCCAGGCATCGACTCAGCCGCCTGCTGATTCTCCATTGCCGTTACCACTGCTGATTTCCGCGGGCACATCGTCACCGGCCATGCGCTTGCGGAACAGCGCTGTGCGCGCCAGCAACAGGGTGGTCACCGGTACCGTGATCGCCAGCAATACCGGGATCAGCCAGGCGTGGATCACCGGTTCCGACTTCAGCGCCGAGAAGTAGATGATCGACGCCAGCGCAACGCACCAGGCGCCCAGCGTCGACGCCAGGGCGGGCGGGTGCATGCGCTGGAAAAAGTCCTTGAGGCGCAGCAGCCCGAGCGCGCCGGTCAAGGCGAACAGGCTGCTGGCGATCAGCAGCCCGGCGGTCAGTATTTCCACCCAGAAGGGCACTGTATTCGGCAGTCCTATCATTCGATCACTTCTCCGCGCAGCAGGAACTTGGCCAGAGCGAACGAGCCGACGAAGCCGAACAGGGCAATCAGCATGGCCGCTTCGAAGTACGTGTCACTGGCGTAGCGAATGCCAAGCACCAGCATCATCAGCATGGCAATGATGTACAGATAATCCAGCGCCAGTACCCGGTCCTGGGCCGAAGGTCCCTTGAGCAGGCGCAGCAGGGTGATCACCATCGCCAGGGCGAAGATCAGCAGGCTGATCAGGATGGCGTTGTCGAGCAGTGCACTCATTGAAAGATCTCCATCAACGGTCGCTCATAAGTGGTTTTGAAGTGCTCGATGAAGTGCGCTTCGTCCTCCAGATCGAAGACATGCATCAGCAGCACGCTGCGATCCAGTGCCAGCTCCGACCACACCGTTCCCGGCACTACCGTGGTGACCATCGCCAGCGCGGCGAGGCCGTGGGCGTCGTGCAGGTCCAGTGGAATGCGCACGAAAGCCGAGCGTGGCGGACGGCTTTCGAGCCGCCAGACGCTCAGGCCGACCTGCACGTTGGAGACCACCACGTCGCGTCCCACCCGCCACAGAAACTTCAGGATCGTGCCGGGTTTGCGAATACGTACCGGCAGCGGGCGCAAGGGGGCCATCAATATTGGGGCGAGAAACCCCAGCACCGCGCCCAGCAGCAGGTGACCGGGGCTGATCGACAGATTCAATACCAACCACAACAGCCAGAGTGCCAACGAGAGCAGTGGGGCGGGAAACAGGCGCTTCATGGCTGCTCCTCCGGATCTGCTTGCTGGCTGGTGGGGCCGGGTATCGGGCGTGTGGCGAGCACTGACTGCACATACTGTTTGGGCTCATGCAGCGCTGCGGCGGTGTCCTGGGTGTAGCGCAACAAGGGCTCGGCCTTGAAGGTCAGCGCGATGCACAGACCCAGAAGAATGATGATCGGCAGGCATTCGTTGCGACGCAGCATTGGCGAAGGGCGCTCGTGTGGCGTCCAGAAACGTTGCGTGCCGAGCCTTGAAAAAGCGATCAGCGACGCCAGCCCGGAAAAGATCAGCAGGCCGATCAGCATCCATGCCTGAGTGGAAAGCGCCTCATCCTTCGCGACGTCCAGGCCCAGCGGGTTCATCAGGGCACTGATCAAGGTGAGCTTGCCGATGAACCCCGAGAGCGGCGGCATGCCGATGATCAGCAAGGCGCAGGCAATGAAACTCAGACCCAGAAAAGCCATGGTCATGGGAATGACCTGACCGACCACGACCTTCTGTTCGTCGTCCAGGTTGGCACCGGGCGGCGGATGCAGAGATTCCAGGGTACGAGGCAATTGATCCACGTCGTATTCCAGAGGGATCTCGTTGGCCGAGCGGGAGCGTTCGATCAGTTCGCCCAGCAGGAACATGGCACTCAGCGCCAGCGTCGAGCTGACCATATAGAACAGCGCGCCCGAGGTCAGGCTCGGCTGGGCGAAGCCGACGGCGGACAGCAGAATGCCCGCTGACACCAGTATGCTCAGGCTGGCGAGGCGCTCCAGGCGCTGGGCGGCGATGATGGCGATGGCCGCGGTGAAAATCGTCGCCATGCCGCCGTAGACCAGCCAGTCGCCGCCGAAGAATGCCGACGCACCGGCCTGACCGGAAAACAGCAGGGTCCACAGGCGCAGCAGGGTATAGACACCCACTTTGGTCATGATCGCAAACATTGCCGCTACCGGCGCGCTGGCTGCCGAGTAGGCGGGAACCAGCCAGAAGTTCAGCGGCCACATGCCAGCCTTGGCCAGGAACGCCGTGGCCAGAATCGCAGCTCCGGCATGCAGCAGGCCCAGATCGGACTCCGCCACCTGCGGGATCTTGATGGCCAGATCGGCAAAGTTCAGCGTGCCGGTCACCCCGTAAATCAACGCAGCGCCGATCAGGAACAGCGACGACGCCAACAGGTTGATCGAAATGTAATGCAGCCCCGTCGACACCCTTGCCCGGCCAGAGCCATGCAACATCAAGCCGTAGGACGCTGCGAGCAGTACTTCGAAGAACACGAACAGGTTGAACAGGTCAGCGGTCAGGAACGCACCGTACAGCCCCATGAGCTGGATCTGGAACAGCGCGTGGAAGCTGGCACCGGCCCTGTCCCAGCGAGCCAGCGCGAACAGCAGGGCGCAGACCCCGACGATCCCGGTCAGCACCAGCATCATCGCTGAGAGGTGGTCCACCACCAGCACGATGCCGAACGGCACGCCCCAGTTGCCCGGCAGGTAGACACCGATCGAGCCGCTGCTGCCGCTGTGTTGCACCCAGAGAAACAGCACCACGGAAATGCCCAGCCCGAGGATGCTGGAAAACAGATTGATACGGCCCTTGAGCGGCCGGTGCTTTTCACCCAGCCAGAGCATCAGCCCGGCGGTCAGCAGCGGCAGCAGGATGGGCGCGATGATCAGTTGGTTCATCCAGCTCATGCCTTGGGCTCCCGGCCATCTACGTGGTCGGTGCCGGTCAGGCCTCTGGAGGCGAGCAAGACCACCAGAAACAGCGCGGTCATGGCGAAGCTGATGACAATCGCGGTCAGCACCAGCGCCTGTGGCAACGGGTCAGTGTAATTGAGCAGGTCCTGAGGAATGCCGTCCTTGATGATCGGCTCTCTGCCGATGAACAGGCTGCCCATGCTGAAAATGAACAGGTTGACCCCGTACGACAGCAGGCACAGACCCATGACCACCTGAAAGGTACGTGGCCGCAGGATCAGCCAGACGCCCGAGGCGGCCAGCACGCCGATGGCGATTGCAATGACTTCTTCCATCAGAGGATTCCTTGCGGGTTGGCGACAGGCTTGGGCAACTGCGTCGGCCGATGGCTGCGCACCGACTGGTGCGCCAGTGCGGTAAGAATCAACAGCGTCGAGCCGACCACCACGGCGTACACGCCGACATCGAAGAACAGCGCGCTGGCGATGTGAATGTCACTCAGGATCGGCAAATCGACATGGGCGGTGTGGGTGGTCATGAACGGATAACCCAGCAGCATCGAGCCCGCGCCGGTCAGCACCGCGCATAACAGGCCTGTGCCCATCCAGCGTAGCGGGCGCAGGCTCATTTGCGCCTCGACCCACTGGGTGCCTGCCACCATGTATTGCAGGATGAACGCCACCGACATCACCAACCCGGCGACAAACCCGCCGCCGGGCTGGTTGTGGCCGCGGACGAACAGGTACATCGAGATGATGAAGGCAATCGGCAGCAGCAATCGAACCAGCGCTGCCGGAACCATCATGAAGCCGAGCGCGGTATCGCTGGCGCTGCGCGGGTTGACCAGATCCGTCACCACATCACGGGCCAGCAGGCGCTGCTGGGCGGGCAGCAGAATGCTTTCCTTCGGTGGGCGGAAGCGTCGCAACAGGGCGAACACTGTCATGGCGACCGCCGCCAGCACGGTGATTTCGCCAAACGTATCGAAGCCGCGGAAATCCACCAGCATCACGTTGACCACGTTGGTGCCGCCGCCCTGGGGCAGCGCGCGACTCAGGTAGAAGGACGAGATGGCGTTGGGCGTCTGGCGGGTCAGCATGGCGTAGGAGAGTATCGCCATGCCCAGCCCCACGAGCACTGCCAGGCCGAAGTCGCGTATGCGCCGGGTACGGGCACGCAGGCGTGCGCTGAGCGGGGCGACGTCTTCATTGCGTCGTGGCAGCCAGCGCAGACCGAGCAGGATCAGCACGGTGGTCACCACCTCCACGACCAGTTGCGTCAGCGCCAGATCAGGGGCCGAGAACCAGACGAAGGTGATGCAGGTCATCAGCCCGCAGACGCTGACCATGACCAGTGCCGCCAAACGGTGATATTTACCTTGCCAAGCCGCACCTATGGCGCAGGCAATCGCGATCAGCCACAGCGTGACAAACACCCCGGAACCCGGAATCTTCGGTCGGTCGCCCCAGGTCAGGCCGCTGAAATACATCGGAATGAAACCGCCCAGTACCGCCGCGAGCACCAGCAGAAACAGTTGTGGCTGCAGGCGGCGAGTGCTGACCTTGCGTTCGAAACGGCGTGCCCAGTGCATCATCACCACCTGACTGCGCTCGAAAAAGCGCTTGCCATTGAGGCGTCCCACCAGCGGCGGGGCGGTGATGCGCTCGTGCTTGAGCGGCTTGCGCAGCAACAGGTACAGAATGATACCGCCCGCCATCGCCACCAGGCTCATGACCATTGGCAGGTTCCAGCCGTGCCAGATCGCCAGGCTGTACTCGGGCAGTGTTCCACCGACAACGGGGCGCGCAGCGGCGGCGAGCAGGGGAGCGACCGATTGCGCCGGGAAAATCCCCACCACCAGACACGTCAGCACCAGCAGTTCGACCGGCGCACGCATCCAGCGCGGCGGTTCGTGGGGCAAGTGGGGCAGATCCTTGGCCGCCGGACCGAAAAACACATCGACGGTGAAGCGCAGCGAATAGGCAACGCTGAAGATCCCGGCGATGGTCGCGATCACCGGCAAGGCAATCTCGACCCATGCAGTGGCGGAAATGAACACGGTTTCGGCAAAGAACATTTCCTTGGACAGAAAGCCGTTGAGCAGCGGCACGCCGGCCATCGAGGCGCTGGCGACCATCGCCAGCGTCGCGGTGTAGGGCAGCAGCCTTATCAGGCCACTGAGACGGCGGATATCGCGGGTCCCGCTCTCGTGGTCGATGATGCCGGCGGCCATGAACAGCGACGCCTTGAAGGTCGCGTGGTTGAGAATATGGAACACCGCGGCCACCGCAGCCAGCGGGCTGTTGAGGCCGAGCAGCAGGGTGATCAGGCCCAGGTGGCTGATGGTCGAGTAGGCGAGCAGCCCCTTGAGATCGTTCTGGAAGATGGCCGCGTAGGCGCCGAGAATCAGCGTGCAGGCACCCGCGCCACTGACGATCCAGAACCATTGCTCGGTGCCGGACAGCGCCGGCCACATGCGCGCCATGAGAAAGACCCCGGCCTTGACCATGGTCGCCGAGTGCAGATACGCCGACACCGGCGTGGGCGCGGCCATCGCGTGCGGCAGCCAGAAATGGAACGGGAACTGGGCGCTTTTGGTCAGTGCGCCGATCAGAATCAGGGTCAGTAACACCGGGTACAGGGCGTGCGCACGAATCGCGTCGCCGGAGGCCAGAACACGGTCAAGATCATAACTGCCGGCCACATGGCCGAGGATCATCATGCCTGCCAGCAGCGCCAGACCGCCCGCGCCGGTAACCATCAGCGCCATGTAAGCGCCGCGTCGGGCATCGGCCCGATGGTGCCAATAGCCGATCAGCAGGAACGAGAAAAGACTGGTCAGCTCCCAGAAAAACACGATCTGAATCAGATTGCCGGACATCACCAGACCGAGCATGGCGCCCATGAAGGCCAGGAAAAACGCAAAGAAGCGCGGCACCGGGTCGTCCGGCGACATGTAATAGCGGGCATACAGCGAAACCAGCGCACCGATGCCCAGTACCAGCATCGAGAACAGCCAGGCGAAGCCATCGATACGCAGAACGAAGTTCATGCCCAGGCTTGGCAGCCAGAAATACTCTTCACGAATCACGCCGCCGTCGGCGATCTGCGGGAACCACAAGGCCATCTGCACAGCGCCGATGAGAGCGATCAGACCGGCCAGAAATGATTCCGCGTTACGCGCGTTGTGCGGCAAAAAGGCCGCCAGACAGCTGCCGATGAAAGGCAGAAGCAGTAGAACTATCAGGGACATAGGCTTCTAATCTGCAGGGGAATGTCAAGCATCATACGTGCCAGACACTCCGATACCAAAGGGACGGTTTCCGAAATTTCCTACAAAAAGTGTCTGCTTTTTTAATTCAGTAAATAATTGCTTCTAATGCAGCGAAAGGTCGTTGACGCAGTTCCGAGGAAACAAGGTGTTTCATGGCTGGCAATACCCGCTGTTCATTCAGCTTTGCGCGCGCCTTGTTGTCCTTCCTCTTCGTCGACAGTGTTGTGTTCATCAGGCGCAGAACGCCGTTTCATTTCGCTGACGATCACCCCGGCCACGATCAATGCCGCACCCAGCAGGGCGATGCCCGGCAAACGCTCGCCGGCGAGTCTTCCGACAATGCCGGCCCAGACCGGTTCACCGGCATAAATCACCGTGGCGCGGGTCGGCGAAACACTTTTCTGTGCCCAGTTCATGGCGATCTGGATCGCCGCACTCATGGTCCCAAGCCCCACAGCGCTGAGCACCAGCAACCAGGAAAACTCCGGCAAGTGTTCCTGGGTGGGCACGATCATCAGAAATGCCAGCGCCGATGCGGTGGCCAGTTGCACCACGGTGACTCGACGCACATCGACCTCACCGGCATAGGCACTGATCATGATGATCTCGGCGGCGATGGCCACCGTGCTGATCAGTGTCACGATCTCGCCGGAACTGAGTTGCAGAGACGCTCCCTGCGGCCCGGCTACCAGCATCAGCCCGGTGAAAGCGAGGATGATGCCCAGTGTCGGCATCAACCCTGGTCGCCGGCCCAATACCAGCCATTGCAACAACGGCACGCAGGGCACGTAGAGTGCCGTGATGAACGCCGACTGACTACTGGGGATGGTCTGCAGTCCGATCGTCTGCAGGCCGTAGCCGAGCATGATCGCGGTGCCGATGAAGACACCGGCCTTGAGTTCGAGAAAGGTAAGACCGCGCAGCACCTGCATTGAAAACAGCGCTACGATAAGCGCTGCGGCGGCAAAGCGCAGACCGACGAAGAACATCGGCCCGCTGACAGTCATCGCATGCTGGACCAGCAGAAAGGTGCCTCCCCAGAGCATGGTGATCAGAATCAGTACGGCTTCTGCCTTGCTGATGCGGGGTATGCGGCTGATAGACTTCATGTCAGCTCCGGATTCCTGTTAATTGCCATGTGCGCGATGAGAGGCTGAACACCCTGACAGTGTCCCTGGGCTGGGCAGTATAATGCGCAACGGTTTGATGTGAGCACCAGCATGCACAAAGAAAATTCCCAGCGCCCTCCGGTGCTGCAGCACGTCAGCCAGAACGTGCGGCGTCTGCGTACCAGTGCGGACCTCAGCCAGACGGCGCTGGCGGAAAAGTCCGGGGTCAGCCGACGCATGCTGGTCGCTATCGAGGCCGGCGAGAAAAACGTCAGCCTGGCGACTCTGGACCGCGTGGCCGAAGCCCTGGAAGTGGCGTTCAGCGACCTGATCCAGGCGCCCGAAAATCGTGATTACAGCCGCATCAACGAGCTGGCATGGGCCGGTACTATCGCGGGCAGCAAAGCGGTGTTGCTGGCCAGGGCCGTTGCCCGGCGCGAGGTGGAGTTGTGGGAATTCTGTCTGCAGCCTGGGGACGCCTATGTCTCGGAGGCCGATCCCGATGGCTGGAGTGAACAGGTCTACGTCGTCGAAGGGCATCTGACGTTGCGCTTTGCCGACCCTGCGGCCATGCAGCAGGTAGGGGCGGGCGAGTTCTTCATGTTCCCCAGCAATCAGCCGCACCGCTACTGCAACGACGCCGATGTGCCCCTGCGCTTCGTGCGTAACGTCGTGCTCTGACCTTCCCATTCTTTTACAGCCACCCCAGCGAGGCACTGTTCGATGATCGAAGATTCCCACCAGACGGCTGACATTCTGATCATCGGCGGCGGTCTGAGCGGGACCATGCTGGCGGCGCAACTGCTGCGCAGACCGGGCCGGCGCCGAATCCTGATCATCGAAACCCGCAGCGAACTCGGCAGGGGCGAGGCCTACAGTGCGACGGAGCCGGGCCATACACTCAATGGCAACGCTGCACGGATGAGCGTCGATCCGGACAACCCGGATGACCTCACCCAGTGGCTGACTGACTATCTGGCTGCCGGTGGCTGGCCTGAAGCCGCCGAGCAGAGGGTCCCGGTCGCCGAGCTGTTCCCGCCGCGCGGTGTGTTCGGGCTTTATGTCCAGCAGCGACTGCGTGAAGCCCGAAGCGCTGGTGAAGCCTTTGGCTCGACCGCCGTGCATGTGCCCGGCGAGGCAGTGGACCTGCAGGTCGATGCAGATGGCGTGAGTGTCTCGCTGGCTGACGGTCGTAAGGTGCATGGCAGCCGGGCTGTGCTGGCGACCGGCATGTACGCGGCTTCACGCACCCCGCGACGTGATTCGAACGAGCTGAACACGGCAGCACTGGACCCCTGGGATGTGGCGGTGATGAGAAAGCTCGATCCGCAGTCGAGGGTGCTGATCATCGGCTCGGGGCTGACCATGGTCGATGCGCTGGTTTCGCTGGAAACGGCCGGACATCGTGGGCCCATCCAGATCTTTTCCCGGCACGGCCTGTTGCCGCATGTCCGGCGTCAGCCGCCGGAATGGTCTGATTTTCTCGCTCAGGACCCGAGTATCCGCAGCACTCGGCAACTGGTGCGCAAAGTGCGCGAACAGTGCGAGCTGGCCATCGAGAGCGGCATTGACTGGCAGGCCCCGCTGGACACTGTGCGCGCCAACGTCGGCCGGCTGTGGAATCAGGCCAGCGATCAGCAGCGCCGCCAGTTCGTCCGTCATGTAAGGCCTTGGTGGGAGAGCCACCACCATCGCTCCCCGCCACCGAGCGCTGCGCTGCTGGCGCGGCTGATCAGGCAAGGGCGGTTGAGTATTGACGCGGCCTCGTTGCAGGGCGTGGCCAGCCTGCCGTCAGGTCAGGTACAGATCAGCGTGCGTCGGCGCGGTGAGAGTCAGCCGACGCAGATCACCGGCGATGCGCTGATCAACTCCACCGGCATCGAGTACGACTGGCGACGCGTGGATCGCCCGTTGCCCCGGCAGTTGCTGGCACGTGGGCTGATCCAGCCCGGCCCGCTGGCACTCGGCATCGCTGCCGACGCTGCGGGCGCAGTACTTGACGCACACGGTCAGTACTCGGCACGCCTGTTCGCCATGGGCCCGCCATTGCGCGGCATGTGGTGGGAAAGCACCGCAGTAACCGACGTGGCGATCCAGGCCAAGGCGCTGGCGATACATTTGTCGTAAGGCACCGCCTGCTCAGAAGAGGACGCAGAGCGTCCGGAAAGGCATACCCACGCGGAGCATGGGTACGATAGTGTTCTCGCGAGCACCTATCGTTCCTCACGCTCCAGCGTGGCAATGCCGTTCATGGCGCTCTGCGTCAGCTCTTGGCGCAGCGCCGCGGAGCATGGGTACGATAGTGTTCTCGCGAGCACCTATCGTTCCTCACGCTCCAGCGTGGCAATGCCGTTCATGGCGCTCTGCGTCAGCTCTTGGCGCAGCGCCGCGGAGCATGGGCACGATGGTGTTCTTCCGGACAGCTATCGTTCCTCACGCTCCAGCGTGGGAATGCCGTTCGTGACGCTCCGCGTCATCGGTCTGCGCCTTCACACCGACAGGTGCAGCATGCGGTCGCCCTGGACATTTTCACCCGGCCTGCGTTTGTTGACCGCCAGTTCGCCAATCTTGATCAGACGTGTGCGCGTGACGTTGCGGGTCAGGCCCAGCAGGCTGGCCGTGTGCACCTGGTTGTGGTGGCAGAAGCGATAGGCGGTTCTGAGCAACGTATCTTCGACCTTCTCGTGCAAGGCACCGGCCTGTTCTTCAAACAGTTTCTGAAACGCCCGGTTGAGCAGTTGCTCGGCGGATTCGTCAGGCGGGTTGTGTTCATCCTGACGCTCGATTCTAAGGTTCGACATGCGCAGGTCATCACGCTGAATGACACCTTCACGGCACACCAGCAGGGTGTGATGGATGACGTTTTCCAGCTCGCGAATATTGCCTGGCCAGCTGTAGGTCTTGAGCTTGTGCTCGGCTTCGGGGCTGATCCGCACCGGACCATGCCGCAGCCGCTGGCTGTAGACCTCTATGAAGTGCCGGGCCAGGGGCAGGATATCGCCCGGCCGCTCGCGCAGCGGGCTCAATTCCAGATTAACCACGTCGAGCCGGTAGTAAAGGTCCTCGCGGAAATGCCCGGCGTTGATGGCCTTTTCCAGTTGCACGTTGGTGGCTGCGAGCACCCTTACATCAATGGGCACACTCTTTCGCGAGCCCAGACGCACCACTTCACGCTCCTGAAGCACGCGCAGCAATTTGACCTGCAAGGTCATGGGCAGGTCGCCGATCTCATCGAGAAACAGCGTGCCGCCGTTGGCCTCTTCAAACCAGCCGGCCTTGGCGCTGATCGCTCCGGTGAACGCGCCTTTTTCGTGGCCGAACAACTCCGCCTCGATCAGGTTCTCGGAGAACGCGCCGCAGTTGACCGCCACGAACGGTTTGTCGCGGCGGGCGCTCAGTTCGTGGACGTGGCGAGCAACCAGTTCCTTGCCGGTGCCGGTCTCGCCGATGATCAGCACACTGGCATCGCTGGGCGCAACCTGGCGTACGTGAGCGAGCAGGGCTCGCGACTTGGGGTCTTCGAACACCTGCGCAGTGGCCCTGATCGAGGTGGCCAGCGCAGGCGAGTGGGGTAAGGTCAGCAGTTGCCCGGACATCACTTGGCCTGCGGGGGCAGATCGTTGGCGATCATTTCGCCGAACGGGCCCGTCAGGTTGGTGATGCCGCGCCCGGCGAGGCTGGCGTAAGGCTCAGGCAGCAGCGGGAAGACCAGTTCGGCGAAGCGGTAGGCTTCTTCAAGATGCGGGTAACCCGAGAAAATGAAGCTCTCGATGCCCAGGTCGGCATATTCCTTGATGCGTGCCGCGACCTCTTCGGGATTGCCGACCAGCGCCGTGCCTGCACCGCCGCGCACCAGGCCGACACCGGCCCACAGGTTGGGCGCGATCTCCAGGTTGTCGCGGCGCCCGTCGTGCAGCGCGGCCATGCGCCGCTGACCTTCGGAATCAAAACGCGAAAAGGACTTCTGCGCTGCAGCAATGGTGTCATCGCTGATGTGTTCGATCAGCGTGCTGGCGGCTTTCCAGGCTTCTTCGCTGGTTTCGCGCACGATCACGTGCAGGCGAATGCCGAACTTCACGGTGCGTCCCTTGCGCGCTGCCCGTTCACGTACATCGGCGAGCTTCTGCGCTACGGCTGCCGGAGGCTCGCCCCAGGTCAGGTACACGTCCACCTGATCGGCCGCAAGGTCATGCGCCGCGTCGGAGGAGCCACCGAAGTACAGCGGCGGGTAGGGTTGTTGAATCGGCGGGTAAAGCGCCTTGGCGTTCTGCACGCGCAAGTGCTTGCCTTCGAAGTCGACCGCTTCGCCCTGCAGGACCCGGCGCCAGATTTTCAGAAATTCGTCGGTAACTTCATAGCGCTCACTGTGGTCGAGAAAGCTGCCATCGCCACGGTTTTCGTCCGGGTCGCCACCGGTCACCACGTTGATCAGCAGCCGGCCGCCGGAAAGACGA
This sequence comes from Pseudomonas sp. P135, assembly GCF_020312125.1. Lineage (NCBI taxonomy): Bacteria > Pseudomonadati > Pseudomonadota > Gammaproteobacteria > Pseudomonadales > Pseudomonadaceae > Pseudomonas > Pseudomonas sp. P135. The sequence continues at coordinate 489,058 of NZ_JAGPYR010000002.1, forward strand.
TCCAGCGTGGCGGCCATGCGTGCCGAGACGGTCGGCGAGATGATCCCGGGGCGGATCGCCACCAGATACCTCAGGCGCTCGGTCAGCGGCACCAGCGCCGAGGCGATGACCCACGAATCCTCGCAGGAGCGACCGGTGGGGATCAATACACCGTAATAACCCAGGTCATCGGCGGCCTGCGCCACCTGTTTCAAATAGTTGAGGGTGACGGGACGTGCGCCCTTTGTCGTGCCCAGATAATGGCCGTCGCCGTGAGTCGGAAGAAACCAGAAAACGTTCATGACAAATCCTTGGAAGTAATCAGCCAGGTGAAAGCTGACGGGACCCGCTGTCGGTTGGCAGACACCTCACCAACAGCGTTCGGGGTGGGGCCATTTATAGAACGTCTTTTTTATTCCGCAAAAGAACGTTAAACCATATTTTTAGACCCTAAATGCATATAAGGGCCGGGCAACTTTGCATAACCTCGCGCAGCCCTTGCACTACGAGGCTTTGACGGAGGTACGACCCGGATCCCTATCCCGGCTATCAGGAGCCAAAACGTTGACAGTTGATTCTTCAGGATAAAAAACTCGTTCAGCACAGCGGGTTTCCCGGCGCTCGTCAGGCGGCCGAAACTTTTCTCCGACCGGCCCTGTCACCTTTCCAGGACCAACAGGAGTCAGACCATGGCAAGGGCAATCTGGAAGGGCGCAATCAGCTTCGGGCTGGTGCATATACCGGTCGCGTTGGTTTCGGCGACAACGTCGACCAGTGTCGACTTCGACTGGCTCGACAAACGCAGCATGGACCCGGTCGGCTACAAGCGAATCAACAAGGTCACCGGCAAGGAAGTCACCAGCGAAAACATCGTCAAGGGCGTGGCATACGAGAAGGATCGCTATGTGGTACTCAGCGAGGAGGAAATTCGTTCCGCGCACCCCAAATCGACGCAGACCATCGACATATTCGCCTTCGTCGACAGCCAGCAGATCCCTTTGCAGAACATCGACACGCCTTATTTCCTGACGCCCGACAAGCGCGGCGAGAAAGTCTATGCGTTATTGCGCGAAACCCTGGTCGATACTAAAAAGGTCGCGCTGGCTAACGTCGTGCTGCATACCCGCGAACACCTGGCGGCGGTCATGCCGCTGGAGTCGGCGCTGGTGATGGTGATCCTGCGCTGGCCTGCCGACGTGCGTGAACTGGACACACTGGAACTGAGCGACGCGGTGACCGACGCCAAGTTGAACAAGAGCGAACGTGACATGGCCAAGCGTCTGGTCAAGGACATGAGCGCTGACTGGCAGCCTGAGCAGTATCGCGACACTTTTCAGGACAAGATCATGCACTTGGTCAAGACCAAGGCAGACGAAGGCGAGATCGAGGATGTCGAGACCGATCCGGCCGAGGAAGAACGCAAGAGTGCCGATGTCATCGACCTCACCGACCTGCTGCGACGCAGTCTGGCGGGCAAGGGCGGGGCCGGTAAAGCCAAGACGAGCAAGCCTGCGGCGAAGGAAAAACCGGCCGACAAGGACAGCCCCAGGCCCAAGCGGCCCGCCGCGCGCAAGAAAACCAGCAAAGCCTCTTGAGCCCTACGGAGTGACCGGTGATGGCCAAGCCCGCCAGTGAATACACCCGCAAGCGCAATTTCGATATCACCTCCGAGCCTGCGGAGAGCAAGCGTAAGGGCAAAGGCAAGTCGCAGCCTGGCGCGCTCGGTTTCGTGATCCAGAAGCATGACGCACGGAACCTGCACTACGACTTTCGACTGGAACTCGATGGCACGCTCAAGAGCTGGGCCGTGCCCAAAGGTCCGAGCCTGGACCCCACGCAAAAGCGTCTGGCGGTGCATGTCGAAGACCATCCGCTGGACTATGCCGGCTTCGAGGGCAGTATTCCGCAGGGGCAGTACGGTGGCGGTGATGTGATTGTCTGGGACCGGGGTGTCTGGCAGCCGCACGGTGATCCGCAAAAGACCTACGAGGAAGGCAAACTCAAGTTCACCCTGGTCGGCGAGAAACTCAGCGGTGACTGGGCGCTGGTGCGTACCCGGCTCAAGGGCAGCGGCAGCAAGGAACAGTGGCTGCTGATCAAGGAAAAGGATGACGTCGCGCGACCTGCTGCCGAGTACGACATCACCCATGAGCAGCCGCAAAGCGTGATCAGTGGAGCTCATGTCGGCAAGCAACGCGGCACCTCGAAAAAGTCCGGGGCCAGCGCCGCCAAAGCCAAGGCCGCGACACCCGCCGCAGCAAAAGCGTCAACGCCCGCTGCAAAGCCGGCGCGCAGGAAAGCGAAATCGGCTTTCCCGGACACGCTTGTGCCGCAACTGGCGACGCTGGTGGAGGCGCCGCCAGCCGGTGACTGGCTGTACGAAATCAAATTCGATGGCTACCGCATGCTGACTCGTATTCAGGGCGACGATGTGCGGCTGTTCACCCGCAACGGGCATGACTGGACCGAGCGGCTGCCGGAACTGGTCAAGGCGCTCAAGGGCATGAAGCTGCGCGACAGCTGGTTCGACGGCGAAGTGGTGGTTCTCGATGAGCAGGGGCTGCCCGACTTCCAGGGCCTGCAGAATGCCTTTGACGCGGGCAACAGCAAGGACATTCTGTATTACCTGTTCGACATGCCGTTTCTGAGCGCGGAGGACCTGCGTGAAGTGCCGCTTGAGCAGCGTCGTGATGCCTTGAAACAAGTTCTCGACGCACAGAAAAGTCGCCTGTTGCGTTACTCGGATGCCTTTCAGGCAGGCCATCAGGACATTGTCGCCAGTGCTGCGGCAATGGGCCTGGAAGGGGTGATCGGCAAGCGTGCCGGCAGTGCGTACGTCAGCAAGCGTAATGCCGACTGGATCAAGCTCAAATGCCGCTTGCGACAGGAATTCGTGGTCGTCGGCTACACGGCGCCTCAGGGCAGCCGATCGGCGTTCGGGGCCTTGTTGCTTGCGGTCAATGCCGGTGAGGACGGGTTGATCTATGCCGGGCGGGTCGGCACCGGATTCACTGAAGTGAGCCTTGAGCAACTGCATAAACAGCTGAAGAAGTTGCAGCGCAAGGAATCACCGCTGGTCAAAAAGCTCTCCGCGTCCCAGGCGCGTGGCGTGCAGTGGGTGGCGCCGCAACTGGTCTGCGAAGCCGAGTTCGCCCAGTGGACCCGCGAAGGCATTGTGCGCCAGGCTGCCTTTGTCGGGCTGCGTAGCGACAAGCCCGCCAAGGACGTGGTGCGTGAAGACGCTCAGCCTGCCAAAGTGGCCAGCCAGCCCCCAACCACAACGGCAGCGCCCAAGGCACGCAAAAAGGCCGCGCAGGGAAAAGTTGATGTGGCGGGCACCGGCATCAGTCATCCGGACCGCGTCATCGACAGCAAGTCCGGCACCAGCAAGATCGAACTGGCGCAGTTTTACCAGTCCATCGCCGACTGGATTCTGCCCTGCCTGAACAAGCGTCCCGTGGCTCTGCTGCGCTGTCCGGAGGGCATCGACGGTGAGCAGTTTTTCCAGAAGCATGCCGAACATCTGGCGATCCCGCACATCAGGCAACTGGATCGTGCCCTGGACCCCGGGCATGCCGCGCTGATGGAAATAGATTCGGTGCCGGCACTGGTCGGTGCTGCGCAAATGGGCGCCATCGAGCTGCATACCTGGGGCGCGACGCGTGACAGAATCGAAACGCCGGACCATTTCGTGCTGGACCTTGATCCCGATCCGGCACTGCCCTGGCGCAGCATGATCGAGGCCACGCAAATGGTGCTCGCCGTGCTGGAAGAACTGGGGCTGGAGGCTTTCCTCAAGACCAGCGGTGGCAAGGGCATGCACATCATTGTGCCGTTGGCGCGCCAGGCAGACTGGGACACGGTAAAGGCGTTCGCCAAGGCCATCGCCGAGTTTGCCAGCCGTCAGCTGCCGGAACGCTTCACCGCCACCATGGGGCCGAAAAACCGCGTCGGAAAAATCTTCATCGATTACCTGCGCAACAGCCGCGGCGGCAGCACCGTAACCGCCTACTCAGTACGCGCCCGGCCAGGGTTGCCGGTCTCGGTGCCGATCGCGCTGGATGAGCTGGCGGGTCTGAAGTCTTCGGCACAGTGGGACATCACCAACCTTGAGCAGCGTTTGAAGCGGCTCAAGGACGACCCGTGGGCCGGTTACAGCAACCGGCGCAAAATCACGCAGAAGATGTGGAAGCAACTGGGTGCGAAACGGCCTTGAGGCAAGGCCACTGTCCGGGTTTTGCAAGGGGATACGTGGGCCGGCACGCCTGATCATAGCTCGCATGCCGGCCGCACGTTGAGTGCTCAGAGAATCCGGTACAGCAGTCGCTCGACCCGCACGCGGCTGACACGCTTGAGAAACTTGCGCACGCCTTCGGGGTAGTTGGCCAGTGTGTCGAGCTCGTCATACTGGTTGACGCGCTGCGTGTTGCGCATCAAATGCGCGATTTCCGCTTCCCGTGGCTCGCTCCACTGGCCCTTCGGATCGTCGATCAGCAAGGCGTTTTCCAGGTCCAGATTGAAGGCGCGAGGGTTCAGGTTGTTGCCGGTCAGCAGGGTGTAGCGCTGGTCGACCCAGATGCCCTTGAGGTGGAAGGTGTTATCGCCGTGTTTCCACAGGTGCACATTGAGGCGATGCTGGGCGATTGCCTTCTGATGCTTGTGGGCAAAGCGCCGCAGGCTGATCTCATAGAGATAGGGCAGGGCCGAGATCACCTTGAACGGCTCATCCGGATCGATGAAGAAGTCGTTGGCGGTCTTGTCGCCAATGATGATGTCGACCTGCACGCCGCGCTTGAGCGCCCGATTGATTTCGCGAGTGACGGCCACCGGCAGGTTGAAGTATGGCGTGCAGATGGTCAGCTGAATCTTGCTCGACGCGATCAGATCGCAGATGGCGCGGTTGAGATTGTTGCGCGGGCCGACGCCAAGCAGCGGAATCACGCGCATGTCGCCGTTTTCCTTTTCGCCCGCCGAGGTGTCGTAGGCGGCGCGTTTCAGGTCGCCACGAAACGCGCGGATCTCGCTGCGCAAACTGCGTGAGCTGGGCGGCGATTGCAGATCGAGGCGGTGCACGGCCGGCGAGGAGAGTATTTCCCGCTGCACCAGATTCTGGAAAGCGTCGGCCAGTGCTGCGTTTTCGATCAGGTGATAACGGTCCAGACGGTATTTATCGAGCTTGTGCAGGTAGACGTTGTTGATGCTGGCGCCGCTGTAGATCACGCAGTCGTCGACCACACTGCCCTTGAGGTGCAACACCCCGAACAGTTCGCGGGTCTGCACCGGCACGCCGTAAATCGGCACTTCTTGATCGTATTCGAGGTTCTGCGCCTGGTACCAGGTCGAGTTGCCGGGCTGGCGTCCGGCACCGATCAGGCCGCGTTGCGCGCGGAACCAGTCGACCAGCACCACCACATCCAGCTCCGGCCTCGCGGATTTGGCAGCGTACAGCGCGTCGAGAATCTCCTGGCCGGCTTCATCCTGTTGCAGGTACAGCGCGATGATGTAGATGCGCCGGGTGGCCGAAGCGATCTTTTCCAGCAGGCAGCGTCGATAGTCGGCGGCAGAAGGAACAATGGAGATTGCATCGCTCTGCAGGGCAAAACCGCGAAGTGCTGCCAGGGTCGAGCGTCGGAAAGTGGACTGCATAGGCCTCTCGATGGGAAAACCAATAGCCTGTGAGCTTACACGACAGTCGCCCTCCTGTGGCTGTCGCCAACCTGTTTCAAGGCATTGCGGAACGCCACGGGTCGCCATTCGCGCTGATTTTTAACGCCGGGCGCGGGAACGACCCGCGTGGCGTTGCTCGCCTCTCACTTTTCATGCGTAAACAAATGATAAGCATTACCAGTAACATCTGATATCATTTCGCATCCACCCGATCGGTGATGTCCAGGACGGTTGCTTCCGATCTCGTTCAACTTGTCTGCAGGACCTATTGATGAACTCCCCATCGTTCCCGATGCGCCTCACGTTGCTCGCGTTTTGCTGTTCCATTGGATCTCCGGCCTGGGCCGCTGCAGAGGCTGCCGGTCGGCAGGACGGCCCTGTGGTGTTGGGCGAGACCGACATCAGTGCCGACAAGGCCGATCCTCACGCGCTACCGCCGGTTTATGCTGGCGGGCAGGTGGCGCGCGGCGGGCAACTGGGTGTTCTGGGTAATGCCGACATCATGGACGTGCCGTTCACCATGAGCAGTTACACCGAACAGTTGATCGAGGACCAACAGGCCGAAACCGTCGGCGACGTATTGCTCAATGATGCATCGGTGCGTCAGTCGAGTGGCTATGCCAACGCCTCGAGCATCTTCGTCATTCGCGGCCTCAAGCTGACCACCGACGATATTTCCTACAACGGTCTCTACGGCGTACTGCCGCGCCAGATCATATCGACCGATGCGCTGGAACGCGTTGAAGTGTTCAAGGGTCCCAACGCCTTCATCAACGGCGTGACCCCGACCGGCTCCGGGATTGGCGGCGGCGTGAACCTGCAGCCCAAGCGCGCGCAGGATACGCCGACGCGTCGTTTCACCACCGACATCAGCAGCGACGGTCGGGTCGGCGAGCATCTCGACCTGGGGCAGCGCTTTGGCGAAGGCAATCGCTTTGGCGCGCGTCTCAACCTGTCGCAGCGCGAAGGCGAGACCGGCGTCGAGGATGAAGAGCATCGCAGCAAGCTGTTCGCGCTGGGGCTTGATTACCGAGGTGACAACTTCCGTCTGTCCGGCGATTTTGCCTACCAGAAGCAGCGCATCAACCAGAGCCGCAATACGGTGTTTGTCGACAGCGCCCTGACCAGCGTGCCGCATGCTCCGGACTCGGATACCAATTACGCGCCAAACTGGACCTGGACCGAAACCGAAGACACCTTCGGCATGAGCCGCGCCGAGTACGACCTCAACGAAGACTGGACGCTGTATGCCGCAGTGGGCGCGAAGCACACTCGCGAGGTCGGCGTATATGGCTCGCCAACCGTCCACGATGCCGCAGGCAATACCACGGCCGCACCGTCCTTTATCCCGCATGATGAAGACAACAAGACGGCCATGGCCGGCATCAACGGCAAGCTGCAGACCGGCGCGGTCAGTCACAAGCTCAACTTCGGGCTGTCGGGCATCTGGACCGAACAGCGCAGTGCGTATCTGTTCGGCGGCACCTCCAGCAACAACCTTTACGAGCCTGTCTCCCAAGAGCGCCCGGCACTCGACAGTTTCACCGCAGGCGATCTGAACGATCCCGGCATTGTCGGCAAGAGCCGTATGCGCAGTGCGGCGTTCTCCGACACGCTGGGCTTTTTCGATGATCGCCTGTTGCTGACCGCAGGCCTGCGTCGCCAGCAACTGCGTGTTCAGGGGTATGAATACGGCAGCGGCCCGCGCAATGCGCTGTACGACGAAGCGATCACCACGCCGGTCTACGGGGTGGTATTCAAGCCCTGGCACTATGTGTCGTTCTACGCCAACCGCATCGAGGGCCTTGCCCAGGGGCCGACGGCTCCCGACACGGTGACCATCAACCCCGGTGAGGTCTTTGCGCCGGCGCGCTCCAAGCAGGTCGAGGCAGGCGTCAAGCTGGACATGGGCACGTTCGGCGCGAGCCTGGGCGTGTACCGCATCGAGCAACCGGCTGACGGCTACCAGGTTCTGGAAGGCACCGGGTCGCGTTATGTCCGTGATGGTCAGCAGCGCAACCGCGGCGTGGAGATGAACGTCTTTGGCCAGCCAGTCAGCGGCCTGCGTCTACTGGCCGGCCTGACCCTGATGGACACCGAGGTGAGCGGTACGGCCGGCGGCAGCAACGACGGCAATCGGGCCATTGGTGTGCCGACCTTCCAGTTCAACGCGGGTGCCGATTGGGATATTCCCGGCATCGAAGGCGCGGCCATCAATGCGCGCATGCTGCGCACCGGCGGGCAATATGTCGATGCTGCCAACAACCTGAGCATCCCGACCTGGAACCGCTTCGACCTGGGCGCACGCTACACCTTCAACGTCGCGCAGAAGGACGTGACCCTGCGCGCCAACGTCGAGAACCTGATGAACAAGGATTATTGGGCATCAGCCAATGGTGGTTACCTGACTCAGGGCGAGCCGCGTACCCTCAAACTGTCGGGCACTGTCGACTTCTGATTGACTGGCCGCATCGCAGGATGCGGCCAGCCGCTGAATCAGTAACCGTTGCGCTTCAGAATCGTTTCAATGCTTTCTTTCGCTGGCCGCCCGTAGAACTTCAACAGTTCGGCGGTGCGGTTGGTGAAGAAGCCGTCCGCGCCATCATGGCTGATCCGCTTGAAGTCCTCTGCGTCGTCCACCGTGTACGGATGGATCACCATGCCTTTCTCGTGGGTCAGGTTGTTCATCCAGGGTTTGACCAGGTCCATGTAGCTCTGGTCGCCACCCTTGGCCAGTTGCGACGAAGGGCCGGTGCCGATGGCGCCGTGGGCCTTCGCCCAGTCAATCCACTGCTCGAACTCCTGCGGTGATTTGACTTCCTGGGTCGCGTAATAGCTGGCCTTGTCCTTGGCCCCCGAGTCCTTGAACGCGACGCTGGATTTGGGCTCTATCGAGCCTTCGCCAATCCACAGCAGCATGACCTTGGGCACTTTCGGCATTTCTTTCTGCAGCAGTTCCAGGCTTTGCTTCTCGAACGTCTGCAGGACCACGCGTCCTGGCATGTGCGCAACGTTGACATGGCCGGCCGCTGCCGCAGGCCGCTGTTCGAGCCAGCCGCGTTTGGCCAGCAGTTTTTTCAGGTCGGCTTCGACACCTGGAAACTTGTTCGGCACCTTGGTCTCGATGTACAGCCCCGGCTTGTTGGCGCCGCCCTCGGCGATGTCGATGACCTCATCCAGCGTCAGGATCTGCAACCCGTTGTAACTGTCGCGAGCCCTGTCCGGGTAAGCCTTGTTGAACCACGAACCGGCGTCCAGTTGCTTGAGCTCCGCCAGAGTGAACGTGCTGACCGGGTCTTTCACCCGTGTCGGGAACACTTGAGCAATGTTGGTGGTGCGTTCCAGCACGTCATCGTGCAGCGCTATCAGCACGCCGTCCTTGGTTCGCTGGATGTCCATTTCCAGGTAGTCCGCGCCCAGGTCCCGCGCCAGGGTGTAGGCCGGGGTGGTTTCTTCCGGTGCGTCGAACGAAGCACCGCGATGGGCGATCACGGCCGGCCAGGGCAGGCCGTATTTCTCGCTCAGCACCTTGCCTGGGGCGTCCGCCGCCGCTGCCATGCCTGACGACAGCATCAGGCCCGACATCACAGCCGCAGCCAATAGGGTCTTTTTCAACAGGGTGGTGGGAAATCCTTGCATGGGCGGGTGTTTCCTTGTTTTTTTGAGAAAGCCTGTTTTATGAACAGCGTGCGCGCCAGCCCGAGCCGCTGGTTGCGTCACTGCACGCAACGATAGCGCACCTGGGTGATTGCCGGGTCAGCTTGCTCATGAGTCTGTCCGGCAAATGCGTCCACTTTATGAACGCCCGGCGTATTCGGGAAGGCTTTTTTCAGTTCCGGCGTCAGCGACGCTGCACAAGCGCGTCGAGTCGCGTTAAGGTCAGCGTTTTGCTGATCGAACGGGAGCGCGCATGACAACGGTATTGGTGCTGGTGGAAAACCTGGACACGTATTTGCCGATTCTTGAAAGCAGCGGTTTTCAGTTGATTCGCGCCCCGACGGCCGAACTGCGCGCCGCGGCGATTGCCACGCACGGGCAGCGCATCAGCGCGGTAGTGACACGCGGGCCGTTGGGATTTTTCGCCGAGGAAATGGATGCACTGCCGCAGCTGCGCATCATTTGCGTAAGCGGCGCCGGTTACGAGAAGGTCGATCTGCCTGCCGCGCAGGCGCGGGGCATCGTCGTCACCAATGGTGCAGGCGTCAACGCCGCCACGGTGGCCGATCATACGCTGGCGTTGCTGCTGTCTTTGGTGCGCGACATTCCGCAGGCCGATGCCTCGGTGCGCCGCAGCGAATGGCGCAAGGTGGTACGCCCGTCACTGGCAGGCAAGCGTCTGGGGATCGTCGGTCTGGGAGCGGTAGGGCTGGCGATTGCCAGGCGTGCAGCCGCTTTCGATATCGTCATCGGTTACCACAACCGCAAGCCGCGCAGCGACTGCGATTACACCTGGCATGCGACGGCGCAGGCACTGGCGGCCGCGTCGGATTTTCTGGTCATCGCCACGCCCGGTGGCAGCGGCACGCAGCACCTGATCGACGCCCGGGTGCTTGAAGCACTGGGCCCTGAGGGGTTTCTGGTCAACATTGCCCGCGCCAGCGTGGTGGATACCCAGGCGTTGGTCAGTGCACTGCAGCATGAGCAGATTGCCGGTGCTGCGCTGGACGTGTTCGACGATGAACCGACTGTGCCGGATGTGCTCAAGACGCTGGACAATGTGGTGCTGACACCGCACGTGGCAGGTCTGTCTCCCGAGGCTTCGAGAGACAGTGTGCAGAGGGTCAACGATAACCTGCTGGCGTTTTTCGCCGGGCAACCGGTGCTGACGCCTGTGACTGAATGAGCAACCGTGCACAGTTGCACGCGAGGCGTTGCTGTAACGCCCATTCTGCTGGTTTTGCTGCCTGTTTATAGTCCGCCCGGGCTGTACGACATCAAACAGGGAGCAGGGCATGGGCAAAGCAGATAACACACGCAACGGGATACGGATTGGTCTGGTCGGGGACTTCAGTGCGGATGTCCCCGCGCATCAGGCCATTCCGTTGGCCTTGCACAGGGCGGCGGGGGGGCAGGTAGCGGTTGATATCGAATGGCTGCCGACCCCGCAGATCGGCAGCGGTGCGCACCTCGCGGAGTTCGACGGCCTGTGGTGCGTCCCGGCCAGCCCTTATCGGGACATGCAGGGCGCGCTGACCGCCATCCGTTTCGCCCGCGAGCATCGGGTACCGTTTCTGGGGACTTGCGGGGGCTTTCAGCACGCGTTGCTCGAGTACGCCCGCAACCGGCTGGGATGGGCAGACGCCGAGCATGGCGAAACTGCGCCGGACGCGGCAAACGTGATTATCGAGCCACTCAGCTGCTCGCTGGTTGAATCGGTGGCAGCGATCCAGTTGCACCCCGACACGCTGATTGCCCACGCCTATGGCAGGCTCGATATCGAAGAGCGCTATCACTGCCGCTACGGCCTGCGCCGCGAGCTGGAGTCGGCGCTGTTCGGCGAGCACCTGAAGGTCAGTGGGCGCGGTCCCGAGGGCGAAGTGCGCTGTATGGAATTGCAGGGGCACCCGTTCTACGTCGCCACACTGTTCCAGCCCGAGCGCGCTGCGTTGCAGGGCCAGACGCCGCCTGTGGTGGCCGCGTTTGTCCGCGCCTGCATGAGCAACCCGGCATGATGGCCGCCCGGTTTGCCACGCCTTACTTCGCCGTGGTGTTTACCTCGCTGCGTACGCCTGACGATGATCAGGCGTATGCAGAGGCGGCGCAGCGCATGGTCAGCCTGGCCCGACAACAGCCCGGCTTTCTGGGCGTGGAGTCGGCGCGCGGTGACGACGGCCTGGGCATCACCGTGTCCTACTGGAGCGATGAGGCCGCGATTCTCGCCTGGAAACAGCAAGCCGATCATGCCCAGGTCCGCGAGCAGGGACGTGCGCACTGGTATCAGGCGTTTACCACGCGAATCTGCCGGGTCGAGCGTGACTACGCGTTCGACGTCTAGGTATCAGGGCATTACCGGTGGCACATAGGCCAACGTGGTGCCCAGTGCCCAGAGCAGAAACAGCACCAGCGGCGTGTGGACCAGCAGTTGCACGAACGAGAAGCCGATCAGGTCACGCGCCTTCAGGCCCAGCACACCCAGCAGCGGCAGCATGTAGAACGGGTTTATCAGGTTGGGCAAGGCTTCGGCTGCATTGTAGATCTGTACTGCCCAGCCGAGGTGGTACTGCAGGTCGTTGGCGACCTGCATCACGTAGGGCGCTTCAATAATCCACTTGCCGCCGCCTGACGGAATGAAAAAGCCCAATATGGCCGAATAGACCCCCATCAGAATCGCGTAAGTATCGTGGGAGGCAATGCTGGTGAAGAACGTCGAGATGTAATGCGCCAGGGTCTGCGCGTCGCCGCCCTTGACGGTGGTCAATAGCGCGGCGATCGAGCCGTATAGCGGGAATTGAATCAGCACACCGGTGGTGGTGGGCACCGCCCGTGCGACGGCATCGAGAAAACTGCGCGGCCGCCAGTGCAGCAGGGCACCGAGCATGATGAACAGGAAGTTGTAGGTATTGAGCCCGGAAATCGCCGTGATCGCCGGTTTGCTCGAAAACTCGTTGAACAGCCAGCCAACCCCCAGCAGCACCATGAGGATGATCAGCAGCGGGCTGTATTCCAGCCATTCCCCGGGCCGTGTGCGGGGCGGCAGCGGCGGCAGGTTGAAGGCCGGGTCGACACCGCAGGCCTTGGCGTCGCGGGCGCTGTTCGGGCCAGGCGCGGTGGCGTAGGCAACGATCAGTGAGATGACCACCAGCGCGGCGAGCATGACCCCGGATTGCCAGAGAAAGATGGTTTCGGTGAACGGGATCACGCCTGTGATCGCCAGGATCGACGGTGGCAGACTGGCCGGGTTGGCCTGCAATTGCGCGGCCGAAGACGACAGCCCCAGCGCCCAGACCGCGCCCAGGCCCAGATAGGCCGCGGCGCCAGCTGCACGGTAATCCATGCGCAGGTCAGTGCGGCGGGCGAGGGCGCGCACCAGCAGGCCGCCGAACACCAGCGACAGGCCCCAGTTGAGCAGCGAAGCGAGCATGGAAATCAGCGCCACCCAGGCCACCGCCGAACGGCCGTTGCGCGGTACCCGGGCCAGGCGGTCGATCAGGCGTACCGCAGGCGGTGAGCTGGCGACCACGTAACCGCCGATGACCACGAAGGCCATTTGCATGGTGAACGGAATCAGGCTCCAGAACCCGTCACCGAACGCCTTGGCGGCCTCGACCGGACGTGCGCCGATGGCCAGCGTCGCCAGCGTGACGATGACCACCGCCAGTGCGGCAAATACCCATGAATCGGGAAACCAGCGTTCAGCCCACGCAGCACAGCGCAAGGCAAATCGGGCGGAGCGGCTTTCTTCTATGTTGGCGGCCATCAGGGGCACCTCTTTTTGTAATTATTATCGGGGAGTGACTTCAACAGCCGACTATTGCGGACGCAGAGCGCCCAGAACGGCGTTACCACGCTGGAGCGTGGGAACGATGGTGGCTGGCCATGAGTATCGTTCCCATGCTCCGCGTGGGAATGCAGTTCGTGACGCTCCGCGTCACACCGTTACGCAGGCCACACGGGCGTGTGGCAGCGAGAGACGCATCAAGGATGTCCGCACTCAGAAACTCATCTCGATCACGTCATCCGGCACGATCAGCTTGCCTGCGGTTTTGGCCACGATTTCTTCCACGCTGACCCCCGGCGCGCGTTCGCGGAGGATGAACGCGCCGTTTTCGATTTCCAGGTAGGCCAGATCAGTCAGCACCTTTCGGATGCAGCCTGCGCCGGTCAGTGGCAAGCTGCAACGGGTGAGCAGCTTGGATTCGCCGTCCTTCGACGCATGGGTCATGGTGACGATGATGTTGTCGGCACCCGCCACCAGGTCCATCGCGCCACCCATGCCCTTGATCAGCTTGCCGGGGATCATCCACGAAGCGATGTTGCCCTCGATATCCACCTCGAAGGCGCCGAGCACTGTCAGGTCGACATGGCCGCCGCGGATCATGGCAAAGGATTCGGCCGACGAGAAAATGGAGGCGCCAATGCGCGCGGTGACCGTCTGCTTGCCGGCATTGATCATGTCCGCGTCGATGGTGTCTTCGGTCGGGAAGGCGCCCATGCCCAGCAGGCCGTTTTCCGACTGGAGCATGACGTCGATGTCATCGGGTACATAGTTGGCCACCAGGGTCGGAATGCCGATGCCAAGGTTCACGTAATAACCGTCCTTGAGTTCACGGGCGACGCGTTGAGCCATTTGTTCGCGGGAAAGTGCCATCGTCTGAAGCCTCTTTATGGTTGTAGGGCCAAGGCTGCGCTGTCAGGATTTTCTGACGGTGCGCTGTTCGATGCGCTTTTCGAAAGTGCCCTGAATGACCCGGTCGACGTAGATGCCAGGGGTGTGGATCTGGGTCGGCAGCAGCACGCCGGGCTCGACGATTTCTTCGACCTCGACCACAGTGATCCGTCCGGCGGTGGCCACCACCGGGTTGAAGTTCTGTGCGGTATGACGATAGATGACATTGCCGAAGTGGTCGGCTTTCCAGCCCTTGATCAAGGCGAAGTCACCGGTGATGGCCTCTTCCAGAATCACGTTGCGGCCGTTGAACTGGCGGGTTTCCTTGCCTTCGGCGACCGGCGTTCCGTAACCGGTGGCGGTATAGAACGCCGGAATGCCCGCGCCGCCGGCGCGCAGTTTCTCCGCCAGAGTGCCTTGTGGCGTGAGTTCGACTTCCAGCTCGCCGCTGAGCAACTGCTTTTCGAACAAGGCATTCTCGCCGACGTAGGACGAAATCATTTTCCGGATCTGCCGGTCTTCAAGCAGGATACCGAGTCCGAAGCCGTCAACGCCGCAGTTGTTGGAGACCACGGTCAGGCCCTTGATGCCCATGCGCCTGATCTGCGCGATGAGGTTTTCCGGGATGCCGCACAGGCCGAAGCCGCCGCAGAGTACCGTCATGTCGTCGGTCAGCCCGGCGAGGGCTTCTTCGTAGGTCGCTACTCGTTTATCGAGTCCAGCCATGATGATCCGCCTTTTATAGTTGTTGACCGACAGTCGCGCTGCCGGAGGATCGGGTGACCTGCATCTTCTCTCGGTGCGACTGATTTGTTAATTTTGTTTTTCTGATCAATTCATAAGAAAAGCAAATATATGAACGTCAAGCAGCTTCGTGCTTTTCTGGCCGTCGCGCAGTACCTGAGCTTCGCTCAGGCCGGCGAGCGACTCAACGTGTCGCAACCGGCCTTGAGCCTGACGATCAAGAGCCTTGAGGAGGACCTCGGCGGACAGTTGTTGACGCGCACCACGCGCAACGTCGGTCTGACGCCCGAGGGCGAAACCCTGTTGCCGCTGGCGCGCCAGTTGCTGGCCGACTGGGACAATACCGAAGAACTGCTGCGCCAGCGTTTTACGTTGCAAATGGGCAGGGTGTCGGTGGCCGCCATGCCGTCGTTTGCCGGCAATCTGCTGCCCGCGGCCTTGAAGGTGTTTCGCGGGCGCTACCCGCGCGTCAATGTGGCGGTGCATGACGTGATCAATGAGCAAGTGCTGGAAATGGTTCGCCATCGCCGTGTCGAACTGGGTATCGGCTTTGAGCCCGAGTCGAACAGTGCCCTGTCGTTCACCCCGTTCTATATGGACCGCTTCGTCGCCGTGGTGCCCCGGGAGTCGCCGCTGGCCGAGCGGCGTGAGGTTACCTGGGCAGAACTGCTGCGTGAAGATTTCATCGCCCTGCAACGCCCGTCGGCAGTGCGTTTGCTGCTGGAACAGGCCATCGAGCCGCGCCACGGCAAGCTGGCGGTCGCGTTCGAGAGCCATCAGTTGTCGACCATCGGGCGCATGGTTGCCAATGGCCTGGGCGTCAGCGCGGTGCCGTCACTGTGCATCGGGCAGATGCAGGAACTGGGGGCCTGCTGCGTGGCGCTGGTGGAGCCGCTTATCGAGCGGCGTATCGGCCTGATGATGCTCGCCGATCACAAGCTTTCAACTGCGGCTCAGGCGTTGCGCGAGGTGTTGATCGAGAATGCTCGCAACAGTCGATAGCGACTATCACGGCGGATGATTTTTGCTGTGTCAGGGGCAGGCGTAACCTTGCTTCATTCCTGAAATGAAGCCCCCACCGGAGGCCCCCGATGAACCGTATGCTTGCCCTTGCGCTTGTCCTGACATTCACTGTTGCGCTGGTTTCCGGCTGCTCCACTCACCATGCTGTCGAGCAGCGGCCGTTCAGCGCTGAAGAAAGCCATCAGTTGGCCCTTGAAGACCTCAACCGTCGCGGCCTGTCATTTGATGAGTACCAGGCGCGCAAGGCGCAATTGATGGCAGATCCGCAGATCCAGCAGGCGCGGGACTTCGATGAAAAAGGCGAAACGAGCGTCGATCTGGGTGTCACCGGTCAGCAGCCACAAGGTTAACAGTCTGATTGAAAAGTGCTTTGCGTAAAAACTGTACTGCAGTAATTGGCTGTCAACTGTCCGTGTGTTTCCTGCACCGCCTTCGATAGGGTGAGTACCTGACTCACTGATCCGGACAGGCAGCATGGTTCTCTCTTTCGATTTGCTTCTGGCATTCACACTCTTCGCGTTCGTCACCTCCATTACTCCCGGCCCCAACAACATGATGCTGCTGGCCTCGGGCGTGAATTTCGGTTTCAGTCGCACCCTGCCGCACATGCTGGGTATCAGTGTCGGTTTTTTCGTTCTGGTGCTGGCCGTCGGCTTCGGTCTGGGCAGTGTGTTCAAGGCCTGGCCGGTTCTCTATACGATCCTGCGCTACGTGGGCGCTGCCTATCTGCTGTACCTGGCCTGGAAAATCGCCACCTCGGGGCCGGCCTCCGATAGCCTCGACAGCGAGGGCAAGCCGCTGAGTTTCATGAGCGCCGCGCTCTTTCAATGGGTCAATCCCAAGGCCTGGATCATGGCGATCGGCGCGATCAGCACGTACACCCCCATGCAGGGCTACTTCTACAACGTGGTGGTGATTTCGGCAGTGTTTGCGCTGATCAACCTGCCCAGCGTGGGCGTCTGGGCAGGCTTTGGCAGTTTGCTGCGCAATGTGCTGCGCGATCCGCTCGGGTTACGTATTTTCAACGGCGTCATGGCAGCGCTGTTGGTGGCCTCGCTGTATCCGTTGTTTATCGAACATTGATTCCGGGGATATTCCGGGGCTACAACGCCAGCTGCAAATGTCCGCCAGCCTGCTTGTGACGCGCCTGCAAGCGGCGTTGCAGGCCGTGATGGAAATGCTCCAGCCCTTCATGCAGGCGCTCGGTGAGAATTTCGTCCAGCGTACCGCCTAGTTCGTTGTCGTCGTAGCTGACCTGGGTATCGATAGCGAAGATGCCGTGCAGCACTTCCTGCGACTTGAGCGCCGACAGCACCGGTTTGAGCGCGTAATCCACGGCCAGCATGTGCGCGATACTGCCGCCGGTGGCCAGCGGCAAGACCACTTTGCCATGCAGCGCGCGCTCTGGCAGCAAGTCGAGCAAGGTTTTCAGCGCGCCGGAAAATGACGCCTTGTACACCGGCGTACCAATCAGCAGGCCATCGGCCTGGCTGACCGCTTCGATCAATTCTAGCACCTGCGGGCTGTCGAAACGGGCAAAAAGCAGGTCCTCTGCATTGAAGTCGCGTATGCGCAATGTGGTGACTTCAACGCCGTGACTCTGCAGCCAGCGGCCGGCGTGGGCCAGCACAACGCCGGAACGGGATTTGGGGGAGGGACTGCCTGAAAGTGAAACGACGCGCATATGGGATGTCCTTGCGATAAGCGTAAATGTGCAAAGCAGCTTATGTGCCAGCCTTCTTGTGTGTCTGGCTATGGCCCGCAGCCGTTGGGCCTGCGTCTGTTGCATGCCGCAGGAGAGGGTTCGCCGCGCTGATGCAAAAGCCGTCAACTGTTGAACCGCTGTTGCTCCGACAACAGTCTGGCGCGGTGCGACGGGCAAAAAAAATCCCTGCACAACGGCGTGCAGGGAGATCGGCGAATGGCCGCCCGGGTCAGTTGCGAAAGGCCGCACCGGTCTGTATCACGCTGGCCGAGCCGAGCAACTGGCTGATGAAGCGGCTCCAGCGGGTGATATCGGCGGGGCCGACGAATACCACGTCCTGCGCCTTGAGTTCGAACTGTCCCGCCAGCAGGTAGGCGGTGGGCTTTTTGGCATTGAGGTGGTAGACGGTGGAGGGCGCCTGGGCAAAGTTTTCCGCACCGCGTATGACGTACACCGCATCGCCGTCTGCGCTGTCCGGGCTGAGGCCGCCGGAGTTTCCCAACGCTTCGAGCAGGGTCAGGCGCGTGGTGCCGAACGAGATCACCTGAGGGTTACGGACCTCGCCCAGCACGTAGATCTTGTTTCGCGAGTTGCTGTTGAGGTGCAGGTAATCGCCGTCCTTCAGGAAGATCCGGCTCAGTTGCGAATCGCGGCGATTCAGCGAGTCGATGTCGATCAGGTAGTCCTTGCCCTCGCGGCGCAGGGTCAGCCCGGCCAGGTTGGCATCGGTCAGGTCAACACCGGCGACACTCACCGCCTGCACCAGGCTCAACGGAATATTGGTAATCGGTTGCGGGCCGGGAACCTTGAAAGAGCCGGACAGCAGTATTCGCTGGCTGTTGTAGCGCAGCACTTTGACGTCGACCTTGACCTCGGTGTATTGCGGCGCCAGGCCCATGCGTAACTGCTCACGAACCTCGCTGACCGTTCTGCCACTCGCGCGGATTCTGCCTACATAGGGGAAGTAGAGCGTGCCGTCATTGAGCACTTCCCGGGTGTTGGCATCCAGCTGGTCCTGTGAGCCCGGCGCGGTCAGTTCGGGGTGTTCGAACACGGTGACCAGCAAGGTATCGCCAGCACCGATCACGTATTCCGGAGTCCTGTAGTCGAGCAGCACCTGCGGCAGGGCTTTGGCCTCGGCGGTGGCGCGCAATTGCTGTTGCTGCAGGGTTTTCGGGGTGACCTCGATCAACTGTGCCCGGGGTTCGTCCGGCGTGTCGAGGGTGACGTCATCCGGCGTCATATGTTGCCCCGGCGCGAATGCACAGCCTTGCAGCGCCAGGCTGACCAGCAGTAACGCAGTAAAGCTTCGATTCATGACGTTTTTCCTTTCATGGCATTGCTCCTTTCGTGTTGCGTACCGAGGGTGTTCGGTGGGTGCTCAGGTCAGCGCAGGCATCAGAAGGCGTTCTTGTTGACGAACCCCTTGAGCAGCGTCAGCAGAATGATTTTCAGGTCCAGCCAGATCGACCAGTGCTCGATGTATTCCAGGTCGAATTCGACACGCATGCGCATCTTGTCCAGCGTGTCGGTCTCGCCGCGCCAGCCGTTGATCTGCGCCCAGCCGGTGATGCCCGGCTTGACCTTGTGGCGCAACATGTAGCCGCTGACCTGCCTGCGGTACTGTTCGTTGTGGGCAATGGCATGGGGGCGTGGGCCGACGATGGACATGTCGCCGAGCAGCACGTTGAAGAACTGCGGCAGCTCATCCAGCGAAGTCCGGCGTAAAAAGCGGCCCAGCGGTGTTACCCGTGTATCGTTGCGCGTCGCCTGCAGCACCACATCGGTGTTTGCCTGGACGCTCATGCTGCGGAATTTCCAGACCATGATCGAGCGACCGTCCAGCCCGTAGCGGCGCTGGCGGAACAGCACCGGCCCGGCGGAGGTGAGCTTGATGGCTGCCGCGATGATCAGCAGCGGCACAGCGATCAGCAACAGAATCAGGCTCGACAGCACGATGTCTTCGGCGCGTTTGGCCAGGCTCCAGGCGCCGTCCATGGGCGAGTCGAAAATGCTGATGCTGGCCAGGCCGTTGATGCTTTCGCTGCGCGCATGCAGCAGGTCGAACATGAACACATCCGGAATCAGGTACACCGAGGCGGTGGTGTCGCTCAGGCCGGTAATCAACTCGCGCAGTTGCGGTTCGGCGCTGAAGGCGAGGGTGATGTACACCTTGTCGATGCGGCCTGCGCGGGCATCGTCGATCAACTGCTGCAGGTCACCCAGTACTCGCGGGCGGCGCTTGTGTGCCTGCAGATTCATCTGCTGCGGGTGCGAGTCGTAGAAGCCGAGCAGGATCAGGCCCATCCAGGGCGCCAGGGCGATGGACCGGGCCAGCCGCTCGCCGACCTGCCCGGTGCCGACGATGGCCACCCGACGCGTGTTGAAGCCACGCCGACGCAGGGTGTGCAGGGCCAGACGGATCAGCAGCCGGTAGCCGCATAGCACGGCAAGTGCCAGCGCGAACCAGCTCATCTGGCCGTTATCGGGCAATTGCGTCTGGTTGAGCAGCAGGCTGTTCAGCGACAGCAGAGTGATGAAGGTCATCGCCCAGTAACTGAAGACCTTGGTCAGCTCGCGCAGGATGCGCTCGCCGCGCCATGAGCCATACAACTGGTGATACTCGCTGACCCAGTGAAACACCAGAACCGCGAGGAAAATGTGCGACCAGGCTTCTGTGCTGTCGGTGACTGTCAGCCCGGTTTGCCAGTAACCGATCAGCACAATGACGGTCAGGTCCAGCAAGCGATGGGCGAGCGAAAGCGCTGACTGGTGGGCACGCAGAATGCCGCGGACTGAAGTACGCATGGGAAGGGCTCGCTCAGACGATTTTCAGGGGGACGACACGGTTCGGCAGCTCGCTGCCGAGGCCGGGTGATGCCTGGGCGACCCGTTGCGACTGAGGCGGGCGCGCCAGATGAACCCCGTGTGAGAGGGCCAGACGGTCCTCGACGAAGGCTTTGATCTCCTGCTCGAAGCGCGCGACCGAAAACCGCTCGGCATTGGCCCGGCAGGCCTCGGGAGAGATGCGTGATTGCGCTGCTTCGAATTCGCCGATGGCGGCGATCAGTGATGCGACCGTTTGCTGTCGGTAGAACACGCCGGTCGGCTGCGGGTGATCCAGGCCGCGCACGGTCTCCATGACGCCGCCCTTGGCGAAGGCGATGACCGGCGTACCGCAAGCCTGGGCCTCGACCGGGCTGATGCCGAAATCCTCCTCGGCGGCGAAGACAAACGCCCTGGCGCTGCGCATGTGCTCGAGCAGCACGCTGCCTGGCTGAAAACCCAGCAGCGTCACGTTGCTCACTTGGCTGGCAATGGCCTGCGCCTTGGGCAGGTCCGGTCCGTCGCCGATCATGATCAGGCGTTTGTCAGGCATGGCGGCAAAGGCTTCGACGATCATCGGCATGCGTTTGTAAGGCACCATTCGCGAGGCACAGAGATAGAAGTCCCCGCGCGCGCCCTGGGCGGTGAAGCAGAGCGTGTCCACCGGCGGGTAGATGACGGTGGAGTCGCGACGATAGGCCTTGGTGATGCGCGCGCCGATAAACCCTGAGTTGGCAATGAAGGCGTCCACGCCGGTCGATGTGCGCTGATCCCACAGGCGCATGTAATGCAGGATCAGGCGTGCCAGACCGCCCTTGGCTCCCTTGTTCAGCCCTGATTCCTGGAGGTACTGGTGCTGCAAGTCCCAGGCATAGCGGATCGGCGAGTGCACATAGCTGATGTGCAGTTGGTCCGGGCCGCACAGCACGCCCTTGGCCACCGCATGGCTGCTGCTGATGATCAGGTCATAGCCGGACAGATCCAGTTGCTCGATGGCCAGCGGCATCAGCGGCAGGTAGCGCGAATAGTGTTTGCGCGCGCCGGGCAGCTTCTGGATGAACGTCGTTCTGGCGACCTTGCCATGCAGGTGCGCGCGGTCCTGATCGCTGAGGAAGTCGATGACCGCAAACAGGTCCGCAGCGGGCCAGACGTTGATCAGTGACGCGAGCACGCGCTCGGCGCCGGCGTAACTCACCAGCCAGTCGTGGACGATAGCGATTCTCATGGGCGTTCCTTGCTGTAATGGCCCGCGCTACTGCGGACGCGACGGCGCGCATCCTGGCGTTGCTGTTGTGGGTTCAGGGTTTGCCGCTGGGTGAGTCGGCAGCGACGTGCAGCTTGCTTTGCTGCACGGGGTCAGACGCCAGCAACGTATCGATGCGCTGGGAAAGGCGTTGCGCGGAAAGCTCCCAGGAAAAGCGCTGCACGTTTTGCAGGCCCTGGACGCGCAACGCCTTGCGCAAGGGCGCATCCAGCAGAATGCGCTGCATGGCTGCGGCCATGTGGCTGACGTCCAGCGGGTCGAAATACAGCGCACTGCCCTGCAGAACTTCGGGGATCGATGCGGCATTGGCCGCCAGCACCGGACAGCCGCAGGCCTGGGCTTCGAGCGGCGGGATGCCGAAGCCCTCGTAAAGCGACGGGAACACGAACGCGGTCGCGCCCTGGTATTGCGCGATCAGCTCGGCGTCACTGAGGCGCCCCAGAAAACGGATACGCGGGTC
The DNA here is from genome assembly GCF_020312125.1 of Pseudomonas sp. P135. NCBI lineage: Bacteria > Pseudomonadati > Pseudomonadota > Gammaproteobacteria > Pseudomonadales > Pseudomonadaceae > Pseudomonas > Pseudomonas sp. P135. The sequence continues at coordinate 511,052 of NZ_JAGPYR010000002.1, forward strand.
ACGGCAGGCGAGGTGTTGCAGGTTCGGGTCGGCGAACAGCGCGCTGGCTGCGCCGACAATGTGCAGCTGCAGATCCGTGTGGCCACGCAGGCTGAGAAAGGCCTGAATCATGCGTCTGAAATTCTTGTGCACGGCCGGCGAAGACACGGCCAACAGGTATTTTGGACGATTCACAGCGGTCGGCCCCGGTATGAAATCGTCGCTGACCGCAGCCGGTACGACGAGCACCTTGTCCTCGGCGTAGCCATAGAACGAGGATATTTCTCTGCGCGAGAAGCTGCTGCCGGTGATCAGCGTTCTGGCGCGCGCCAGCAGGATCGGGGTGATGGTCCGATAGGCCAGCCGGAACAGCCGGGTGTAGCTTTGCGGGTAGCGCACATAGTTGATGTCGTGGTGAGTCGCAATCTGGTTGCCATACAGCATGGGCCCGGTGTTGCTGATCGAGATCAGCAGCGGACTGCCCCGACGTTTCAGGTACAGCGGCAGGTCGATCTGCTCCCACGCATGCCCGATGGAGCGCCCGATGCAGTGCGCCTCCAGTGCGCTGGCGCAGTCATGCAGTCTGATGTTGTGCGGGGCAACGAATACCAGATCGTCGCGCAGTCGCTTCAGCGCTCGGCACATCTGCTCTGCGTAGCGCTGTACACCACTGATGTCCTGGGTAAGAAACCGTGCATTGATGAAAATCATCTTGAGCGTCCTGCTGATGAAAGTGGGCTGGCGGGTGCCACACCGTGTCCTTGATGTCGTCAAAGGGGGCAATTGCGCCCGTTCGCCGTGTTTTGTGCCAGGTGCTACGTGCTGCGGTCCTGCAAGGTCTGGGCGAAGATGCTTTCGTACTGGTCCAGCATCAGGTCCAGATTCATCAACGACGCGACGCTGCTGCGTGCCTGGCTGCCGAGGCGTGCCAGCAGTTCGGGCTGCTGATGCAGCCTGAGCATCGCCAGCCCCAGTGAATCGGGGTCATCGGGGCTGCACAGCAAGCCATTGAGCGGTTCCTGAATGATTTCCGTGAGCCCGCCCATGCGGCTGGCGATGACCGGCAGCGAGTGCGCGCACGCCTCGACCGCGACCATGCCGAATGGCTCATTCCACAGGGAAGGCACAATCGCCACGTCGATCTGGCGATAGAAATGCTCGGGTCTCTGAAAACCGACGAAGCTGATGTCGGGGGACGTGACCATGGCCCTGAAGCGCTTTTCGTCGGATGGCTGTCCGCGCCCGGCAATCTGCAGGGTGGCTTTGAACGGTAGGCGCTGGAACTGCTCGATCAGCCACTCCAGCCCCTTGTTGGTCGACAGTGTGCCCAGGTAACCGAAGCGCAACGGCGCGGTATCGACAGGCGCTCCGGGTTGCTCGCGAGGCGCTGGCGTAAACGGGCTGGCGTTATGCACCACATACCCTCTCGCGCCCTTGAAATAACCCTGCGCCTGCAGCGTGTCGAGCATGAAGCGGCTGACACCGACCACCGCGCTGACCTGTTCCGACTGTTGTGCATGATGGCTGCGCAACCGTGTGCACGTCGTGCACTGGCGCTGACAGCTTTTGCCTTTTCTGAACATCGTGCTTGCCGGGCAGAGCAGGTAGAAGTCATGCAGCACCTGCACGATCGGGCAATCGGCCTGGGTGATCTGGTCCCATGCCGAGACCGACCAGCCTGTCAGGTTATGGCAGACCACCAGTTCCGGCTGCTCCAGTTCCATCACGCGCTCCACGTACTCGCGCATGTCCGCGTTGTAGCGATCACGCCAGTGCCAGGCAAACCGCGCCAGTCGTCCTGGGCGCTGGGCCATGAAGTGCCAGTAGCGGTTGAGCAGGCCGGCCCGATAGACCTTCACCCGATTGACCTCCGCCAGCTGCAAGCCAGGCTGGTCGGTGGTGGCCAGTACCGCGACGCTGTGCCCACGCTGCTGTAAGCCCTCGACGGTGCGTTGCAGAATGATTTCTGCGCCGCCGCCGATATCGGGTGCGTAGAGGCTGTTGATGAAAAGGATTTTCATAGCGGGTAGGCCCTGTTCAGGCCCAGCCTGCCGTCTTCGCCCTCGCGAATGGCGTCGTTGAGCAGGTCCAGACGCTGGGCCGCGCCATAGCGCCAGGCATACAGGTTCAGCAGGCAGAGAAAGACCCGGCGATTGAGCCGATAGCTGAGTGTGGAAGCTGCCCAGACATGCCTGTCGAACCAGGCCTGATTGCGCGCTGCGTAGTAAGCGCGCAGATCCGATCCGCCCAGCAGGTAGCTTTCATAGACATTGCGGGTCCGCGCCTTGATGTTCCAGGAGTCTTCCAGATCGTCCAGCCGCGCGTCGGGCACCAGAAACAGCTTTCCGCCGCCGTCGGTGATGCGCCAGGTGTATTCGCTGTCATCGCTGTACAGCTTGAGAGCATCCAGTGGCAGGCCGATCTTTTCGTAAAGGCTGCGATGGGCGAGCAGCCCACCGTAAGTGGCAAAGGGCAGTTGCACGCGCTGTGGCATCAGCCGGGTCGCGTCGGGCTGGCCCCAGGGCAGACGCCGCCAGATCTTGTACGGCAATTGAGCGATGTGAAAACCGAAGAAGCTTGAGCGCCGCTGGATCGCGTATTGCAGCGGTACACCTGCGGCGATGTCGGCTTGGTGGGTGGGGCGAAAACCGAGCACCGCGCAGTTGTCCTGGCCCTCGACTGTTTGTCGTTCCCACAAGGATCGATGCAATACCTCGATGGCCTGCGCGGTCGGTGCGTTGTCATCGTCCATCAGCCATATGCAGTCGTCTCCGGCTTGCAGCGCGGCCTTGATGCCTACCGAATAGCCATTCGCCGAGCCTGTGTTGTGCGGCAGCCAGATCACCTCAACCCGATCAGGCCACTCATCGCACAGCGCTTGCAGCGGCGCGGTGGAAGCATTGCTGACAACGATCACACGGCCGATCAGCGGGCTTTCCAGCGAGCGGCTGATCAGGGTGTGCAAATAGCTGAAACGGTCACCATAGGTGAGCGTCACCAGGGTGGTCTGGCGCGGCATGGTGTGGTTCCGAGGCTGGTGGAGTAGGCATGCGACACATGTTTTCAGGCACACGTCGTGCGGCAGGTTTCTGCGGATTCCAGTGCTAGGCGCGGGCTTCGATTCGCGACAGGCTGCTGATGGGAAGCACCACTTTTTGCTGGCGCTGCAACATATTGAGCAGAATAACCGCCCGCTGCGTGCCGTCTTTGCTCAGAAAAATGGCCTCGACGTCACCCCAACTGGCATGCGTAATCAGCACGGTGTCGCCTTGGGCAAACTGAGTTTTCGGTGCGGGCGTGGCCAGTCGTTGGCGGATCTGCTCGATCAGATGATCCCGAACCGGCACCGGATGACCACCGAAGGTCACGATGCGCGAGACGCCGCGGGTGGAGCGAATCGGGTACCAGTTGTCTTGCACCTGATCCATGTGAATGAACAGATAGCCGGGGAACAAGGGCTCGCCGGCCTGAACCCTGGTACCGGTTTTTTTTGCATCGGCCTGTAACGGTCGATAGCACTCGAACTGCTGACGCCGCAAATGTTCTTCGGCGCGGGCTTCCTGCCGTGGTTTGGTCTGGATCAGGTACCAGCGGACATCCTGGTCGGAGTGGGACATGGTTAATTCCTTTTAAATGAAACAGCTCGGTCAGCGGCAGGCAGCGTCCCTTCTATCGGGGCGCGGGGTGGTAGTTGTAGCCGTAGGCGGCGCAGTCGTAGTCGGACGTTGTGGCCTTGCGCACCACCGCGTTGAAAATGGCGCCCTTGATCAGGATTCCGTTCTGACCCAGACGGCGTTTGCTGGCTTCGATTTCCTGGACGGTGGTCATGCCAAAGCGCGCCACCAGCAGGCAAGTGCCCGCCTGACGGCCCACCAGCGTCGCGTCGGTCACGGCCAGAATGGGCGGGGTGTCGATCAGAATCAGGTCATACAGCGGCGACAGTTCGGCAAGCATCTTGTGGAAGTTGTCATGCATCAGCAGTTCCGAGGGGTTGGGCGCGGCGAAACCACAGGAGATGAAATCCAGATGCCGGACACGGGTGGTGTTGATGACCTCGGTACAGCGCAAACGCGCCGCCAGTGTGTCGGACAGCCCGTGTTTGGGTTGTAGCCCGAAGAGGCGATGCAGATAGCCTTTGCGCATGTCGGCATCGATCAGCAGGACCCGTTTGCCGGTCTGGGCAATGATGGTCGCCAGATTGCTCGATACAAACGATTTGCCGGCACCCGGTGTCGGGCTGGATATCATCAGCACGTTGTTGCGTGCTTCAAGCATGGCGAAGTGCAGGCTTGTGCGCAGGCTGCGCAATGATTCAATCGCCAGCTCGGCGGGCGCCGCGATGCTCAGCAACTTCGACTCCTTGCCGGCATGGTCGCGCTTGTCCAGATGCTCCTGTTGACGAGAGTGGGGCAGCGACGCGTAGACCGGCATACCCAGATTTTCGATGATCTCGGCGCTTTCGACGCCGCGGTAGAACGCCTGGCGCACGAAAACCATGGTCATCGCGACCAGCGCGCCGAGCAGCGTGGCGATCAGCACAATCAGTGTCTTCATCGGTTTCACGGGCCTTTCGACATTGGTGTCGGCGTTGTCAATGACCCGTACGTTGCCGATGTTGCCGGCGCGCAGAATGTCCTGCTCCTGGCTTTTGTTGAGCATCAGCGTGTAGGTCTGGCTGATGACCTGCATATCGCGGGTCAGACGCAACAACTCCTGCTGGGTCATGGGCAGCGCGTCGATTTTTTTCAGCAGGCCCTGGCGCTGTTGTTCCAGCTGGTTTATCTGGCTCATCAGACTGCGATAGGTCGGGTGCTCACGGGTATACAGCCGTTCCAGTTCGACGCGTTTGAGTTTCAGCTCAGACAGCATCGAGTCGAGACTGACCACCTGGTCAAGCACCCCCTTGGTTTCGATACTCAGGTCCACCGATCGGGCGCTGGTCTGGAAGGTATTCAGTGCGGTTTCCGATTCCTCGAGCTGCTTGCGCACGGCCGGTAACTGCGAGCGCAGGAACTGCAGCCGCTGGGCGGCTTCAGCCGAACTGCGCTCGACGTTCTGACGTACGTACAGATGGCTGACCTCATCGAGAATCCGGTTGGCCCTTTGTGCGTCCTGGTCCTCGATCGACAGATAGATGATGCCCGAGTCCCTGCCGGCCTCGGCGATCTTCAGGCGGTTCTGATAGATCAGCGCGGTGCTGAGTGTGCGCTGTCTGGAGACAGTGAAGTCAGTACCGGGCCGGGCCTGCAGCGTAGCGACCTGAATCTTGATGCCGTGGCCTTCGACCACGCGATTGATCGCACCACCGAGCAGCAGAGTGTGTTCGCTATCGTAGAGCGTGAACTGGCCGGGTTTGCCTGCGGTCAGGGTGAGTTTTTCACCCAGCAGGTGCTCAGGCACTTCCAGTTGGAACACCTCTATTTTTTCGCCGCCCCACGCATATTGGGTCAGGCCGAACAAAGGCTGCGCCAGTTCACCGTCGCGTGCGGGTTTGAAGGTGCGATACAGATACGGACCGATCACAGGAAACAAATCAGGTGTCTGGAGCCTATTGAGCTGCAGATCGTCGACGACCTTGCCCAGCAGTGCGCGGGACTTGATCAGCTCGATCTCGGTGGTCGCCTGCGACACCGAGAGTGGCTTGGCACTGACCTCCGGCGTGCCCTCGATGCCGATTTTCCGGGGCTCTATCTGAATCATGGCGGTGGCCTGATACACCGGCGTGGCAAGAATGGCATAGCCCAGGCCGATCAGAAAAAACACGCCGACGGTCCACAGGATCAGGGCTTTGTGATCGAACAGCATGCGCAGGACCGTTGCCAGATCAATCCGGGAGTCCGGTTGGAAATTCAGGGAAGGATGGTTAATGGCGGTCATTTATCCTGTTGCTCCTGACTGAAAATGGGGAAGCCAGTCGTCAATGCAGCGTGAGAGCTGCGCGTAGGTCTGTTCGAAGGCCGACGCGGGTCGTCGGTAAGGGTCGGTGATGTCGAGCGGGTCCTGCCATTTACCGATCAGAAAGGCTTTGCCGCGCACTTCGGGGGCAAGGTCGAGGACGTCGGAAAAATGCGCCTGCTCCATCAGCAGGATCAGGTCGGCCTGGCGCAGCAGCTCGCGACTCATCTGGCGAGCGGCATGCCGCTGAGGCTGCACCCGGTGCGACTGCAGAACCGCATGTGCTGTCGGGTCGATCGACGAACCCGATAACGCAGCGATGCCTGCCGACTGAATACGTACCTGTGTGGCTTTCAGGCGTTGATGCAGCATCGCGACGGCCATCGGGCTGCGGCAGACGTTGCCCACGCACACCACCAGCACACTACTGAACATGAGCTTTGCCGGTGGCTGGCAACAGGCGCCTGGCCAGGTTGCCGATCACGTTGCCTGCCACTTTGCACAGCGTCTGCAACTTGTGGCGGGGGGCGAGTGCCGCCAGCGACAGGCACACCGTCTGCATCAGGAAATACTGGTACAGCGGCTGATTGCCGAGGCGGTTGTAATAGTTGGCCAGGCTTGAGCAGGTCTGCAGGTTCATATGCAACTTGCGTTTGTCACTGCGCATCGAGAACACCCCTCCAGGGTGCATCCGATAAGCGGCCGGCTTGATCCCGGCCATGAACTTGCCCTTGCCGTAGGCCCCCAGCAACGACCACCAGCACATATCGTTCAACGGCGCGCTGCACAGGCTCAATTCGGGTGGCATCTGGCTGAACACATTGCGAAAGCAGACGGTCAGGGTCGACAGGCGTCTTGCCTGTTGCAACTCCAGTGCCGAGGCATCGGCGCGCAGATGGCCTTGCAACTGCACGCCATACTGGCCGTGCTCATCGAAGACGAACGCGTCATGATAGGTGATGACGTAATCCGCATGAGCTTCGAGAAAGTCCACTTGCTGCTGCAGCTTTCGCGGATCGGTCCAATAGTCGTCGGCTTCGCAGTAGGCGATGTAGCGACCGCGTGCATCGCCAAACAGGCCCGGGACGCACGCTCTGCCCTGACTGTACTGATTGACCTGCTGATAGAAGGCCCGAATGATCGTCGGATGCCGCTCGGCGTAGTGCGCAATGATGCGCGCGGTGGCGTCTGTGGAGGCGTCGTCGTTGATCAGGATTTCGTACCTGAAATCGGTCTGCTGTGCCAAAAGCCCGTCCAGCGCCTGAGCGATGAAGGCCTCCTGGTTGTAGGCAGGGCATATGATGCTCAGCAGCGGCGGTGCCAGACAGGTTTCGTCGGTATTTTTTACAGTGTCGTCCATGGCTCAAGTACTCGGTTTACTGAACAGAACATAGAGTTTCGATGCCAGCGGCCTGTGACTCGCCGCCACCAGCGTCAGCGTGACAAGGCCGCTGAGTGCGAGTGCCAGAAGCAGGCTGGTACGGCTTTCACCGGCAATCAGATTGAAGACGGGGGCGCTGACCACCAGGCCTGCGGCGGTCATCGCGCTGATACGCAGGATGTCGCTCAACCACTGGCGGTGAAGACCGGGCGCCAGATGTCGATGCACGATGACTGGCCATATCGCGAAGGACGTCGCACGCAGAAAAAACCACGCCAACGCCGCGCCGTACACGCCTTGGTAATGGATCGCCAGAATCATCACCGGCACGCTGATCAGCGTCGAAATCAGGCTGTACCACAGGTGCAAATGCATCCGGCCGTAGGTGTATTGCAAATAGAACTGAAAGGCACTGGCGGCCATGATGGCGCTGCCCAGTGCATACCAGCCCAGCACCGGACGACTCCAGCGTGCAGCGACCGGATCGCCGGTCCAGGCGAGGATCAATGGCTCTGCATACAGGGCAATGACCGCAGCCAGCGGGAACAGAAAGGTACAGGCGAGACGATTGGCGGCCAGAAACAAGGCGTGCATCTCGTCGCGCCGCCCCTCGGCCATCAACACGGTCAGGCGCGGCAGCAGCGTCTGAACCAGCGGGTTGGTCAGCATCACGATGCCGGTGGCGATCAACGCCACCAGTGAGAAGTAGCCGTACTGGTCCAGCGGCAACAGATTCGACAGAAGTGCCTTGTCCACCTGGGTCAGCACAATCCACAGCACAGCGCTCAGCGACAGGCTGGCGGCAAAGGGCAGCAGCGGCTTGATCAATGGCCAGTCCAGGCCGGTCAGCCAATGTGGCGCAGGCATCTGCCCGCGGGCCTTGCCAGCAAACAGCAGGGTTTCGATCAGCCCCACCGCGAGTTGAAATTCAAAGAAGTCCTGCGGGTCCCGGGAAAACTGACTGACCAGCACCAGGCCGCCGAAATAGCGCAACGTAGCGATCGACACATTGGCTGCGTTGAGCCAGCCATGTTGTTCAAGGCCCTGAATGCCGCTTTTGTACAGTGTCGAATACAGACGCAGGGCAATGATGATGCCCATCAAGGTGATGCAATGCGTCAGCGTGTCAGGTTGTAACGTGTTCGCGTTCAGCCAGTGCGCAGCGATCCAGGGGCTGGCGACACAGACCAGCAGGGCGCTGAACATGGCCATCGGCAGAAAGATCAGTTCGAACGAGCGCAACAGACGGCCCAGATAGTGTTTGCTTGCAGGAGTGTCTCGCCCGTGCGCCACGGCACGCACCAGGCTGGGCGACAGACCGGCATCCAGCAATTGCAGCCAGGCTTGCAGCAGGGTGAAGAAACCGATCAGGCCGTACGCTTCGGCACCCAGGTGGCCCAGATAGAACGGCATGATCAGAATGCCGATCAGCAGCACATAAGCCTGCCCGCCGTAATTCAGAAGGGTGTTGCGGATGAGGGAATGTTTGCCTGGCATGATCGTCAGCAGACCCGCGCAACGGTGCAAGCCCGGTAGTCAGCTTCAGTCACAGTGCAGGCTTCGATCAGGGTGCGGATCACCAGGTCCTGCTCGCTTCTCAGCAGGCCTGGATAGATCGGCAGGCACAGCACTCGTTCGCTCAACGCTCTGGAGACCGGCTGGCCGGGTTGAGGCTGCAGGTATTCAAGGGTGTCCAGCGAGGGGTAGAAGTAACGGCGGGGGTTGATCTTGTGCTGGTTGAGTGCTGTGCGCACGCTCAACAGTTGTTGCTCGTCGCGCAGGGCCACAGGGTAATAGCTGTGATTCAACTGGCTGTCGGCCTGCGGTGTCTGCAGATCCAGATAGTCTTGCAGCGATGAGGTGTAGTGATCGGCTATCTCTGCGCGCTGTTCGAGAATGCTGTCGATATTGTCGAGAATGCACAGCCCCATGGCGGCGGAGAACTCGTTGAGCTTGGCGTTAATGCCGATCCCATCGATCCGGTCGACGCCGGAAATGCCGAAGTTGCACATCAGATGGGCCTGTCTGGCCAGTTCGTCATCGTTGGTGATGATCGCGCCACCTTCAATGGTGTGAAACAGTTTGGTGGCGTGAAAACTCAGGGTGCTGATATCGCCATGATTGAGCACCGACTGGCCGGCGTGACGCACGGCGAATGCGTGTGCGCCGTCATAGACGACCTTGAGCTTGTGCTCGCGGGCTATGTGCTCAATGGCTTGCACGTCACAAGGATTGCCAAACACGTGGGTGGCGACGATCGCAGTGGTGTCTTCGGCAATACTGTTTTCGATGTGTTTGGGCGAGATGTTCCAGGTGTGAGCATCGATATCGGCAAAGATGGGCCGGATACCTTCCCACTGCAGCGAGCTGCTGGTCGCGACAAAACTGAATGGCGTGGTCACTGCGCTGCCACTCAGGCCGAGAGCCCGATAGGCCACTTGCAGAGCCAGGGTGCCGTTGTTGGTCAGAATAATGTGCCTGACACCCAGGTAGTCCTTGAGTCGATCCGTCAGTTCCCTGGCCAGCGGACCGTGATTGGTCAGCCAGCCACGTGCGTAGATGCCTTCGACGTAGCGTTTGAACTGGTCGATATCACCCAGATACGTCTTGGTCACGTTAATCATCGAAGCCTCCATATTTCTTTGAATCAGCGCGTTGCCAAGCGGGTGACCGGGCATCTGTCGCAGAGGTACGTTGATTGCCGGGCACGCTACCGCCGAATCGTGTCGATCCAGTCAGGGCACTGCTTACACAGAATCAACGCGTAAGCGTCGAGTGGGTCGCATTGCAACAGGCAACGCTACCGCCACACCGAACGCATTCAGCATTTTAAAAAGGAAGTGAGAGTCAACAGACATCCGCCAGCGCCTGATAAGCGCCGTGGAAATAACTGACAGAGTGAGACGGAACAACAGTCAACTTCGGCTGATTATTCCGACGCCATGCTCTGCGGCATGTGCGTAAAACCGGAATGTGCCTGACGGTCCTATATATCGGTGGCGGCAGGGTATCTGTCAAATTATTTCGTCAGGTTTCTGTTAGATTTTTGATAAATGGTAGGGCAGTGAATCTAACGTACTGATTTATATGTATGTCAAAAAAATATCATCCGCCGATGTGTGTTTAATGACACAACCGACCGCTTCTCTCAGACGTCAAGAGGTAAACAGATTTTTTACGACAGTACCTTTTTATATATTCTATTTTTGTCTATATAAATTCTAATTGATAATTTTTGGTTCTATTTGATTTCGTGCATGATCCTCTTCATGGTCTGTGAACGAGGAACGCGCATGAACGAGCCAGTGCTGTATTTTGATTACGCTGCCACCACGCCTGTGGACGAGCGTGTCATCAGGGTGATGGTCGATTGCCTGGGGGCGTCGGGCAACTTCGGCAACCCTGCCTCCAGCTCCCATTCGTTCGGCCAAAAGGCCCGCCTTGCAGTGGAACTTGCCCGTGAGCAGGTTGCACATCTGGTGGGTGCGCAAGCCTCGCAGATCATCTGGACTTCCGGCGCGACCGAGTCCAGCAATCTGGCACTCAAGGGGGTGGCTCAGGAACGTGCCAAGCGGCAAGCCGCCGCCGGAGGCAGACCTGGTCATATCATCACCAGCCTGATCGAGCACAAGGCTACCCTCGACACTGCTCGTCAACTTGAGGAACAGGGCGTCGATGTCACCTGGCTGGCGCCGGACAGCGAGGGTCTGATCAGTGCCGATGCAGTCAGTGCAGCCTTGCGTGACGATACCTTTCTGGTCTCGCTGATGCTGGTCAATAACGAGCTGGGTACCGTCAACGACATCGCCGAAATCGGCAGGCGCGTACGTGGGCACGGGGCGCTGCTGCATGTCGACGCTGCACAGGGCGCTGGCAAGCTGCCGATCGACCTCAGCCAGCTCGCGGTGGATTTGATGTCGCTCTCGGCACACAAGATCTACGGGCCCAAAGGCATTGGCGCCTTGTATGTCGGCCCGCGTGCGCAGCAGCGTGTTCTCGCCCAGATTCACGGGGGAGGGCACGAATGCGGCCTGCGCTCCGGGACGCTGGCGACGCATCAGATCGCCGGAATGGGCGCGGCTTTTGCCCTGGCGGCAGAAGTGCTTGAAGAGGAGGCGGTTGAAATACAGCGCTTGAGCGATCTTCTTTGTGATCGCCTGGCCGAGATCCCCGGCGTGTGTATAAACGGCAGTCCCACGCAGCGGATTGCCCACACACTCAGTTTTACTTTTACCCATAACGATCTGGACGTCGCCGCGCTGGGTGAGAGCCTCGCCTTTTCGTCCACCTCCGCCTGCAACTCGGCGAAAAACCTGCCGTCGCATGTCCTGCTCGCCCTGGGACTGAGCCCGCAGGCCGCCAGCCAGACCATACGCCTGAGTCTGGGGCGCTTCACTCGCGAGCAGGACATAGCGCGCGCAGCTGACTTGATTCGCGCCTCTTTGATTGAGCCAGCGTTCTGGGCGGTTGCTCAGGCTCGGTGAGTGCTCCATTATCTGAACCAATGAAAGCAGTCAATTTCCGGGTCAGCAGGAGAGTCAATGAGCACGCAATCCAATGCCAGTTCAGACGTGGCAGAACGTTTGGCGCAAACCCGCGCCTTGATGAGCAGGGAGCGCATCGATGCCTATCTGGTGCCGTCAGCGGATCCGCACCTCTCCGAATACCTGCCCGGCTATTGGCAGGGGCGCCAGTGGCTGTCGGGTTTTCACGGCTCGGTCGGTACACTGATCATCACGCAGGATTTTGCCGGCATATGGGCTGACAGCCGCTACTGGGAACAGGCCACCAAAGAGCTGGCCGGCAGTGGCATCGAGCTGGTGAAACTGGTGCCCGGCCAGCAAGGTCCGCTCGAATGGCTGGCAGACGAGGCCAAGGCCGAGAGCGTGGTGGCCGTTGATGGGGCGGTTCTCGCCGTTGCTTCTTCGCGAACCCTGGCAAGCAAGCTCTATGAACGCGGCGCGCGGCTGCGAACCGATATCGACCTGCTCACCGAGCTGTGGCAGGACCGCCCCGCGTTGCCGTCTCACCCGATTTACGAGCATTTGCCTCCCCAGGCGTCACTGGACCGTAGCGCAAAACTTGCGCGGGTTCGTCAGATCATCGCCGAGCGAAAAGCTGACTGGCACTTCATTGCAACGCTGGACGACATCGCCTGGCTGTTCAATCTGCGTGGCGCAGACGTTTCCTACAATCCGGTGTTCATCGCATTTGCCTTGATCGGTCCGCAAAGCGTCACGCTGTTCGTGGACTCGAAGAAAGTGCCGGACCCGGTACGTGCGCGCCTGGAGCGCGACGGCATCAACCTCATGGAGTACACGCAGATTGGCGCCGCCTTGCGCGAGCTGCCGAAGGATGCGCGACTGCTGGTCGATCCGGCCCGGGTTACCTGCGGGCTGCTCGATTACCTGGACAGCGAGGTCACGCTGGTTGAAGGGCTTAACCCGAGCACGTTACTGAAGTCGCAAAAAACCGAAGCTGATACGGCCCACATCCGTCAGGCAATGGAGCAGGACGGCGCAGCGCTTTGCGAGTTCTTCGCCTGGCTGGACAGTGCGCTGGGGCGAGAGCCTGTCAGCGAACTGACCATTGATGAAAAGCTCACGCAGGCACGCGAGCGGCGTCCGGGCTATGTCTCGCCGAGCTTTGCCACCATTGCGGGCTTCAACGCCAATGGCGCGATGCCACATTACCGCGCGACCGAGGCGGAGCATGCACGGATAGAAGGTGATGGTCTGCTGCTGATCGATTCGGGCGGCCAGTACCTTGGTGGTACCACCGACATCACGCGCATGGTGGCGATCGGAACACCGAGTGTCGAACAGAAGCAGGACTGTACGCGCGTCCTCAAGGGTGTGATCGCGCTGTCGCGTGCTCATTTTCCCAAGGGCATTCTGTCGCCGCTGCTGGACGCAATTGCCCGAGCGCCTATCTGGAGTGAGGGTGTCAATTACGGCCACGGCACCGGGCATGGAGTGGGGTATTTCCTGAATGTGCACGAGGGGCCGCAGGTCATTGCCTATCAGGCGCCGGCAACGCCGCAGACGGCCATGCTGCCGGGCATGATCACGTCCATCGAGCCGGGTACGTACCGTCCTGGACGCTGGGGGGTGCGTATCGAAAACCTGGTGATCAACCAGGAAGCCGGCAAAACCGAGTTCGGCGAGTTTCTGCGCTTTGAAACTCTGACGCTGTGTCCGATCGACACCCGTTGCCTCGAGGTGTCGATGTTGAACGCAGAAGAGCGCGCCTGGCTGAACGACTACCATGTGCAGGTTCTGAAGCGGTTGAGCCCACTGCTGCAGGGCACTGCGCTGTTGTGGCTGCAGGCCCGCACGATCCCCGTCTGATCAAGGCTCTGCGTTGCCGCGGGCTTAGTCCTGCGGCGACGGATCGGCCAGAGGTGCAGCTTTCCTGCACACGATGATCATGCTGCGGCTGGTGTAGCCCGCCGGGTTCAGGCCGAACGGATAGTCTTCGGGCTCCTCGGTGGCATCGCCGGACTTCGCGATCACCTTGAAAGTCCTCGAAGCGCAGGAGTTGGTAGCCAGTTCGTAGCATTTTGCCCAGGACGATGTGAGGCCTGAGCAGTTGATGTGGATGCCTCGCTTGCTTTGCGTGACGGGTTTGGACGTGGCTGCACAACCTGCCACAGCCAGTATGGCCAATACGACAAAAATGTATTTCATTCCTTTCCTTAGCGGGCCATTGCTGATCGCGATCCATCCGATTGACTGGACCATGAGTCTTTTGAACTGTAACGCATAGCCACCGAAGATAAATCGGTCAGGTACAAACATGGCGCATGCGCGTTACAAATGCTAGTGCCATATGGCTTCTTGCTGCGTGGTAAGTTCAGTCGGCCGGCACCAGTTGAGGTTTGCTGTTTGCCGAGCCAAGGGTTGCACCGATGGACGCGAAGATGATTGCGCCGATCGCCAGCCATTGAGTCAGTGAAAGGCTTTCATGAAGAAACATCAGGCCTGAAAGCGCAGCGAAGACGGGTTCCAGGCTTGCCAGTGTGCCAAATGTACGCGCCGGCATCCGCGTCAGGGCAATCATCTCCAGGCTATAGGGCAGGGCAGTCGAGAGGATGGCGACACCCAATGCTGCGGGTATCAGTGAAATATCCAGTAACGCAGAGCCTGCGTGTATCACGCCTATCGGCCCTATAAAGAGCGCGGCAATCACGACGCCGAGCGCTGCTGTCTGCACACCGTTGTCGGCGCCGGCCTTGTGACCGAACACGATGTACGCGGCCCAGCACACACCGGCGCCCAAGGCGTAGCCGGCACCGAGCAGATCAATTGCGGCAGATGAGGTCCCCAGAGGGATCAACAGCAGCAAGCCAATGACTGCCAGAGTCACCCAGAGAAAATCGATGGGCTTGCGGGAGGACAGCAAAGCCACCGCCAGCGGACCGGTGAACTCAAGGGCTACTGCAATTCCCAGGGGTACTGTCTGCAACGACATATAGAAGAGAAGGTTCATGCAGCCCAGCGCAACGCCGTAGATCACCACAGTGCGTAACGACTTTGCAGTCAGATTCGCCCGCCACGGGCGCAGGACGGCAACCAGGATAAGGCTGGCGAATACCAGCCTGAGTGTTGTGGTGCCTTGCGCGCCCACGACAGGGAAAAGACTCTTTGCCAGCGACGCGCCGCTTTGAATGGAGATCATGGCGATCATCAGCAGTCCCAGAGGGAACAGGGCAGAGGCTATGTTGCGGGATTTCTCAGACATTTCAGATGTACATCCTGGGTGTGATCCGGGCACAGGTAATGGCGCATGATGCGGAATAATCAATGAATGGGCAATATATTGCGCAAGGTGTGCGTGCTCTTCTATATAGGTAATCACGAAACGGTCAATTTCGGCGATTTTGAAATTAACGGTTGACGCCTTCTGTGAGGTGTCTATAATTCGCCCCACTTCCGGCGCAGACGGAAACGAAAAAGCCTTGTAGATCAATAGTTTGCAAGGTTTTAGCGTGAAGAGTCAGCGAGGAAGGAGGTCGGGTCTGGAGTGATCGGCAGCGGTGAGAAAAAAGAGTTTGACACGCGGTTGTAACGCTGTAGAATTCGCCTCCCGCTGATGAGCAACTCAAGAGTTGATCGCAGCGC